>JBNKLQ010000071.1:0-23584 GCA_050292445.1 Promineifilaceae bacterium (SeqCode) | reverse complement strand
ATTGAACTACTTTTGCACTAATAATCAAGCCGAATATGAAGCTTTACTATTCGGGCTAGAAATTTTGGCATCCATGAAGGTAAGACATGTTGAAGCATTTGGCAATTCATTGTTGGTTGTGCAGCAAGTGTTGGGTGAGTGCCAATGCTTAGAAGGGTCTTTGAATGCATATCTTGATAAATGTCTAGATGTGATCAAATTTAGTTTCAATGAATTTTGCATACATCATATACCTAGGCATGAGAATTGTTGAGCTAATGATTTGACATAAGGGGCATCTGGTTATACTGTGCAAAGCAAGAATTTTCATGTTGAAGCAAAACTGGTCCTGGAGGTGAGAGAACTCTGCTCTATACACAGCTTGACGGTCCGACCGCCACGCCAGCCGGTAGGCCAGCGCCAGCATCACAATGCCGGGCAAGGCAACAAGCAAAAAAGTTAGCGTAAAATAGGCCCAATCAGCCGTTTTCAACTCCAACAAAGCACGACAGCTCGTCTCACTAAGATCAGGCGCACACCCTTGTGTTTGCAGCTCCCATCCCAAACCGTGATAAAGCAGGGCATACACACCTGCTCCCACAAAAGAGAATATCGGCGGCTTGGTAGAGTAAAAAGCATCACCTACCTGAATTTTGTCAAGCGTATGGGCAAAAGGCGAGTCATCAATTTGCCACGTCTGCCGGTGCACCAACGACTCGATGCTAGCCATGCGTGAAGCGTCATTTGTGGAATAAGTGCGTGAATGAATGAACGGACTCCACAACAAAATAAAGAGCAGTACAATGCCCCAGGTCATGTCTTTGGCTCGGTTTTGGGTTGCGGTAGCACTATCAGTCATAAGGCATCTGGATGGTGGTGAGAATGGCTTTATCACCTAGATCGGTCAAGGTCGGCAAATGATAAAAGCCCGATTGCACAGTATATGTTTCAGGTGGCAAATTGGCAGGTAGATCAATGCGGTACGTATCGACAATGATCTCACCCGGCCGCCACACGCTGGTAGGATAGCCATCCGGTGGCCGATCTCGTTGGGCTACTAAACGGCCGTTCTCATCCAGCAAATGCACGAAGGCTGTGTAGTCCAAACCCATTTCAGCCAGGGCACGCCAGGCCAGCGTAACTTGCAGCTGGTTATTTTCGACGATGACCCGATAACCGGCAAGCGCGATTTTTTCGTCCCAGGCAGCCGCCTGCCGCTGCAATCCTTCCAAACGCGTCGCCGAAGCCGGCACACGAAAGGGCACAACACCATCTAGCGATTCGCCCACCTCATCAGCGGGGAAAGCTGCTTTCAGTCGGTCTAGCGTTTCTGTGGCAGACGGCCGTACAAAATAAAGCACGGATTCTCCCGGAAACCCTGTCGGAATCAAAGCTCCTGTCCCGCTAAAACTGCGAATGGCGTCTGGGTCACCCAAAGCAAAATAAATGGTGGCCATTTCTTCCTGCGTAGGTGCTAGGTAAACGGCCGTTCCCTCCGGCTGTTCTGCTGCAACCTGCCCCAATTCCCAATCCGGCAGATAAAAATCAGCGGCAAGCTGGGGATGGTTGGCGTAGCGGCCAAAATAATCACGCAGGGTAAAGGCGAGGCTGCCGAGGAGGAGTAAGCAGTAGGCAGTAAGCAGTAATCGGTGAGCAGTAATCGGTGAGCGTTTACTGATTACTGAGAACTGATTACTGAAAACTGATCCCAGCCAGGCAAAACCTATCGCTGCCAAAATCGCCACCACGCCCGCCGCGCCGGTCATCCGGCCAAAATGGGGGGCGTCGCCGCTCATGATGGTGGGCAGCAGCATGACCAACAGCCACAGCAGCAAAAAAACGGTGCGTGGATTGAGTTTTTGGCGAATGGTATGCAGCAATCCAAAAGTGAATAGAATCGCCTGAATGGGGTCCAGATACGGCCGTCCCGGCAAATTGTGGCGCAAATGGGTTTCACCCTGCCAATACAAACCGCGCACGACGCGTCCGATGTTGAGCAGCCAGGTCAGCCACGGTCGATCTTCTACCGTACCCAACCCTTTGTTGGCCACGTAGGCAATGCGAAACACAAAAAAGTAAGGATAGCGCCAAAAGAACAGTAAAATTGGCAGCGCGGTTACCAAAGAAACGGCAGCCATGCCACCCACATTGAGCCAGTTCCGGCGCAAGTGGGACCAATCGCGCCAGGCCCAAAACAGCACAAAGAGTACAAAAAGCAGCGGAAACAGTCGGGCAGCCGCATAGACGTAAATTCCCAGTCCGAGGAAGAAACCAGCCGCCAGAAATGACCCGGTGACAAGATGACGGGGTGACGGAGTGCGCTGGCTAAGATTGTAACCGCGCCAGAAAAAGATAACGGTGAGCATTTCAATGGGCACAAAAACCATCGCCCGTAGGCCAAAGCGGCTAAAGTGAATAGCCGGTACCAGAATTGCCAGGAAAAATGCGGCCAACAAAGGTGTGTATGATTGGAGATTGGCGATTGGAGATTGAGTGTCGTTTTCCCCAAGGCCCGGAACCAATAACGCTTTCGCAGCAAAATAGGTGAGCAGCACAGCCAGCACGCCAGAAATGGCTGGGACAAAACGAATGGCAAACGGCGTGGCCCCAAACAACCAAATCGAGAGGGCCATCAGGTAGACGTGCAGTGGCTCACGGCCGTAATTGCCTTCAAAAAAAACGGGGAAGCGCGTCGATATGGAGGGATTGTCGGCATGGGCATCCTGGGCGTACAGCTCCCAGCCTTCGTAAAATTGGGGAAAAGTCTTGCCCTGCACCAGCGAGAGCGCATCCAACCCATTGTACGCTTCATCATGGTACAGGCCAGGCGGGAAGGTGTCTAGCTGCCACAGTCGCAAGAAGGCAGCAAGCAACACAATCAGCAGCAGCACAACATGTGAGCGGCTCACGGGGCAACCTCCACGACTGAGAGCGTAACAAAATCTGTGCCGTCTGGAGTAAGCCAGCGGTCACCGGTGACTGAATCATACAAGCCTACACGCAGCTCATAGTTTCCGGCCGATAAATCGGGCGGCAGCGGTATTTCATGTTGTTGCCACAAAATATCTCCGGTACGCCAGCCCTCCCAAGCAATCTCCAAACCATCCCATTGAGCCACAATCTGGTCAGATGCATCTAGCAAATGCACAAATATTTTCAACGGTGTAGGGTCGGTTTCGTTGCGCCAGCGGGTAGTTAGCTGCAAGTCATTGTCCCGAATCCCGATATTTGCTGACCGATTCAGCAGACTAATCTGGTGATCAGCCCAACGAAATTCAAGCATATCCACCGTTGGTTCTTCACGATTTTGGGCAAGATAAAGTGTATATTGTTCATTTTCGCTGACGAGCTGGCGGGAAACGGCCGTCTCCACCAACCCCCATTCAAAATCGTTACGCGTTACCAGCCAAAACTCCTCAGCAGCAGGCTGCAAGAAAGCTTTGCTGCTATTCAGCCAGTGCAGCACCACCTGATTGGTTTGAAAGCGGGCAAAATCTTCTGGGACAAGCTCGTCCAACTGCACGCCCGCCAGCACGACGTTTGTAGATTCGCCACGCGGCGGCACCTCGTATAAAAAGATACTGTAGCCGACTTTGTCCAACGGTGTTTTTTCGCGGAACCAGGCAAAGGTATCGTGATCAGCAAAGTGGACGCCTTGCAGCGTGGTAGCGCTAATGGCGTAAATGCCGGGAGCGGGATCATGAGGGTAAAACGGCCGTGCCTGCGGGTTCATCAGGCGCGGCGGGAAGCTGTCTAGTCCAATGAAATTGATGTTGTAGTAAGACGGCCGACCTTCACCAAAATAGCTCAACCAGACCTGCGCCACGTCGTTTTCATCCATCCACCCTTTCAAACGACCCAAATCCTGGCCCCAGTCCAGATTGCTATCTACCAGGTAACGCCAGCCGCCGGCCGGCCCGCCAGCAAAAACGTTAAAAAACGCCAGATAATGTGGACTCAGCCAGAGGGTAATCATCGCCAGCCAGCCAGCAAGACCAAGCAAAAAAGTTGGCTGATAACGTCGCCAAACGGCCGTTTCCTGTCCCAGCCAAAACAGAGTCACAACGATAAACACAAAGAAAAAAGGCAACACCGACAGCAGATGCCGATAGCCCAAATTAATATCCGTCGTCAGGGCAAAGCCAAAATAGCCCATTGGCGGAATGAGTAACGCCACAAGCGTCAGCCAGCGACCAGCCAGCTGTCGTCGCCAGGCCAGCCACGGCAGGCCCAATCCCGCCCCAAGCAATAAAATAAGGGTGGGCAGCGGCGTTTTGAGCAAGAAAGCGACGGGAAAATAAACCCACCAACCGTTGTCCGAATAGCTGCCAGCCAGAAACGCAGGCGTGCTCTTTTGTAACCGGCCACCAATGTCCAACAACTGCTCAAGATGATGAGACAGCGGCAAGGTTAACCCCGCTAGTTGCGGCATGGTGGGCAAGCTGTCTGGCAAGGTGCCAATCTGGAAGCCATACGCCGCCCACAACGTCAAAAAGGCGGCCAATGGATAAGCCACCAACAGCATCACCAGCGGCGAACGCCTGCTAAATAACCTGGGTCTATTTAACGGTTGACGAAACCAGTGGATAAGAAATAACAGGAGAACCAGGGCAAAAAGGGGAACAAATAGTCCAGCAGTAAACTTTGTATTCTGCAGCAGGCCAAAGCCACCCCCTGCCAAGATAGCTCGTGGCCAGGACGGCCGTTTCACAAAACGCCATAGCAAAAAACCAGCCAAAAAAGAAAAAAAGGTTAAGCCAAAATCTGTGGTAGCCAAACGGCCGTTTGCCAGCAAATTGGGATCAAAAGCAGCCAGCACCATTGCCAGCAAGGTCATTGAGCGGGAGTTTGTCAGCTCATGAGCCCATCGACCCACCAAAGCGACCAACAGCAACCCGAGCCACACCGTGGGCAGCCGCGCCAGGAACATCACATGGTCAACATCGTTGCCAATTTCCCACAAAAACAGTTCCGAAGGACGGTGAAAGTTAGGCAGTTGCCAGGAAGGATCGTTGGTAGGCAGTTGTACCGTTTCATCGGTCACCAAGAATGCTGCGTTCAGGGCATTGAGACCCAGGGGATGGCCAACTCGCATATGTTGATTTTCGCCACGCAGGTAACCCAGACCACGGGTGATAAAACCTTGCTCATCAAAAGTGGGCGACAGCAGCGTCATGCTGTTTACTGCCAAGGCAAAGAAAAAGAGGAGTACGGCCGTTTCCAGCCACAATCCCTTTCGCCACGCTGACCAAGTACGCATACCCAATACTATCTCAAAACAAAGATGACTGGCACTATTCTGTACCAGCCATCTTTTATTACAGAGCGATAAACCAATAAATCGTGTAAATCTTAATCTAGTGGGGTAATCTGATAATAATCATAGAACCAAATAGAAGGCTTATACTCATCTGTGGAGGCAAAGACACCAAAATAGGGTTCATTGATGTACGTTGTATCGCTAAAGCTGGCCTTTTGCGTATTGTCCACAAAGAACTTAACGCCACTAGAGCGAACTTCAATTCGGTAAGTATGCCACTCCAGAGAAGGCCCGTTAGATATAATCGGATCAATATTTATTGTGGGTCCCAGACGTTTGAGCGGGCTACCCCCACAGCTAGAACACCAAGATAATTTGTTGACCTGCTCATGCAGCAGCTTGAGCGGCCCGTAAAAAATCATGTTGAAGTTATAAAAGTGATTAAAGCAGTTCGTCGTTAGATACACATTGCCAATTTCCGGGCAAGCCTGTCCATTCCAATCGCCGCCAAAGACCGGACCGCCAGAAATCAGATTAGAGGCATCATGGACCCGTGTTCGGAACTGAATCGCATAAGGCGGTTCTGGGGCTGGCATCAACGGGCTGGCAATCAGCCAATCCCAACGATCCGCCACGATAACAATCAGGTTCCCGGCTTCATTGCCAGTCCCGTAATAAGACACCGTCTCTTCCAGATAGGTCGTACGGCGTACAGGTGTCCAACCAGAGGTTGAATCAGAGAAATCATCCCGATACCCACCAATTACCATAACGGTATTAGACCATTGTCCGTCAATATCACCATAAACAGGCATAACCCGATGATAATAAATATTGTTAAAAGAAAGGGCGTTATTAAATTGATAAGAAGTCACAGCCCCAACCGTCACCTCATCGGTCAAGGTGGAAAAGTTCGGATCCTGAGATTGTTGAATCACAAAACCAGTTGCTGCTGGCACGCTTTCCCAAGAAATTGTCCATTGATTCGCTGAATTGGGGCTATTTGCAGAGATGGTCAATGGATTGAACATAAGCGGCATATACAGCGTGTAGGTCGTGACCACACCGGTTGCGCTCAATTCTTCTGTAACGGTTATAGGTGCATTACTGTCCAGCGTAACCATGTGGGTCAACACAGCCCCAGATTCCTGGGGAATGTTGGTATGTACGGCCGTTTTTCCCGCATCTGCCGCCATCATTTGTACCGCCGAAAATATTGCCAATACAGCCATTAATAGGCTAAATATAATCAATCCCTTCCGTTGAGACTGATTGGTTGAGCTTCGAACAAACATAGAGAGTACCCTCCAAAGATTTTAAGTGACAAACGTGTGGAATAATATCGACGGTGCTATTTTTCGTCAATGATAATAGACGTCAACATAAAATGATCTTCCGTTGTTAAGTCAGACAACAAACGTCGCCCAGTGCTTCGTTGATAAAGGCCCACAAAAAGCGCGTATTCAGCCGGAGGCAATAAATCATCCAAAGGCAATAAATGGCGCTGTAAAATCATATCGCCACGCTGCAAGGTCGTGGCAGCGGCATCCAAGCCATCGTGTTGAGCCACAATGACGTCAGCCCCATCAACCAAATGTACGAATACGGACAAATCAGCAGGCAACCCCATTTCTACCCGCCATAGGGTAAAAACAACCAGTGGTTTTCCCGGTTCTGGAGGTAAAATCTCATACCCCCTTAAGGAAATTGCTCCCTCAAACGGGATAGGGTCGATTAATTGTACGGCAAGCATAGGATCTGTTGGCAACGGATAAACGGCAAACGATGGCTCGTTGGAGCTGCGGAATTGCGGTGAGGCAGCGATGCCGGACAAGTGCAGCAAGTCCAGGTTGGGGGCGGCAAATTCTGGCACATAGAAACGGCCGTTTCCCCCCGCAGGCAGCACCACCGCCCCTGCTACCTCAGGCCCCGTCTGCACCCAGCGCGCTTGCGGATCTTGGCCCAAATTCCGAATCAAAGAATCACGATCAATCGGCTCATAAAAAGCTTCAGCCACCACTAAATTATCTGTGGGATTGGCCCGCCAGTCACGAGCAATATCCAGCAAAACCGTTTGGTAATGCTTCAGGCGAGTAGTTTCTGCCTGGGGCCAACGGATAAACCCATCGCTAATCGTACGATACGCAGTCACGCTTAACAATGCCACCAACAGCAAAGCAAACAGAGAAGAGCGTAATTTTTGTCGGTCGGTGACTGGTTTTCTGGTGGTCAAAATGTGATAAACGGCCGTAATTCCCAATCCCACCAATAAATAAACCACCGGCAGCGCCCCCACCAGCCGCACCGTGCTAGGCGACTGCGGCGTCACGGCGCTGGGAATCAATGTTACACCCAGCCAGATGAGTACAAAGGTATAGCGCGGCTGCCGCCATCGCCACAGGGCAAGCAACAAACCGACGTAAAAGAAAACGGCCGTTCCCCAATCAAACAACGGCCGATCCGGCAGCGTATACGTCCAACGCGGATCGCCCGTAAAGCTAAAAACCCCCACAGTATCCACGATGCTCTGCAAAATTGGCTGTGGATCGCCTGCCTGCAACGCTGCCAATGGACCCGCCAGCTGGTCCACCCGCTGCTGCAATGTAGGGTCTGCTCGCAACGTCAAAAACAACGGCAACGCTACGAGTAAAGAGATGCCCAACACAATCAGCGCAGCCTTTACTCCTTTTTCCTCTTTTGTATCTTTGCGCCTTTGCGTCAAAAAATAATAACCTACCAACAGCGCCGGAATGACAAAAACCACCCGTGCCCCCGTGTAACTGTACACACTCAGCCCCAAAAACAGACCAGCCAGCCACGGCCGTTTCGGCCAAAACCAGGCAAAGAGCAGCAGCAGCACCGGCTCTAAAATGGGGCGGATGCCCACCCGACTGAACACAATGGGCCACCAGCTTATCGCCAAACCAACTCCGGTGAGAACGGCCGTTCTTGCCCCAAATTCTCGTCGTGCCCAGCGTAATGTCAGCGCCACCAACAGCAGCCCCAGCGTCACCGCAGGCAGCCGCATGGAGAGCACGTTGTCACCCAGCAACACCTGGAATGGTACGGAAAAATAATGGTACAGCGGCTCGTGGCCATACCCCTCGCGAAAAAAAAGGGCGTGGCTGCCCCCGCGAATAAATTGCACAATATCAGCGTTCAGCACCTCGTCCTGAGACAATCCCGGCGGCACATCGTGCAGCAGCACCAAACGGAAAATGGCGGCAATGAGGAGTACGGCCGTTCCCCACCAAACAAACTTTTTCTTCTCTGCGAAACTCTGTGTCATCTCAGCGTCACTCTGCGTTCCTAAATCTAGCGAAGGTCATAAATATAAATCGAATACCCTATCCGGGCCGCTGGCTCCTGCGCTCGGAACCAGGCATAAACAGACCGCGACGCCCAGTGACTTTCCCACAAGCTGCTGGCGCTAATGGCATACAAGCCCGGTTCAGGTTTTTCAGGACTAAAGGGCGGATTGTTCCACAAACCCAAAAACTGTGCTCTGGGGAAACCGGGCAGCGGCTCAAAACGAATGCCATAATAAGCGGGATCGGCCGTGCCAAACCAGCCAAACTTAATCGTTTCTTCGCCATTTTCCACCATCCAATCCTGCAAGCGCAACAAATCCTGGCCCCAATCATTGCTGCTGTCGGCCAAAATCGAGGCTCCGTTGGCCGGGCCACCCGCCGCCAGGTTAAAAAAGCTCAAATAATGTGGATGAATCCATAACGCTGGCAGCAGCACGCCAAACGCCAAAACCAGCACCACCCCTTGGCGCATGTTCGATTTCCTGGCAAAAAATGTGGGCAATCCACTCACACCCACAATGATCAGTGGCAAAATTGGCAGCAGGTGCCGGTAACCAATGTTGATGTCGCTGATGACGCTAACAATAAAATATAACAGAGCGGGAATGAAGAGAAAGAGTAATTTTGGCCGGGTGAACGGCCGTTTCCATCCCAACCAGACCAGCCCCAACAAACCAACCAGCAGCACCAGCGGCGTCTTTACCAAAAAAGCCACGGGGAAAAATAGCAAAAATCCCTGGTTTGACGATTCCCCCAGCAAAAACGCCATCCGCCCTTCCCGGCTCACGTTTACAATTTGGTCAACCCCCGCCCAAAACGTAGGCATCGGCCCGCTAAACTGGTTCAAAAAAGCAAACGTCTCTGACGGAAAACGAAACGCCCCCCACTCAAAGCCAAAAATCGCCCACACAACCAAAATCGAAACCAGCCCAGCCCCCACCAACTGCACCAACCTCCGACCAACCCCTCCGCGCCTCCGCGCCTCCGCGTTAAAAATCGGCAAAAAAGCCAGAACACCCAAAATCGGCACAAACGTCAGCATCGACAGCTTACTGCCAAAGGCCAGCCCCAGCCCCACGCCAGCCACCAGCCAGCGCCGCCAGGCCCAGCCCGGTGCCACCCACAAGCGCCACATCAGCAGCAATGCCAGGGTGATAAACAGCGTGCCGCCCAAGTCTGTGGTAACAAGACGGCCGTTGGCCAAAATATTCGGTTCAAACAGCAGCATAAAAAAAGCGAGAGTGGCAGACGGCCGTCCCCAAAATTCACGAGCAAAGTGAAACCCAACCAGCGCCAACCCTAACGTCAAAAAGACAATCGGCAGCCGACCCAAAAAGATCATCCGCGTCACATCCTGGTTCACCTGCCACAAAAACTGGTCGGCAAAAACGTACCAGTAAACGTCTGGCGGCTGCTGGTCGGTCCAGCTGGGATGGTCAAAAGGGAATTGCAAATCAGGCAAGAGCAACAGTGGCAGCCCGCTCAGGCTGTTTACCAGCGGCGGATGTTCCAGACTCAACCGAGGATCACCTGTTTTCACAAACGCCGCCCCCCGTGCCAGATGATTTTGCTCATCCATCGTGGGACTGTCGCCCACCATGCTGTCCAGCGCCAAAAAGAAAAACAACCAAACAGCCAATACCACCAGGGCCGAGCGCCCCATCTTTTTCTGCAAAATTCCCATAGGGGGCTGATTATAAGTGGCTGTTCATGAATCTGACAACGAATGTCCTATTCTTGGTAATGGCAACCCCACCACAAAGCAGATAAAATGACGGCCGTTGATATGATCAATTTACGGTGAATTAACATCAACAGATTGCGCAGATTTACCAGATGTTCTCTCTTTTCTCCGTGTAACTCCGTGTTTTCTCTGTGTAACTCTGTGTCCCTCTTAATTTATTGAAGGAGTAGTAACGATGACCGAAAAAAAGCTGCAAATACCGTATCGTTCCCAATGGGACAAAGATGCCAAAGACCATTCCGGCGACTGCGGCCCCACCAGCGTCGCTATGCTGCTTAACGGCAAGCGCGTGGCTATCACCCCGGATGAACTTTACACTTACATCGGGGTGCGTCCCAAATTCACTTACATTCCTGATTTAAAAAATGCTGCGTGGGGTGCCGGGCAGCTTACCCTGACCTATACCAAATATGCCAATGCCAATCAGGCGCTGCAAAAACTGCGCCAAAACATCGACGACGGCCACGCCTTTATTGCCCTGGTCAAATATAAGCCGTGGATTAAGCTCACTGGCAACCAGTTTGAATATGGTCACTTTTTGGTGGTCACCGGCTATGATGACGATCATGTTTACGTCCATGACCCGCTCTTCGGTTTGTGGGCACAACGTTCTAAAGGTGAATATTTCCGCTTTAGCAACAAACAGTTTTTGGACGGCTGGGGCGGCTTCCACTACACGGAAAACGACAATTTTGGCTGTCTCATACCCGACTACAGCTATCCGTTTGTGGGCGACGTAGAAGAAACTGAAGTCATTGCTACCGAAGGCAAAAAAGAAAGGGAAGAGGCACTCAATGCCATTGCCGTTGATGGCGAGTTGCGCCGTCGCATTTTGGCGCTGGCTGCCTATGAAGGTGCGTCTGAGCCTGATTTAGAAGATGGGGAAACGGCCGTTTACTGGCTAAACCGCGTCGGTGACTGGGGCAAGCAAGTGGAAATTCATACCGTGGTCCATGGCAACACCTACAGCGGCATCGCGCGCCGCTACTACAACGATTCGCTGCGCTGGCGAGCGATCCAGGTATTTAACAATCAGCCCAACGCCCAACTGTATGTGGGACAACGCTTGGAAATCCCCCTGCCCGCTGCCGAGCAGGCAGAACCTGCCGGACCACGCACAGCGGCCATCGCCGATCCCAAAATCAAAGTGCCACGCCCACAACCTCTTTAACCATCCCACCCTCCCGCAGAATTTTCAAAAGAACAATTGGTTTATGAAACCTGCGGGAGGCTCCCTCAAAACTTTATGCGCAAACATATTGGCACCATCATCAAAATTAGCTTTACTGTCCTGGCTCTGTTGTACGTCTCTAGCCAGGTTGATTTTTCTGATATAGGCCAGCGGCTGCTGCAAGCTAACCTGGGGTGGGTGTTGCTTGGCTTCGTGCTGGTGAACGCCAGTCTGATTGTGCGAGCCTACCGTTGGCTGCTGCTGCTACGTGGCATCGGTGCCCCCATTAGGTTTGGCCGTCTGGTATCCCTCTATTTTGCCGCCAACTTCTTCAACTCCGTGCTGCCTTCCGGCTTTAGCGGTGATGTCGTTCGTGCGGTCGAAGCAGCGCAAGATGTACCGGCCCAAACGGCCGCAGGCACCGTCCTGGTGGATCGGGCCACTGGCTTGCTGGCCCTGTTCATGATTGGGCTGGCAGCGCTGCCCTTCCGGCCAGACAATTTTCCCCCCACGCTGCTTTGGCAAACAACGGCCGTTTGCCTCATTGGTCTCATTGGTGGCTTTGTGGTGCTGGAAGGCCGTCTGGTGCGCGGGCTGGGGCGGCGCTTGCCACCGTTTTTGCAACCAATTTGGCAAAAGGTAGATGGGGTCATTTTAGCCGTACAAGCGTGTGGCTGGACGGCCGTCTGGCAGGCAATGGGCGTCTCGCTTCTCTTTAATCTAATGCAAATTGGCTGGTTTGCCGCCGCCGGACTGGCCCTTGGTTACACGGTACCCTTCACCCATTACTTCCTCGTTATCCCCTTCCTGTCCTTGGCCATTTTGATGCCCTCCATTGGCGGCCTGGGCATCCGCGAAGGCTTAGCCCCCCTGCTGTTCACCAGCACCGGACTCAGCGATGAACAAGCCGTGGCTCTCACGCTGCTTGTCTTTGCCATCGAACGGATCTCCGGCTTCCTTGGCGCACCGATTTATATTTTCAGCACGGTACAGCGCAGCAAAGAGAAGAATCTTTCGGTTAAGGAACCATAGTCGGATGCAGTCCTAACTTAAAATTTTCTCCTTACGGTTGACGATAACGGCCGTTCTCCTCTACAATACGGCCGTCAGTGTCCTGAAAATAAAATTTCCATAAAACTTAAAACTACATCTAACTTGGGAGAGATTGGTGTAAACACCTAAAAGTTTGTTGTCCTTTGCTGCTTTGTGCCGAATACGACAAGCCAAAGAAAGGAGATGTGCCCTTGCCTAAGTTAAATAACTAACCATCGCAAGCCCAGTTTGAAACCTGATGTAATTTTTGCCCCTGAAACACATTAAGTGAAAACGCAAAAATTCTTTGAGCTAACAAGTAACCATTTCTACGCTTTCACTCAAGGAATTCACAAATTCTGACCTGTTCTAGTCAAAATACTTTTTGTGAATTACATATTACATTGAAAAGAAAATGGAGGACCTCAATGCACCATAAAATAAAACCAACATTGTTACTGCTGCTAACCGGGTTTATTGCCTTATTCGCTCTCAGCTTTTGGCAAGTAAATTTTGCCAGCGCCAATGGCGATCCCGATGCAACGCGACCCGCTGGCAACCAAATCATTACACGACTCAGTCTAGACTTAAATTGTGAAAGCGGCTCCCTGACCGTGGTCAACCTTTCAGATGAACCCGGCGAAGAAGCGATTCGCCTTATCGTTTTGGGTGAATATTTCATTATCACTGTGCCTATGGAAGCCAATGAAACGATTGTCATTCCTTTGGATTACGTCGCGCTGGGCATTCCGTTCCCGCTAACCGAAGTTATTCGCATTGGGGCACAGTCTAACGACATGAAAGTCACCGATGAGTTGGGTCCCTGCGATGGGCCACCGCCCACGCCAACCAGCACGCCAACCAATACCCCCATCGTGCCAACGGCTACCAACACACCTACCAATACCCCCGTGCCACCAACAAGCACGCCAACCAATACGCCGCCGCCACCAACGCCAACCAACACACCAGAACCATCTACAACCCCCACCAATACACCGGTGCCACCAACAGCTACCAACACGCCTGTGCCACCGACATCTACCAACACGCCCATTCCGCCAACGCCAACGGCAACTGCACCGGCAGAACCTTGTCTGAAATTAACGAAGACGCTGGATGGCCCCTTCCGTACCTCGGACGACCTATTCTTGTCTGATGGCATTATTCCGGTGGCGGTTCAGGGTGAAAACAATGGGGATGAAGAAAATCTCTTCTATTTCCTGGTAACCATCGAAGTGGAAAACTGCGGCGGCACGGAATTGACGAACGTGGTCGTTGAAGACACCTTTAGCAACGAAGCCCAACCATTTGAAACAGATGATCCAGGCAATGTCACTATTTTGCCAGTGTCTGATCCATTCGATGGCATGGTTAAAGAATCATTGACCTGGAACGCTGGGTCAGTTGCAGTTGGTGATACCGCCACGCTTAACATTCTGGTTGGCACAGAATTCAACTCTGCCGGCCTGCTGGAACCCACCAGCTTTGGTCAATCTGTCTTCTACAATGGACAGGATGACGGCACCGGCAGCGCCTCCGTTACAGCCGATGGCGGTTTAAGCGCTGAGGTAGGTGCAATGGAACTGGCAATTGGTGATGAAGTTAGCTGCGTTGGTTCTGAAGGCGAATGGGATTCTTTGGTCTTCGTCTCTGGTCCAAACGTTGGTAACCATGACAAATGTGCCGAGGTCGTCACCGGCCTGCCCATATTGTTCACGGCAACCGCACCATAAGACCAATCCTGACCTGAATTCTGGCTAACGTTTAGCCAGGCCATGAAAACACCCTTGTTTGTGTCTGCAAACAAGGGTGTTTTTTCTTAAAACAGACGGACTTCAACCCAGTCACTGGCCAGCAGGCCACCTCTGTTGAGCGGCACTTTGATTAGCCCGTCGGCATTGACCAACGTGTAAATGAGGTTGCTTTTCCCAAAAACAGGGACGGCCAACAATCCGTTAGCACCATCTTCCAGGCGAGCAGGTACATAATCTTCCCGGCCACTTTCGCTGGCGATGTTTTGGCTGAGCTGTGCCCAGACCAATCCGCGACGCGGCATCTTTTTCACGCCCTGCAAATGGTAAATGGCAGGCACACCAAACATATCAAACTGCACCATGGCGGAGACGGGGTTGCCAGGCAGGCCCAGCACCGGCTTGCCATTCACCACGCCCACGATAGTGGGCTTGCCAGGACGTGTGGCTACGCCATGCAGCAGCACACCAGGCTTGCCTAGATTTTCAATCACCTGCACGGTCATGTCGCGCACGCTCACAGAGGAGCCAGCAGACATGACCAGCATGTCGGTTTCGGCCAGCAAGTTGGCAGCGGCCGTTTCTAGCGCCGCAAAATCATCTGGAATGATCCCACCCAAAATAGGCACACCACCCGCCTGCTCCACCAATCCAGCCACCGTGTAGCTGTTAATGTCCCGAATTTGCCCTGGCCCAGCAGATTCTTCCGGGGCGATAACCTCATCACCCGTAGCCAAAATACCCACGCGCGGATGGCGAACGACTTCAACCGTCATAATGCCCAAAGCTAGCAAGCCACCTATGTCTTGCGGCCGTAAAATGTGGCCTGCTGGTAAAATTTCTGCCCCCAGACGGACATCTTCCCCTACTTGCAGCACGTTTTGGCCCACCGCCACGGACTTTAGCACCTCAATTTCAAACGGAACTGCAGGAGATTGGAGATTGGAGATTGGAGATTGTTCACCGCTCACCAACTGTGTATGCTCAATTTGCACCACCGCATCAGCCGAAGCCGGAATCATGCCGCCGGTGTGGACGATAGTTGCCTGACCTACGCCTAGTTCCACAGCGGCGGGTTGGCCCATCGGCACTTCACCCACCACCTGCAAAAAGGCAGGCAAACTTTCTGAGGCACCAAAGGTGTCGGCGGCGCGTACGGCGTAACCATCCATTGTGCTGCGGCGGAATTGGGGCAAGGCGTGCGGTGCTGTGCTGGCAGTGGCCAGCACCCGTCCATTAGCTTGCTGGGTCGGGATCGTCTCGTTGGGGAGAACGGCCGTTAAATGGCCAAATAATAGATCACGGGCTTCATCTGGGGGTAAAACATTAAAAAATTCAGGCATGGACCCTAGTGTATCAAACTGTGGGTTGAATGATCAAAGAAGAACTGAGGGAATATGGTGCATTCGTTGCCGGTGGAAAGCCAACGCCAATCGCCGTACCGAAGGTGAGCACGGCCGTTTGCGTCATACCGGCCTGGGTTAGCGCAGCGGCCTGGCCATCATGCCACGGATTTATGGAGACAGGTTGTCCCAACCGTCGAGAAAGCCCTTCGGTTAAAAACTGGTTTAGATGTGCGGTGAGATACTGCAAACGGCCGTAACAACCCACATCTTCTAGGCGCGGCTGGCCGTCCAACAAATAACAGGCCAAGCTTACCGCCACCGTATTGCTAAGATCGGGATAGGCAACGGCCGTTTCTTGCCAGGTCGTCGCCAATACATCCAACAACCAGTCGGCAAAAAGAGCAATCTCTGCCAGCTCCAGACTCGGTTGCAGGACGTTTTCACAGGGAACGGGCAGATTGGGTATCAGCTCAAGCTGAGTAAGCTGCAAATCCTGGTAATGGGCAATGGCCCGCTTAACGGCCGTTTGCCCAAAATCAAACAACAGCATCATCGTCGTGCCCCTTGGGGCCATTCGCCCCATTCCCAGCAGCGGCAGATGACGGCCGTTTGATGCCAAGTGCAGCTGAAAATCAGGAAATCCACTTTGTTGAATGAGATCACGCGCCAGAGGAACGGCCGTCTGCCCCAATTTCCCGGACAACAAGCCGCCGCCCAGCCACACCGTCTCAATCTGCTGCCAAAACGCCCAATGAACCGGCTGCCAATCGGGCCGCGCCTGCTGGTTGATGGCATCGCCTCGCTTGAGGGTCAGCAGCAGATAGGCCAGGGAACGGCCGTAATCCTGGGCAATTGTTTCGGCTGTGGTACGGATTTGAGGGGAAACGGCCGTCAGGCACGCGTCATACCTTTGTAACAAGTTGGGATCGTTGGGATCAAGCTGAAGCTGAGCAGCAGCAGCTTCTATTCGCTGGCGCAGGGCAAAACTGGAAAGCAGCTGGAAGCCCGTTTGGCCCCGCGCCCAATTCGGCACAGCCAATCCCGGCAGGTCAATGATGCGCACTTGATTCATGGAAGGATTGACGGGAAACGGCCGTTGCAAAAAAGGGTTTTCCATGGTGGCCCAACATTACAAGATTGGACCAATTTCTCCTAATGAGGAACCATTCAACGACCAAATTGGTACAATCTTAATCTGCAACGACCCCAATGGACAACATCGCGTCGTGGGTGGTCAGATGGACAAACTGGTCGCCCAAATGCTCAACAAAACCGATGGCTCGCAGGCGATCCAGCACGGGGCCTTTAATCGCCGCTAAATGCAGCTGCACCCCGGCATCTTTCAGTTGACGCAGCAACCCTTCCAACGTTTCCAACGCACTGGCATCAATAAAATTAATCGCCGTGCCAATCAGCACCAAATGATCCACCTCTGGCTGATCAGCAATTAGACCGAGCACGGTATCTTCTAAAAACTTGCTATTGGCAAAATAAAGGCTCTCGTCGATGCGCACCGCCACAACCTCCGGCCAGCATTGCACCTGATGCCGCAGCACGTTGCGGTATGTTTCGCTCTTCTCCAGGCGGCCCACCACAGCGACATGCGGCCGACTGCTGCGCCAGATGAAGAGCAGCATGGCCACTGCCACGCCAAACAAAATGCCATTTTCTACACCCACCGCCAGCACTGCCACAAAAGTAACCCCAAATGAGGCAGCATCTGCCTTGTTGTACTGCCAGACATGCCGGAACGTTTTCACATCCACCAATCCAGCCACCGCCACCATGACGATGGCAGCCAGCACGGCCTGGGGTAAAAAGTAAAAGACCGGGGTAAGAAAAATAACGGTGAGCGCGATGAGAACGGCCGTAATAATCGAAGCCAATCCACTGTTTGCGCCAGCATCGTAATTGACGACTGAACGGCTGAAACCGCCCGTCACCGGATAGCCACCCGTCAGCATTGCGCCCAAATTGGCCACACCCAAAGCCACCAATTCCTGGTTAGCCGACACTTTCTGCCGCCGTTTGCTGGCCAACGACTTGGCCACAGCAATACTCTCCATGTAACCCACAAAGCTGATCACCAGTGCCGTCGGCAAAAGCTGCTGCCACACTGCTAGATCAACGGTTGGCAGCGTGAACGATGGTAAACCGACCGGCACATCGCCCACAATCGCCACACCCGCCCGCTGATCCAACTGCAAGCCCCACACCAGGGCGGTTCCCAGCACCACAATCACCAACGGCGCAGATTTTGTAATGGGCAGCACCCATGGTGCAGGCAAGCCCCAGCGCCGGAGCTGCTGGCCTAGCCCCATCTTAAAAAATAGCAAAATAAGGATACTGCTGCCCCCCAGCGCCAACGTCACCCAATTAGTTTCTGGCAAATGTAACACCGCATACCGCAGCAGCTCAAAAAATTCCAGCCGAGGCATGGGGATACCCAACAAATGCTTCAGCTGGCTAAAACCAATCACCAGGGCAGCGGCGCTGGTAAAACCCGCCAAAACAGGATGGCTCAAAAAATTCACCAGAAAACCGAGCCGCACCAGCCCCATGAGCGCCTGAATAAGTCCCACCAGCAGTGCCAGGGTCAGCGCTAACTGCAAAAAGGCACCACTGCCAGCTTCGGCCAGAGGCGCAATGCCAGTGGCCACCAGCAGCGACACAATAGCCACTGGCCCCACAGCCAGCGTGCGGCTGCTGCCTAACAAACCGTAAATAATCAGCGGCAAGATGCTGGCGTAGAGTCCTACTTCAGGCGGCAATCCAGCTAGGAGCGCGTAAGCCATCCCTTGTGGCACCAGCATCACGGCCACAATGAAGCCAGCCAGCATATCCCCTACAAAATATTCGCGGGGATAGTGGGCCAACCAATGCCAGGCTGGCAACAAAGTGCGCAGCCCGGTTGGTTGTTGTTTAATTAAAATTGGATGTTTTTGGGAATTAGCCATGTGTGAAAGCGAAAAAGTGATCTGAAATACAGTACGTCATTTCTACGCTTTCACATATGGGGCAATCGGGCGCGTTTCCAGGCAATCATGCCGCCGCCCATGTTGGATACATCTTCAAAACCCTGATTTTGCAG
Source organism: Promineifilaceae bacterium (SeqCode) (assembly GCA_050292445.1). Lineage (GTDB taxonomy): Bacteria > Chloroflexota > Anaerolineae > Promineifilales > Promineifilaceae > Leptofilum. The sequence continues at coordinate 4,896 of JBNKLQ010000071.1, read as the reverse complement.
CATTTCGCAAGCGGTGCGGCTGCGGGCGCCAGAGCGACAGACAACCACAATGGGTATATCGCGGGGGAGTTCTTCCAAACGATTACGCAAACTGCCAAGCGGCATCAGCCGGGAACCTTTGATATGCCCGTCATATGAATACTCCTGTGGCTGGCGCACATCCAGGATGAGCACGGGTTGTTTGCTGTCTACTTTTTGTTGCAGTTCTGTAGGGGTTATATTTTTTACGGCCGTTCCCCCGCGAACTTGGCCAAATAATGATCTAAACACAAGCTTACCTCATTTTTGATAATTTTTTCACAATACGGCTGGTAGCATACCCAGCGATTGCAAGTGGGTCGTAAGGTGGATGTAAGGATTGTGTAAAGGATTTTGCTGCGTGATGAGTGAAACATGACTTTCTCACACATCATGTTTCACCCATCTTGCTTCATTTGGTAAGTTCAAGAACAGAGACGCGCTCGCCAAGCAGCGCATCTTTTTCCCACCACAATTCCCGCACCCACGCCTGGAATACCTCCCGAAACTCTAGATCGTTTTGGTAATCCTGGTTGCGGTACTTGGCGGGAATCGGCCGTTTTTGCACAATCACCTCAATTTCGCGCACTTGCCCCCGGAAAAAGTCCCAGGCCGTGGGAATGCCTTGCGGATAAACGATTGTCACATCCAGCATGGTGGAGATTTGCTCACCCATCGCCCCCAGCACAAGCCCAATGCCACCTGCCTTGGGCTTCAGTAAATTTTGGTACGGGGAATCTTGCCTTTGATGTTTGGCCGGGGTAATACGGGTCCCTTCCAAAAAGTTCATCACAGAAACAGGCGTGGTCTTAAACTTTTCACACGCTTTGCGCGTGGTCGCCAAATCCTTGCCGCGCAGTTCAGGACGGCGGGCCAATTGCTGTTTGGAGTACCGCTTCATAAAAGGAAAGTCGAGCGCCCACCAGGCCAGGCCAATCACCGGTATCCAGATAAGTTCTTGCTTGAGGAAAAACTTCAGGAAGGGAATGCGCTTGTTAAAAATGTGCTGCAATACAAAAATATCCGCCCAGGATTGGTGGTTGGAAATAACCAAATACCATTCATCATAACGCAATCCCTCTAAACCAGAAACGCGCCATTGGGTACGCTGGGTGAGCCACATCCAGGCGCTGTTGCCGCGAATCCAGGTCTCAGCCAGCCAGATTGCCGCCTTGGTACATTGCGCTCGCCATGGCTTGATGGGGACAAGCAGTTTGGCAATCGCTACCAGATAGATAAGCAAGCACAAAAACAGTGTGTTAAAAAAAATGGCAATTGAAACCAGTCCACCAATAACGGGGGCCGGTAAGAAATTCAACATTTTAATTTGCTCCAATAGGATTTTTTCTTCTGTGGTTAAGGGTATCTCAAACGGCCGTTCTTTCCAATGCAAATTTAGCGATTAAGGTAAATTTCCTGACGCCAACGGAAGCGTAAATGTAAAGCAGCTGCCTTCGCCAGGGCCATCAGAAACGGCCGTTAATTCCCCACCCATCGCCCACACCAAATGGCGGGAAATAGTCAGGCCAATGCCGCTGCCGCCACTGGCGCGAGCACGGGATTGGTCCACCCGGTAAAACCGCTCAAACAAGTAGGGCAAAGCGTCAGCCGGGATGCCAATACCATTGTCCTGCACGCAGATTTCAGCGAAACGGCCGTTTGCCACCACGCTCACCTGCACCAGACCACCCTCTGGCGTGTAGCGAATGGCGTTGCCAATGAGGTTAATCATAATTTGGGCAGCACGATCGGCATCCGCTTCTACCCAAACAGGGTCACTGCCCGCGTTTAGCCGTAGGTCAATTTGCTTACTCTGCGCCTGGATATCAAGCTGGGAAACAACTCGCCGAGCCAGCTGCCGCATATCCACCGACTGAAAATCCAGTGAAAATTGGCCAGACTCAATTCGGGACAAATGTTGAATGTCATCCACCAGCCGCCCCAGCCGATCCACCTCCTGGGTCATCCAGGCAAACGTTTCTTCATTGGCCGGAAAAAGGCCATCCAGCAATCCTTCCAGATACCCTTTCAGGCCAGCCAATGGGGTGCGCAGCTCGTGGGAGATGTTACCCAGAAGCGCCACCCGCTGCTGTTCTATTTCTTCCAGCGTGGCGGTCATCTGGTTAAAGCTGGTGACCAGGGTGGCCATCGCTTCGCCGCTGCTTTCTGGCACGTTGACGCGCTCGTCGAAACGGCCGTCGGCAATGCGCTGGCTGCTGTCGGCCACCTGCCGAAGAGGATGAATGATGGTGCGCCACAACAAAAAAGAGGAGAATGTACCGGCGGCCACAGCCCCCAGCGCCGCAAAAAGCACAGAAAACAAAACCGCATTGCGAAAGGCAATCGTCAGGTCAGCCTCTGTTTGCAAAATCGAGTCAGGATTTTCTAGCAGCGTTTCCAACAAGGGGCGCAAGACAACCGGTGCGCTGTTCAAAATAATGATGCGCGTGGCCAGCATCATGATGCTAACACCTACCAGGGCCACCAAAAATTGGGAGCCAATCAAGCGCCAGCGCAGTCGTTTGTACCAGGGCATAAATCCTCATGTAGAGGTGCAGGGGTGCAGGGGAGAACTAAATTCTCACCTCTGCCCCCTGCACCCGTTCACCTTATCACTTCTTCACGTCTACAAACTTATAGCCAATCCCCCGCACCGTTTCGATGAGCAGCTGGCCGGTGGCGTCTTGCAGCTTGCGCCGCACCTGGCCAACGTAAACATCCACAACCCGGTCATTGCCATAGTAGTCGCTGCCCCACACGAGGGAGAGCAGTTGGTCACGGGTGAGGACGCGGCCCGCGTTTTTGGCCAGCTCTAGCAGCACCTGGAACTCGGTGGCGGTGAGTTCTAGCTGCTGCCCGGCGGCAATTGCTTCGTGACTGTCGGGATCGATAGAGAGATTTTTGAAGGTGAGGATAGTGGAGGGGGAAACGGCCGTTTCCCGCCGCCTCCGCAAGACAGCCTCAACCCGGGCAACTAATTCGCGCGGACTAAACGGCTTCGTCAAAAAATCGTCCGCGCCAATGCGCAGCCCGGCCACCCGATCGGCTTCTTCACCTCTGGCTGAGAGCATTAGAATGTAAACGGCCGATTCTTCCCGCAGTCGTGCTGCCACCTCCATGCCATCCATACCCGGCAAATTCAAATCCAAGATCACTAAATCTGGCTGGAGCAATTTCGCCTGGGTCAACGCCTCTGGGCCATTATCCACCACAGTCACACCGTAGCCAGAACTTTCCAAATAGGTGCGTACAATCGTTTGAATACTAATTTCATCTTCAACAACAAGAATTTGAGCTGATTTCATTACGTATACAGACCCAAAGGGTTTTTCCTTTATTCGGTAAGTCTTGAGGATACCAAACCCTTTGGGTCTTCCCCAGGAGTGCTAAACTTTGTAAAGATTGTGTAATGATGCCGCAAGGGTTCAGTAAAATCAAAACAACTCGGTTGTTTTTCGCCGACAACCCTCACATAATTAGTCTGGAAGAACTGTTTCATCTGCATCAATCAAGTTTACAGGATATTATGACAGAAATTTCCCCACCCACCAGTGACGCCGCCGCAAAAAATTACGGATTCATCATCGACAATCGCAAATGTATCGGCTGTCATGCCTGCTCCACTGCCTGCAAAAGTGAAAACGAAGTGCCACTCGGCGTTTACCGCACCTGGGTCAAATACGTGGAAACCGGTGCTTACCCCGACGCCCGCCGCCATTTTCAGGTAACACGCTGCAACCACTGCGCCAACCCACCCTGCGTGCGCATCTGCCCCACCCAGGCAATGTACCAACGCGCCGACGGCATTGTGGAGTTTGACAACAGCGTTTGCATTGGCTGCAAGGCGTGTATGCAAGCCTGCCCGTACGACGCCATCTACATTGATCCAGACAGCGGAACGGCGGCCAAGTGCCACTACTGCGCCCATCGCACGGACATCGGCCTGGAGCCAGCCTGCGTCGTCGTTTGCCCGGAACACGCCATCATCGCCGGGGACATGAACGACCCACAAAGCGAAATCAGCGGCCTGCTGGCCCGCCAAGATGTGACCGTACGCAAGCCGGAGCAAGGCACTGCGCCGAAGCTGTTCTACATCGAGGGCAACGACGTGATGATGCACCCTACCGCCACCGAGCGCGCGCCGGAAACGTTCATGTGGGCGGATGTGATTCCATTGCATGAAGGGGTGAACGGAAGTGGGGGTGAAGGGGTGAAAAATCACAAATCGGTCACCCCTTTACCCGCTCACCCCATCACCCATTCAAATGGGACACCAATTCGGACGCCGGGGACACAGGGACAGCCGTGGGCCGGGCCAATTCAGTTTGGCAACGGCCGTATGGCAGAGCACATGGTCCAGGTTGGCTACAACGCCCAGCACAAAATCCCCTGGCATTGGCCTGTACCTGCCTATTTGGTCACCAAGGGCATTGGCGCGGGTATCTTCATGGTGCTGGCGCTGGGCTGGGGACTGGATTGGTTCCGCTTCGATGCGGCCGTCGCCGTGGTCGCGGGTTTCCTCTCGCTGCTGTTTGTGGGTCTCACCACCGGCTTGCTGGTGTATGATTTGGAAAAACCGGAGCGATTCCTCTACATTTTGCTGCGGCCCCAGTGGAAAAGCTGGCTGACGCGCGGTGCGGTGCTGCTTATTGGCCTGAGCACAATTACGGGGCTGTGGTGGCTCATGGAGCTGGGCGGCGTGCTGTTTGATTATGATCCAGAGACGATGCGGGCGGTTTTCTTGTGGGTTGGCTTGCCGTTTGCGGTGGGAACGGTCGTTTACACCGCCTTCCTCTTTGCCCAGGCTGAAGGACACGATTTATGGCAGAGTCCGCTGCTGCCCTTCCACTTGGTGGTGCAGGCTTTCATGATGGGCTC
>JBNKLQ010000070.1:0-24073 GCA_050292445.1 Promineifilaceae bacterium (SeqCode) | reverse complement strand
AGCAAGAAAATCAGCAGTTAATCAAGAAAATCAGCACTTAATTTAAGAAAATTTCAAATTAAGTGCTGATTTACTGTTGCTTAAGTGGCCCATGTTTTTATGGTGGTGTGCCGCGAGCCAAATGGATGGCTCAAGGCCAATAAAGTCACCGGAGACTTAATCGAATCTTATTGTTAAAGAAAGTCTGTACTATGTAAAAGGAGAAATCTAATGCCATTTGAAACACCATTTGGAAATCTATTTGCTGGTACTATCACAGCTACGGTACATGAGCATGATGCACCGCCTGGAGCGCCGCCGTTAACGATTATTCGTACGGACCAAGACTGGGCGGTTAACGTTAGTTGGGAAACCACAGGTTTGGCTACGGGCATGATTACCGGAAACTGGCACCTTCATTGTTTTTTGGAATCCATCGGCACCGGAGCGGATCTTGATTTAATTGATCCGGGACCTTCAGGCGGCCCTAGCGACCACGTTATCCCCTTGAAACCAGGAACATCGCCCGTTCCCTATTTTGTACACTTTGACGTACCGGCGGGTCGTGTAAATATTCCCGATCCCGTTCCTCCTGCTGGTCGGCTATATCGGTTGGTTGTTTCCTTGACCTATCGCGAGCCTACAGGTGGACCAGGTCCAATGGCTGGATTTGTTGAGGGGCCGATTCTTCAATTCTATCAGCCCTAAGCAACTTGAGACTTATCAACCCCGCTGGTTTTGGCTGTAGGTCAGGACCAGTGGGGTTTTGAATGTAGACTAAAAGCTTTTACGGAGCAGTACCGGGAACTAAGGTAATGGGATCTATTAACCGCCGTACTAAAGAAGGGACGCTTATGAACACAAAAAAGGACAAATCTGACGATTTAACTGAGATAAAATATGTCGGTCCGAAGATGCAATCTTGGTTGAAAGAAAAGCTGCAAGTACGTACCTATCGGGATCTGGCGGAACTTTCGCTAAAACAAATCCAGTCTCAACTCAATACTGATAAAAAGGTGGTGGCACAGGACAGGATTGAAACATGGATCCAACAAGCAAAGGAATTGGCCTTAGAAACCAAGGCGAATGATGTTGGTGGTGGCAAGCCAGGCCAATCAAAGAAGGCAAGCGATTGGGAAGAGTATGCTTCTTTTATGATCTACTTTGAAGCCCGAGAAAAAAACGGCGAACAGCAGAAACGCATTAAGGTTTTTCACATTGAAGCAGACAAGAGCAAGGTATGGTCAGAATTAACTGCAGAAAACTTTCTTTGGATGCTTAATCAAGCCGGAGAAGGACCTTCCCCCACCACATCTCAACAACCAAGCTCGGAACAGGAAACAATCGAAGAAATTGAGCCTGAGCCAGCCAAGCAGCCTGTTAAGGAAGCAAAAGTAAAGGTCAAAGAGGTACGACTCTTTCAACCGCCTGAGGCTAAGAAACCTTTGACTGTAAGTAGCAGCAAAGCTGAGCAGCCGAAGCTCAACGCTGGCGAACCTTTTTCCTTAGAGGTTCTTTTTTCACTTGGTGGAGAGGCGGCAGAGTCGGTTGCCAAACAGCACGCCAAATATAGTGTAAATGTCATTGCCAAGGAAACACTTACTAAAGTAGGCACTGATTTGGCCAACTCGGAGCCGGAGGCGTTTATTGAGGGAACTTTTGATTATAGAGTTAGGATGCCAGAGGCAACTTTAGATCCTGGTGTACATCAACTATGGGCTATGGTTTCTGTCCAGGCTGCCAATGCTGTGCCCAACTTTTTGGAGGGGCCGTCGGTCAATGTTTCGTGATCTTTTGATCCTAATCGCCAAAATCGACCTCTTTTAAGGCATCATCAAGCAGGGATTTGAGTTCATCCGAAAGTATCTGATCATCCGTTTCGTCAATTTTTGGGGGTGATAAAATCAAGCCACCCTTGCTGCCTGTGTGAATAGCGTATTCATTTCCGGCAGAGAGAACAACTTTTTTGAATTTGGGTGACCATTGCACGATCAGATGCCTGCCACAAGTGTGGCAAACCCATTCTTCAGCACCTGAGGCATGGGTGGTTTCTAATAAAAACATGTCATGTTGTGGTTGGTTATCCATTGCGGACTCCTAATAAAATAATAATTGTAAACTCAATGATAAGATTTACACGATCCAATATCTATATTCAATTTAAACAAAATTTGAGGGATAGGTAATAGGAAGGTATATCTAGAATAGGAAGGTGTAACTAGGTTAAATGGCCTAGTGTTTCGCGGCTTAAATAAGCCAACAGTTAACAATTGCTGCGAAACCCTTAAACAGTTGGGCGCATACGCTTTATCTTCTGTTGGGTTATTTGCGCCCAACTGTACTAGTAGTTTGCCAAAAGGCGGGAATCCACAAGTTTGGATTCCCGCCTGTGTTGAAATAATGAGCTAAGTGCCCATTCGCAAATAAAAAATGGAATTGGCGAATGGGCTTAAAGTAGCCGTTCGGTACGAAATCGCTAAGTTAATTCCGAACGGCTACTAAGCTGCGTTTTCTTTTTTTAGACGATTTTTACGGTTGCGATACAGATTGGGGTCAACTACTTCACTCATGGCCTGGGTGTTCATGTTGCCACCCAAGAATTCATTGATTTGGGCAACTTGGGGCACGGGGTTTGCCAACATGTCGCTGTAATGAATGTAGAGCACAGAGACGTTTGGCTGGGCGGCCATCCAATCCATCACGCTGTTGAGATGTTTTTCAAACAGCGCTGAAATTTCTTCATCGCTGGCCTGTTCTGGGTCTTCGCCTCGATTGATCAGCATCTTCTTCTGCGAAGCTAAAATTTCGGACATGTTGCGCCGCATGAAAATGACTTTGTATTCGTATTCTGCGGGCATGTAGCGCAGCAGCTGTGAGATCACTTTGACGGTTTTGCCCTGAGCATCGGCCATCCATTCAGTGTCGCCTTTGTCCATTTGCTTGACGCGTTCAAATTCGTAGTAGCCTTTGGGATTGTCGTCGTCGGCGGTGCGAATTTTGTCGGTGAGTGGGGGAATGCCACCAGCTTCTAACATTTTCATCATCATGGAGGTGCCAGATCGAGGCAGGCCACTGACGACGGTGACGACGGGTTTGCTGCCAAATAACTTTTTGAAAATACCTTTCATTCAATATTCCTTCTGTTTTTTTTTTGAATGGGACACTGATAAACACAGATGAACGCTGATTTTCTTTCTGTTATCTGTGCTAATCAGTGTCCAATTAAATCTGGGTTCAAGAATCGTATCAATCGTAACACAGGTGCGTGGGATGTAAAATGGGACGGTTGTTGCATGTGATACGGCCGTTCCCTTTATACTCGCTCCTGCTTAAGGCTTGGCTTAAAGATGCAGCCGCGCTCCCAGCTGTTGAATAAATTTCTGTCCGGCGCTATCCAACGGCTCATCCAGGTTAAAGGTAAGCGTGTGCAATTGTACATCGCCGATGGCTAGATGCAGCGGCTGTGGCAGCGGCTGCGGGTAGATGAGCAGGGCGTGGTGGCAGCCTTTGGCCTTAGCGTAGGTGATCACCTGACTGATGTCTGCCTGGCTGGGCTTGTCTGGCGTTTTGTATTTGGTATCCAGCACGGCCAGGGGACGGCCGTTTTCCCCGTACAGTGTCAAATCAATCTGGAAGCGCAGTTCGTCATTGGGGCCAAGGGTCGTGCTTTCTTGGGCTTTGATGCGATAGGGTTGGGGCAGATGGGCTTGCAGCCAGTTGGCCACGCAGCGCTCGTACAACTGGGCCATGTTGAGCAAGAATGGCATGAGCTGATGGCCGCCATCGGCCAACAGCGGCCCAGTGTGCTCCAAGAAGAAGCGGCAGAGCGCATGCAAAATGGCGTAATCCTGGTTGAGGCGGCTGTAGCTGCGGTTTTGGCAGTCGGTGGGTTGAAACGGTCGTATCGTTACCAATGGTTGCAGTAAATGATAGGCGCGGCGTACGGCCGTTTGCGCTGTGGGGCTGCATTGACCGCTGCGGGCAATCTGCCGTAGCGCATAAGCCACAATTTGATTGTCAGGAATATCTGCGGTGCGAGCATCGTAGCGGCAGGTGAGCTGCACGGTGGGGCTGTTGTACGCTAATGCGCTTGGTAACAGCTTGCCGCGCACGTAGGGGAGAACGGCCGTTTGTGGCAAATACGCTTGCTGAAATCCTTGCCGCCCCCGACGAATGACGCGCTGGGCCAAAATGTGGGCCAGCAGGCTGAAAAATTCTGGGACCGAAGCGACGTCTGTAAGGCCCTCGGCCAAATCAGCCAGCCGCAAATCATAAGCCATTTCCCACAATTGAAACAATCGAGCTATGGGCACCTTGGGCGTGATGGTGAGCGTAAGCTGGTGCGGCACCTGAACCTGCCCTACCCAGCCCTGGGCCGTTAGCTGCCACTGATTTTCTGTTTTGGGAGAAGGGAAAGACACGAGCAGCTTTTTGCCATTTTGGTCCAGCGTGCGCCACAGCAGTTCTCCTACGTGGGTTGGCAGCTGCACGGCAGGTAGGGTAATCGTTTCGTATTCGCTCAGGCTAAAAGCTAAGTGCGTGGTTTGGCGTTGCCTCTGATGTTCCATTGAAGGGATGGTATCAAACAATGAGGGTGGGGCAACTGCGTGGACAATCACTCCGGCAAAGCAGCAGGTAAAAAGACGGTGAAGGTGCTGCCCTGGCTGGGGGTGCTGCTGACACTGATACGGCCGTTGTGCAAAGCAACAATCTCATGCACAATGCCCAAGCCTAATCCGGTGCCCATAAATTTATCCCGATCAATTTGCGAACCCCGATAAAACCGATCAAAAATATAAGGTAAATCTTCTTCAGTAATACCCATGCCCGAGTCAGAAATACGCAAGATGATTTCCGTATTGGATCCATTTTCCTGCTGATCCGTTGAGACGGTTACCGTGCCTTCTGCCGTGTAGTTAAGGGCATTGTCCAATAAATTTGTCACAATTTGGGTAATCTGGTTTGGTTCGCCCCATACCAATGGGAGGGGGGTTGTGGGGGCAAAGTGCAGTTTAACCTGTTTGTTTTGGGCACGTGGTTTGTGGGCCACAATAATCTGCTGAATGAGGTAGTTGAAGTCAATAGGTTGGAACAGATGATGATGACTTTGATTCTCTAGCCGAGACAACGTTAAAATCTCTTCCACCAGACTAGAAAGGCGGCGTACTTGATTGCGCAAAATGCTAAAATATTTGGGCTGTTTTTCTGGTTTGGCAAATTCCAGCAGCTCCAAATAAAGGGTTAAGTTGGTGATGGGGTTGCGCAGCTCATGTGAAACGTCGGAGACAAACTTTGATTTAAGTTTATCTAGCGATTTAAGCTGCTCGTTGGCCTCAGCCAATGCCTGAGTGCGTTCTTGTACGCGATCTTCTAGCTCACTTGCATAGGCTTGTAAACGGCCGTGTAAACGAATCTTCGTCAGGGCCAGTTCAACTTCTTCTGCCACCATAGCCAATAGGCGCACATCGCTGACAGCAAGTTCGTAGGTAGGTGGCAAGTTCAGCACCAAAAAGCCAATGTTTTCCCCTTCTAGAGTGAGCGGATGAATAATTACTTTACTGTCTTTCGGCGAGGTAAGAAATAATTTCAGGCCAGCGGACAAATAAGGACAAATTAAGGTTTGCTGTGTTAAGAGAACAGCCGAAAAGTTCTCGTCTGCATCCAGATCAATCTGGGTGTACGTTAAAGGGGGCACGTCGGGATGATGATGTTCTGCCTGAACCGTGACAAGCGAATCTTGATGGTGACGCACCAAGATTAAGGCACGCAGGGCATTGTAAAATTGTGATAGTTCCAAACAAGTAACATCTAGGATCGATTGCTCATCGTTGCTGGCTGAGGCGGCAGAGATGATACGATTGAGTAGATTCAGTTCACCCGCTTGCCGCCGGTAAGCCCTCTGGCTGGTTCGCAGCTGTTCTTCATGAAGGTGCCTTTCTAGCGCATAGCGTAAAACACGCCACAAATTTGCCGGATCAAGGTTGTGCTTAACCAGATAATCATGGGCACCAGCTGTAGCTGCCTCGGCCACGACTTGTTCATCATCCAGGCCAGTTAGTACCACAATGGGAACCCAGGGATAGGTTGCGTGCATGGTACGGATTGTTTGTAATCCGTCGCTGTCTGGTAGAGATAAATCGAGGAGGATAATCTGAACGGGTTGGTCAGAAAGGGTTTGATGGGCTGATTTTACCGAATGGGCGGTATGTAGCCGGTAAGCATCCTCTAGCATGTCCAGCATTTGTTCAATACGGCGGATTTCACCGAGATTATCTTCAACCAGCAGAATATCAACATTACGGCCGTTTGGCACGTCAGTTACCACAATTCTTATCCTGATTTCTTAAGGTAGAGAGAATTTTTTCTCTGGCAAAGTGAACCAAAAACAGCTGCCAGCCCCTTCTTTACTATCGACGCCAACATCGCCACCACACTTATTAACAATTCGCCAGCAAATGGATAATCCCAAGCCTTCCCCGCGAATCTTTTGTGACGTTAACCTGGTGTGTGGTTTAAATAAGCGTTTTTGATCCATCTCAGAGATACCAGGACCATTATCTGCCAGCCAAAAACGAATCATGCCATTGCTTTCACGTGTGGCACTCAAATTCAAAATTGGAGGTGCATTTTCATTGCCGCTGTATTTCAGAGCATTGCTCATGTAGTTGAGCCACACTTCTTCAATCCAGGGAGCGTAGCCCATCGCCACTGGCCATGAGTCCGGTAAGTTGATTTTAGCCTTGGTTTCTCGAATTTGATAACGCAGCCGCTTCATAACCTCTAAAATGATACGGCCAGTATCCAACTCATTCACCTGCACCTCTTCAGAACGCATACTGGCCAGGAAGAGTAGCTCTGTGATGACATTGTTCATCTTGTAGCCGCTTTGCATGATCTGGTCAACGGCCTGCTGGGCAGGCACGCTTAGCTGTTCCTGATAATGTGAATCAACTAAACTGGCATAGCCAACCATTTGGCTTAGCAGGCCTTGAATTTGGTGCGCCACGGTATGGGCAAAATCATTAAGCGCCAAATTTTGGATTTCTAATTCTTCTGCCCGCCCCCTGATTTCTAGCAGCAAACGATGCCGTTCAATTGTGTAATGAATCGTTTTGAGCAATAAATGTGCTGTTAAGTCGTTTTTGGCTAAATAATCTTGAGCGCCGTACTGTACAGCTTTTACGGCCGTTTGGTTCATCGTTTGGCCGCTCAATATAATAATGGGTATTGCAGGATAATTTTCTTTGAGCTTTAAGATTGAATCCAGATCAGTAGCATCTGGTAAAGAGAGGTCTAAAAGAATAACATCACAGGTGTGTTCTTTTAAATGAGCCAGAGCGGTTTGCAGTCGGTTTGCGTGGGCAACGTCGATAACCGTTGCTGGATTGTCTGAAAACGAAGCCTCGCCCAGCATCTTTTTTACCAGTTGTACATCACCTGGATTATCTTCAATCAATAATATGTTTATCTTACTATAATTCATTATTTTGGCGGCAGATACAAAACTTTATTGATTGGACCAAATCAACTAATCGACAAAATTATTCTTTCTTTTTGTAAGAAGCTGGCTTGTTGGTAGGAGCTTCATGGCATGATGTTTTTAAAATAAATCCCATCTTAATATTATGTTTCTTAAATTCTGTCAAGACAAATGGCACATCGGGCGAACTTCAATCAATAGAAAGTACCAAAGAGTATACGGCAACACACCTAATTCCTGAGAAATTTAGCAAAAGCCAGAGGGATGGCGCAACTATTTCAAATCACTTTCTTGCTTTTGCAGAGGACTTTTGTTGTAAAGGCACAATGTTGACATTTATTCCTGAACAGGGCAAAATAGAACGCATGGTCTAATATATTGGGAGGAAAAATGTCTCGTTTGGCTTCAAGAACATCTCGCTTACGCCGTATTGAACAACTGCTGCTGCTAACACCAGATGGATTGCGCGCTACCGACCTGGCAGAAAAGCTGGCGGTAGATCGGCGTACCGTGTACCGTGATGTGGACTTTTTGTGTGAACAAGGCTTGCCGATTTGGCAGAAAGACGGCCGTTTCGGCATGAATCGCACCCGATACCTTACCACCGTCCACCTCTCCTTTCATGAAGCCATCGCCCTGACACTGGCCGGACTGTTGCTGGCTCGCACTATCGACGAGCGCAATCCTCACGTCACCTCTGCCTTGCGCAAACTGGCCATCACCCTGCCCAAAGCAATTTCTCCCCACCTCAAACGAGCCGCAGACCGCGTCCAAACGCTGCATGATGGTCAGCGGCAGGTGGCCGTGCTGGAAGCTTTGGCAGAAGGTTGGGGCACCGGCTATAAAGTGCGTGTGGGCTATCGCTCACCCCGCAGCGGCCAGCTGCGCGAACGCGTCATTGCGCCTTATGCCCTGGAACCCACGCCCTCCGGTATTTATGTAATTGGCCACGACGATTGGGCCGACGATATTCGCACTTTCAAGCTGGACCGGCTGGAAAACGCCACGCTGCTCAAGCGCAGCTTCACTGTGCCGGAAGCGTTTGATCTAGAAAGTCACCTGGCGTCTGGTTGGCGCATCATGGCTGGCAGCGAAATTACCGATGTGGTGCTGCGCTTCACCCCGGAAGTGACGCCCCACATTCACGAAAGGCAGTGGCATCCCACGCAAAAGCTGGAAAAAACAGAAGATGGCGGCTGCGTACTGCGGGTGCAGGTGGCCCAGCCTCAGGAAATGCAGCCGTTTATTCGTAGCTGGGGCGCCCAGGTGGAAGTGTTAGCTCCCGACTGGCTGCGGGCGCAAATTGGCTCCGAACTCCAGCGCGCCGCCGCCCAATATTCAGAACGCTCTTTATAGCGAGAAGGCTCTTTAGCCCGTGCGCAGTCGTTGCAGACGCTTGGCGGCTTCGGCCAGCGTTTTTTCCTCTTTGCAGAAGGCAAACCGGGCCAGACCAGCGCCGTCGGCAGGGGTGTGGTAAAAAGCGCTGGGCGGGATGGCTGCCACACCAACCTCTGTGGTGAGGAAGCGGCAAAAAGCGATGTCATCAGCAAAACCCAGATGAGAAATATCGACCATCACAAAATAGGTGCCTCCTGGCACGATGGGGGAAAGTCCGGCGCTTTTTAGCGCATCGATCAGTAAATCTCGCTTGTGGGTGTAAAATTGGGTCAGCTTTGTGTAGAAATCTTTTGGCTGGGAAACGGCCGTAACCGCCGCCTCTTGTAATGGCGCTGCCCCACAAAAAGTCATAAACTGATGGGCCCGAAAAATGGCGCGAGACAGTTCAGGCGGAGCCACCGCCCAGCCCACCTTCCAGCCCGTGACGCTAAACGTCTTGCCCAGGCTGGAAACCATCACCGTGCGTTGGGCCATGCCAGGAAAGGTGGCCAGCGACAGGTGCTGCTGCCCATCAAACACAATGTGCTCGTACACCTCATCTGTCAGGACAAGCACATCATGCTTTTGGCATAAATCGGCAATCAGCTCCAGCTCTGCCTTATTAAAAACTTTGCCGGTGGGATTGTGCGGCGTGTTGACGATGATCAGTTTTGTTTTGTCGCTGAACAGCGCGGCAAGTGCCATCTCATCAATGTGCCAATCTGGCGGGCGCAGTGTGTAAAAGCGGGGAATGCCGCCTGCCATTTGAATCGCAGGCACGTACGAGTCATAAAACGGCTCGAACACAATCACCTCATCGCCCGGGTTGACCAGGCCCATGACAGTGGCAAAAATCGCCTCAGTGGCCCCGTGCAGAATAGTGATTTCCGAATCGGGGTCAACTGGCAAGCCATAGAAATTCGCGACTTTTTGGGCAACGGCCTGGCGCAAAGCGGGACGGCCGTTTGCTGGCGCATATTGGTTGATATCTGCCTGAATTGCCTCGGTCGCTGCCTTTTTCATGAAGTCCGGGGCGGCAAAGTCGGGGAACCCTTGCCCCAGATTGATCGCCTGATGTTCGTTGGCCAACGCGGTCATCTCAGAAAAAATAGTGGTGCCAAAGCCAGCCACCCGCTGTGCCATATAACTCATGCTGTACTCCTCATGTGGGAAAGCCTCCCGCAGGTTTCAGACAAAACCAAGGTCATTTATGGAGCCTACGGGAGGTTACGGTTTTTGGCGTGTTGTTGTGGGGGAATTGTGGCAGAGAACGGCCGTACCGGCAACAAAGTTAGGGAGAAAACGCCAAGCAAGAACGACCGCGTAAATATTGGGCACATTCGTCTGGCGTAAGAGTGCGTGTTACCAGTTGCCTGGCCCGCTCGAACAAGTTGGAAACTGTTTCCAATGTGTTGATTCGGGCCGTGCGGTCGGCGCTGGCAGTGGCCAAACGGCCGTCATCTGGGGCAAACACCAGGGCATTCACAGCCGAGGTGTGGCCTAAAAAGGTGCGGCGCGTTTGCCCGGTGGCCGTGTCCCACAGCTTGGTGGTGCGGTCCACGCTGCCCGTGGCCAAACGGCTGCCATCGGCACTGAGCGCCACAGAAAGCACCGGGCCGCTGTGGCCAGAAAAGATGCGTAATGTTTCGCTTGTGTTCACATCCCAAAGGCGGGCGGTGCCGTCGCTGCTGGCGGTGGCCAGCCAACGGCCGTCGCCGCTAAAGGCCACATCATTCACCGTTCCCTCATGCCCACTGAGAATTTGCACAATCTCATTGGTGACCACGTTCCAGATAACGGCCGTACCGTCCACAGCCCCAGCCGCTACCAAACGGCCGTCTGGGCTAAAACTCACTTTGGTTAAGCCAGCGTCATATGGCAGCCGCAGCAGTAAGCTGTTGTCGATTGGATTCCAAAAGCGCAAAAAGCCATCATCGGCGGTGGTGACCAGGGCGGTGCCCTCCGGGTTAAAGGTGACGCCGTTGACCGGCGCGGGATGGTTCATCACCGGCAGCTGAATCTCCCCGCTGGCAATGTTCCATAGACGAGCGTTCTGGTCATCGCTGACCGTGGCCAGCAGCGTGCCTTCGGGATTAAAGGCCACGTCATTGACGATGTTATTGTGATCGGCAAATTGGGCGATTTGCATCCCATCCTCGGTTTGCCAGACGCGGGCTGTTTCGTCTGCCCCGGCCGTCGCCAGGAAACGGCCGTCAGCACTAAACGCAATCGCCAAAATAGTGCCCGTATGCCCAGACAAGATTTGCGGGGAAAGCCCTGCTTCGGTACGCCACAGGCGGGCGGTACCGTCGCTGCTGGCGGTGATAAGTTGGGCTTCGGTGGGATGGAAGGCAACGGCCGTTACCCCGTTACTGTGCCCGGTGAGCGTATACAAGGCCTGTCCTGTGGCGGCATTCCACACTTTGGCTGTGTTGTCGCTGCTGGCGGTGGCAAAAAGCTTGCCGTCTGGACTGTAAGCGACATCCTCCAGCGGAACGGCGTGCCCAGCTACGCGCAAAATGAGCGTGGCGTCACTGGTGTTCCACAAGGCAGCGGTGCCGTTGCTATTCGCGGCCAGCAGGCGGCTGTCGTCTGAGCTGTAGGCCAGGGCATTGATGGCGATTGGCCGGTCGTCATTGCCCAGGAATGGCTCAATGGAGAAGAGGGAAGCTCCCGTGTCGCTGTTCCAGATGATGATACGGCCGTCTTCCCCGGCCGAGGCAAAGCGATTACCATCATGACTAGAGCTCACGGCATTGACACTGTCTTCATGTCCCAGCAGGCGCAGCTCTGAGCGCCGGTTGCTGATGTCCCACAGCCGCACGGCGCTGCTGGCGTAGGCGGCTATTAATCGTTGGCCATCGGGATGAAAGGCGATGTCGTTGACGGCCCCATCCTGCCCATTTAAGGGGGTGATGAGTTCCAGGCTGGTTGTGTCCCATAAAATGATGAAGCCATCGTTGCCTGCCGTGGCCAGGCGGCTGCCGTCCGGGCTAAAAGCGACGGCATTCACCGGCTGACCATGGCCAGTTAGCGTGCCAATCTCTTGCCCAGTCGCCACATCCCATAATTTGACGTCGGTATCTTGGCTGACGGTGGCCAGGAAACGGCCGTCGGCGCTAAAAGCCACATTGTTGATGCCTTCGGTGTGGCCCGAGAAGATGCGCCGCAGCTGGGACGATTGCATGGCGCGGAACAGGGCATCCTCAGCTGATTCCGGCGCGGCCAGATCAACCGATTCGGTCAGGTTGACGGCTTCCAGCGAGAGCAGCAGCCCCAACTGCGGATCGCTGTTGAGCTGGTCGGTGGCAATGCCAGCCAGTTCGCGGGCAAGGACAAAGCGCGATTGGTTCTCGGCCGCGCGAAAGTTTTGCTCAGCATCAACGACGGCCGTGGCTAACTGATTGGCGCTGAAAACGGCCGTTTCTTGGGCTGCAATGGCATCCTGAGCGTTCATTTCGGCGATCTCGCGCTCTTCTTCGGCGCTGAATTCGGCCGTGGCTCGCAGGCCTGCATCGGCGCGGGCGGTGGCTTCAGCGGCCACCGAGGTTGCCTGGCTAAACTCGGACGCCTGGCGCAGGGCGATGGCGGTCGCTTCGTTGGCGCGGGCGGTAGCCGCGTTTCCCTGGGCAACCTGGTTATTGTTTACGGCCGTAAAAGCAAAAATAAGCACCAACACAATCGCCACAACCAAAGCCCCGGTCAGCCAGGCCAGCCGTTGGGCAAAGCGTGCTTGGGCAGCGGCATGTTGTTTTTCTAACCGTTCCTGTTCCAGCGCCTGCTGCTTTTCAGTGCGCAGCTTGAGGCTTTCAGCAATATAAAAGCGTTCTTCGCGGTTTAAAAACGAGTCTCGTTCGGCCAGCCAGCTTTCGGCTTCGGCCAGGAGCGTGCCGCGCAGCAAGGCACCGCTGTCTTGCTGACTCATCTGCCATTGGCGCAAGGCCGCTCGCAGACGCTCTTGCCAGGCACGGAAGGCACGATCTTCTTCCATCCAGGCACGCAGCTGACCCCAGCCTCGGATGAGCGCTTCGTGGACCACTTCGACGGTTTCTTGCCCGTTGGGTGCCAGGCTGGTGACAACAAGGCGGGCATCGGCCAGCTTTTGCACGAGCTGCCAGTTGCTTTCGCCCAGCTCATTGCGTGTGGCCAGGCGGCGGGTGTCTTCGGTGCCGGAACCGGGGCGCACCATTTGGATGAACACTTGCCGTGCCTGTTGCTGCTCAGCGGAGGTGAGCTGGTTGAATTTTTTATCGGCATAGCGGGCCAGGGCACCTTCCACGCCGCCGATGGCATCGTACCCTTGGTGGGTCAGGTAGCCATCGCGGGCTTTTTCCCACAGCTCCGTCAGGGCAAATTGGAGCAGCGGTAGGTTGCCCGGCTCATCGCCGACATCGTCTAAAATGCGGGCAACCAGGCCGGTTTCAAACAGCAGCCCGTAGCGACGGGCGGGTGCTGCAATGGCCTGGCTCAGTTCGCGGCGGGTCATCGGGCCGAGTTTGATGTCGGTGTTTTGCAGTGCGTCGGCAAAGGGACGATAGGTGAGCGCTTGGCTTAAGAAGTCGGTGCGCAGGGTGAGAACCAGGGTGAAGAGAGGCATCTCACGAAATTGGGCGACGTCAAGCGCTTCAAGAAGCAAATCGAGGAAGGCGCGGCGCACGGTCTGATCGGCGCAGAGGGTGTAAATTTCCTCGAACTGATCGGAGACGATAAGGAGCTGCTTGGCCGGTTTGTTTTCGATTAATATTTGGTGCAGAAGAGAGACGAGCTGTACCTTTTTTTGTTCTAATTCATTTGCCAGTTGGCTGGCGGCTTGCTGCCGTTCTTCCAGGCTGTGTTCTGGGTTTTGCTCGGCAACCAGGGCATCCGCCAGTGCCTGGAAGGGATGGGGGCCGGGCCGGAAGGTGAGGATGTGCCAATCTGGGTTGTGACGCAGCCTGGCGACCAATCCAGCAAAGACGACTGATGATTTGCCGCTGCCTGAGGTGCCTACAATGGCCACTAGCCGCTGCCCTTGCACAGTATTTAATAGACGCTCGGTAAACGCTTCCCGGCCAAAGAAGTTGGTGGCGTCATGTTCGCCAAAGGCAAACAGCCCGCGATAAGGTGATTCGTCGGGCATCTCGAAGGTGGCGGTATGACGGCGCGGAGTAGGCTCGCTGGGGGTAGCCACGGCCGTTGCCAATGGTTGTATGGGTGCGGGGGTGTGGGTGGAAACGGCAGTGTGCCCCAATGCTTGCTGTAAGGCGGTGGTAAGGGATGCGGCCGTTTGGTATCGTTCAGCTGGGTCTTTGGCCAGCGCTTTGTCAATGACTTGGGCCACGGCCATCGGTATGTTTTTGGACGTTTCTACGAGCGGTGGTGGTTCATGAATATGCTTCTGGATAATCTCAAGCGGTGTGTCGCCTGTAAACGGCGTATGTCCGGTGACTAATTGATACAGGATCACGCCCAGCGAGTAAATATCTGAACGATGGTCGCTGGTGAGCGAATTGGCCTGTTCTGGTGCCATGTAGGACGGGGTTCCGGCGATAACGCCAGTTAAAGTGTAACGTGGCAGGCCCAACATGCGCACGATGCCAAAATCAGTCAGAATGACTTCCCCGTCTCGCGTGAACATGATGTTGGCCGGTTTCACATCGCGGTGGATGATACCGCGTACGTGGGCATAATCCAGGGCATTGGCCAGGGCGGCAATGATATTGAAAATATCTTCGAGGGTAAATGGATTTTCTATGAATTGACGGTGATCTAGTTCTGCCTTGAGTGTGGGACCTTCGATGTACTCCATCACCATGTAGTGGCTGTCGCCTTCAGTGTCGTAATCGAAGACCTGGACAATATTGGGATGGCGCATTCGGGCCACGGCAGCGGCTTCACGCTCAAAACGGCCGATAAACTCATCTTCTTCGGCCAGATTGCTGTGCAGCACTTTGAGGGCGACGTATCGGTCCAGGTTTTCCTGGTACGCTTTGTAGACACGGGCCATGCCGCCTGCGCCGAGGCGGTTGTAAAGCTTGTATTTTCCGAAAGTGCGTCCGGTCAGGTCAGATTCGTTCACAAGATTGATTCAGTCAGGCTACAATCAGGCTGCGATGTTGTTGCTGCGGCTGCTTCTGGTTGGTGCGATGATGTTATGGACGATGGCACAAAGATGATGGAGCAACCTGGCCCCAAACAACCAGGACTGAGGCGAAAAAATCTGCGCACTTCTATTTTTAACCTCTCCCGATGCGTGTATTATACCTGTAACCGGGTAAATTTTGAAAATAAAAAGGAACGGCCGTTATGAAGCTAACAATTTCTTTAGGACAGATGAATGTGAGGCTGGGCGATCCGGCAGCCAATTGGGCAACGGTGCAAACAATGACTGCCGAAGCAAAGCGGCGTGGCTCTGATCTGGTGGTTTTCCCTGAGCTGTGGTCTACGGGTTACGATTTAGAAAATGCAGCAGCCTACGCCACGGCAACGGATGCGGGCATTTTTGCCCAGGTAGCGGCGCTGGCCCAAACGCACCAGATTGCCATTTTGGGATCATGTTTGTCGCTGTTAGGAGAAGGGCAGTTTGGCAATACGGCCGTTTATTTTGATGCCAACGGCCGTTCCCTGGGCGAATACAGCAAGCTCCATCTGTTCCGGCTGATGCAGGAAGAACAGTTCCTCACTGCAGGGCCGCAGCCCACTCTGATCGAGACAGCCTGGGGCAAGGCGGGCTTGACCATTTGCTACGATTTGCGTTTCCCGGAACTGTTTCGCCAGTACGCTCTGGCTGGGGCGCAGTTGGTGTTTGTCCCTGCCGAATGGCCGCATCCGCGTCTGGCTCATTGGCGCACCTTGCTGTGCGCCCGTGCCATTGAAAACCAGATGTTTGTCGTGGCTTGCAATCGGGTAGGCCGCAGCAAAGAAACGGACTTTTTTGGCCATTCTTGTATTATTGATCCGTGGGGGGAGAAGGTGATTGAGTTAGGGCAGGGGGAGATGTTGGGAACGGCCGTTATCGATACGGCCCAGGTAGATGAGGTCCGGGCCAAAATTCCCGTTTTCGCCGACCGCCGTCCAGAGGTCTATTAATTTGCTATGGGTGGATTTTATCTCGCTGCGGCTCTCGTCAACCTTCCAAACTGGTGTCGAGAATGCTATACTGAATACACAGGATATTAAGGAGTAACCTCAGAGTCTGCTTTTCCACAGTAGGAGGGAGAAATGGCACAGCATCCAAAAATTAAAGAGGTTTTTTTAGATCGGGATGAGCAGAGAAATGATTTTTTGTCCATACTCCAGGGGGAAAGCCCACAACATATATTACTTATTCAAGCTGGTGGGGGGATGGGGAAAACACGTCTGCTTGAAGAGTTCTGGTCCTTAAGTTCTTCGCATCCAAGAGCCCGAATTAACCTTAAAGGAAATAGTTACAGTCTGGATAATATTTTGTTTAGGTTGTGTGAGTCTCTAGGCCGTGAGCAATTTGTCAGTTATTACAACATATGTAGTGACATTTTTGAGGGCTTTCGGCCAATTTTGTTTGAGGAGAGACAGGAACGCAAAATTGTGCTAGAGGTTTTAAACAATACCTTTAATGATGCTGATCTTCGCCAACTTGTTTACGACCTAGCGCTAGATTACGAAAATCTGGCTGGGGAAAATAAGTCGGCAAGAGCTTTAGATCTGGTGCAATATATGGATAATCGCGGCCGTTTTCAGGAATTATTCCAGAGGGTCGTTCAGCTGCGCCCCTATAGGTTTCGTGGCGATCTGCCGGCAGGATTGCGGCCACGTCGATTTTCGCTGCTGGTCTGGGGTGGGACTGAGAAAAAATTGGAAGATATGCCCAGAAAAGAACGGAGCCATCACCGCCAAAGACTGATGACGGCATTTTTCGAAGATCTGGAAATTCTACTGAAAGATAGTCAAAAACGGGCCGTAATCCTCATTGATACCTATGAGCAAGGCCAGCGGGAGATCCAGAATTGGTTGAGTGGCGATTTTCTCAGAATGGCACGATTAATTCCCGGCCTGGTTGTCGTTATTGCCGGACGCCAAATCCCTAATCTGGAATCCGAGGTCAAAGAGTGGTGCTTGAGCCATTCTCTACAAGCTTTGACGCAGGCTCACGTCCAGGAATTTGTAGAACGGCTAAGATTGAGTACGGATGATTTAATCATAAGTATCAATCAAATCCATCAGATTTCGGAGGGAGCACCACAAAGAGTGGCCCAAATTCTGGAAACTCATTTAAAGATGGCGGAAGGTGCCTCATGAGCGACTCTATGCAGGATTTATTAGATACCTTGCAGGCGGAGCAAAGCCGCGAGCAATTTTTGTGGGAAATCACACGCGTTACGCTGTCAATGTTACCACCGGCAGTTGAAGCTGCTGCCTACCGGGGATTTATTTTACATTGGTTTAACCCGCAACTTTTGACGGCCGTTATGGATGTTGGCCGTCCTTCCCATCTTAAAGAAAAAGAAGCGTCGTCTGATGAAATCTCAATCGAGACGATTTATGAACAGCTTCAGGAACTTTCTTTTGTCGAGGCTTACCCTGAACGAGGCCATAACTTTCATGATGTCACACGTGATGCTGTCCTGGCCTATTTGTGGCGTGAAGAGCGTGAATTTTATCGTGCCGTGAGCCAAAAAGCCGCTGAATATTTTAGCCAGGGCCTGGATGCCGATGAAGGTATTGACTGGGAAATAGCCATTGAGCGACTTTACCATGCCCTCATTACTGATGAGGAAACGGCCGTCGCCGAGATTGATGAATTGGTAGCGGACCTGGCATCCGTTGGCCTTGCTGGGCATTGTGAGTCTTTGGTCCAGGTGATTGAGGAACACGCTAAGGCTGATCGCGTTTCTTCCGATACGATGACCTTGCTCCAATATTGGAAACTGGTCGTTGCCTATTTAAATAACAATTTGGCAGATGTAGAGCAGCTAGCGGCAGAGCTTTTATCTGCCGATGACAAGTTCGTTTCGTCAGCTATTAAAGCATATGTAAGACGCTACCTTGCGGACGGGTTGCGGCTGGCAGGGCGATATGATGAGTCTCAAGAAGTATATGAGACTTTGCGGCGGGAGTTGGAAGCGTTTGCCCCTGGATCAGACCTTCATGTAGAAGCTTTACAAGGCCTTGGTCACATTGCTGTTGCCCGTAGTGATTACACGCTGGCCGAAAATTACTTTCTAGAAGCGATTTATCAATGTATTCGCTCTCTAGTTTTTATAGTATTCGAAAATGAGGAAGGAGAACTGATATTTGATGTTGGTTTGAATCAAGATGAGAAATTACCTGGCAAGTTGAGATGGTTTGATCCTTTAAGTTGGGATTACTGGGAGACGGAACCAGAAGAATCGGAAGCCGAAGAGGAATCTGAGTCCTCTGCCGAACCTGAGTTGGTCCTTTTTTCTATAGATATTGAAGGTGATGATACAGAGAGTTTAGCCCCGGCTGAGCAAGATGGGGAAATCCCCTTTTTGCTCATCGTGGCTGACACCCGGCTAGCAGACTCCTGGCTCAATCTAGCCTATATCTATGACAATCGGGCCCAATATGATCTAGGAGCTGCCAGTGGGCGACTCGCTGGGCAGATTTACAGTTTCCTTGACAGTATGTATGGAGCTCAACGCGCATTACAGTTCCTCTTCGGGCTGGCGACTAACAGTGGCGATTTAGAGTTGCGGCAATTGGCTGAAGAATTTCAACACCAATTATTACAGATGGCTGTAGAAACGGAGGATCCTTTCTCCGAAATGAACGCTCTGCTTGGCTTAGCTGAAGTCCAGTTGCAACGTTCGGATCTAAAGGAAGCGCGTGAAAATTATGAAAGGGCACTTGCTTTAGCCCAAGAATTAGACGACCCAACAAATCAAGCTATTGCTTTAGTAGGTCTGGCCAATTTGGACACTATTAGTGGAGATCTGGACCTAGCCGAGACGCACATTCGTGAGGCTCATGAATTATACCAAAACCTGGGATATCGTGAAGGCGAAGCGCGTCTAGTCGCTATGTTAGGCCAGGTCAAAATTAGACGTTACGATTGGGTAAAAGCCATCGAATATTTTGAGTCTGCCCTGGACTCCTTCAAAATTCTGCAAGTTCCCGATGGAGAAATTGAAGCCTTACGAGGTCTGGCAGATGTGAGCCAGTTAGAGGGACGATTCGAGCAGGCCATAGAGTATTATCAGCAAGTAATGGAGATTACCCGCCAACATCAATTGCGTTCAGAAGAAGTTGGCGCTCTCAGGGATATTGCTCTCGTTTATGAATCGCGTGGTGATTATGAGCAGGCAAACCAGAAATATAATGAAGCCCTGGCTCTTGCTAGAGACGTCGTATATCCATTAGAGGAAGCAGCAACCCTTCTGGCTTTAAGCAATCTGGCAATTGCCCAGGGAGAATTTTCTGAAGCGGAAAAATTTATAGACAATGCCGAAGAGATATATGGTAGATTGGAACTTCCAGCCAGTGAGTTGGAGGTATTATTTGCCCGGCTAAATTTGTATCAAGCGCAGAAAAAGGGGGAACAGGTTGTAACGACATCTGAGAAGGCTTATGCATTGGCCCAGAAATTAGGCGACACCTCCCAGATGATCAGAGCCCTTCACGGTCGCGTCAATGGTTTATGGCTGTTGGAAAAGTATGATCAGTTGTTAGAAGTGATTGATCAGGCATTAAATTTACAACCAGATAACCCGGAACTACTGGCCCAAAAAGGGAATATCCTGTGCGAATTTGCTGAATATGAAACGGCCGTCACCGTCCTTGATCAAGCTACGTCAATTAATGCCGGTTATGGTTGGGCGTATCAACTGAAGGGGTCTGCACTGCGTAACCTGGGACAAACACGGGGCCAAGAATGTCTTGCAGCGTATAGCGCTGCCCTGAAAATAGAAAGTGATAATGTTTGGGTGCAAGATGGCATCGCCGAAGCATATTACCAGTTGGGAGAGACTGAGAAAGCTAAAGAACAATCCAAGCGGCTGGTTAAACAGTTAACGGGGCCGGACAGCTCTGACGATGACCTGTATTTATTGGCCTGGGCCTATTACCGATTGGGTAGATATGAAGAAGCAAAAGAAATCTACCAAAAAATCCTTGGCCAAGATCACGATTCTCCCTACGAACAGTTTGATTACGCGCTGTGCCTGATGAGCAATGGCGATTATGACCAGGCGCAGGCCCAGTATGAACGGGCAATCGAGTTGGTGAATCACCGGCAGCCACCTGGCCGACGCGGGCCACTTTACGTTGCTATTTTTGATTTACGTGAGGCATCGGTGGAATTGACCGGGCTTCAAGAGGCACCCGAGTTTCAAAAGGTGATGAAATCGCTAGAAAAGGCCTGGACGGAAGCTTCTACGTAAGAGGTGACCTGGTACTCTTTCAAAGGGCACGATTGGTTCGTTTTAGGGACGGCCGCGCAGGCGATCCAGGAAAGAGCGTCCACCTTCACCGCCTTGCTGGTTAACTTCCCCTTCCATCCGGGCCAGCCGGGCTTCGGCCGTGGAGGCGCGGGATTGGGCGTTCATGCGGGCCTGGCGCTCTTCAGAAAGCAGCGTATCCAATTTTTGCAAGCTTTGCACCTGCACTTCTAGCGTTGCTTTTTCCCGCTCTAGCTGGACCCGCATTTGCCGCTCGTCTACCAGCTGGGCCGAGGCTTCTTCGGCACGCTGGGCGATAACCTCCAGCGTGGCCAGACGCCGTTCCAACTCCAGCCGGGATTTCCGTTCTTCTTCCAGGGCAGCGGTAGCGTGGCGCACCTGCCGGATTTCTACTTCCATGCCCGCCATTTCCCGCTCCAGCTTCAGACGGATGTCACGTTCGGCTTTGAGTTCTTCAATGGTTTCTTTGTGCTGGGCAACGGCCGTTTCCAATTCCGTGTTTCGTTTTTCCAGAGCACGAATCTCGGCTTTGAGCGCAGCTACATCTTCACTGGGTTGGCTGGTGGGCAGTGGCGTGGTTAGCTGTGGCGGGGTGGGGACAGGCTGAGGTGGCCCGAGTGGGGAAATCGGTTTTCTTTGGCTGCGAACGGCCGTTTCCTTCTCCACCTGCTTCGGATCAAACGTCTCCACATTGCTCAGCGGATCGGCTGAATTGTCTTGTTGGGCTGCTTTGCTGGTTTTCTTCTTAGCCATAATAAACTCTGTCCACTAATGCCTGGTAAGCGATGGTTGCCGGGTTTAGAAACCGCGCGTCATATTCAAAGATGGTTTGCTGGTAAGCGGGCGCTTCAGCCACCGTTTGGCTGCGTGGAATCGGCTGGCTGACCATATCGCCATACTGTTCGCGCAGCTCATCGACCATTTGCTGGTCCAGATTTTGCCGGGCCACGTTTAGCGTGGGCACAATGGTATGAACGCGAATATCAATGCCCCGCGTTTGTGCCTCAAAAATGGAGGTGATGTGCTGCCCCGTCCCGGCCATCGAAAAATAATCTGGCTTCACGGGCACGATGGCCGAATCAGAAAACTGGTACACTGCCTGAGTAAAGGTGTCCAGGGCCGGGGGGCAATCCAGTATGATGTAGGTAAATCGCTCTAATGCCACTGCCAGTCGCTCTTCCAAAATGCGCACCAGTCCGTAATTTTTGGTGCTGGGCATGGCAAATGCCTGGGCGCGCAGAATATCTTTGGCATGTTCCAGATTATCAGATGCGGGCAAAATCCATAAGTTAGGGCGGGGAAAGCCTTCGGCGGCGCGGTCGGCGGAGACGACGGCTTCGGTGATGTGACGCTGTTCCAGCAGCACGTCGCCGATGTCGGCCTTGCCCGTGTCGATGCCTAGCCCGCGCGCGCAGTGCCCTTGCGGATCAAAATCGATCAGCAGCACATGCCCCATCAAATAGTAATGCGTATCTTGATATTGATACAGGTTGTCGGGATCGCTGATTTTATCTAAATCTTTGGTGTCCACGCGCCGCATCAGTTTACGCGATAGGCCATGCGCCAAATTGATAGCGGTGGTGGTTTTTGCCACGCCTCCCTTACGGTTGACGATAGCCAATACTTTGTCTTGCCTGCCTGAATTTTGTGCCATGATTTGCTACAGAAGTCGCTTTATTTACCTGTTTGGGGACTACGGTGTGATTTTACCATATGCGTGGTGAGAGGCGAGGGGAACTTGTCAGTGAAAAGTAAAAAGTTTCAGGTTGCAGGTTTGTAAGTTCAGTTTAGCATTTACTTGCCACTTGCCACTTGCCACTTGCCACTTGCCACTTGCCACTTGCCACTTGCCACTTGCCACTTGCCACTTGCCGCTTGCCACTTGCCACTTGCCGCCCCATGACCGTGGTGTAGGTGACTTTGTCATAGGCCGCTTATACAATGTGGGTATGACTGAAGCCAACAATTCCCAGAATCAATGTCCAATGTGTGGCGACCGGCTGGTGTTTTCGGCAGACGGCCGTTTCCGTCAGTGTGAACGGTGTAACCACAAAATCACCATCGTGCGCCAGCGGGAGACACCGCAGGAACTAATGCACCTCCAACAATTTTCGACGGAAGAATCCGGCTTTGCCAACGTGCGCACCGCTGGTGTGCGCGAATTGCTGCGGCAGGGTGTGGCCGCTGCCAAAGCGGGCGACACGGATGAAGCGTTTCATTACCTCACCTGGGTACTGCGGACGGATTCTAACGAAAAGCAACAGGCGCAGGCGTGGCTCTGGCTCAGTGAAGTGTATGAGGAGCTAGCAGACAAGCGGCATTGCCTGGAGCAGGTGCTGGCTTTTGACCCCACGCATGGGGTGGCGCGTCGCGGCCTGGCTTTGCTAGACGGCCGTCTCCAGGCCAAAGACATCATTGATCCCAACAAGATCAGTCAGACAGTCAGCGAAGAACCGGAACAGACAAGTGCCGAACAGTTTGTTTGCCCACAGTGCGCCGGAAATCTGCAATATTTAGCGGATGGGTCCACGTTACGCTGCGGCTTTTGTGGCTATGAGCAGGTGGTGGGTGATGACGTGCCTCGGCCGAAAAACGGCCGTTTTGGCGAAGGTTCCTTTGAGCAAGAGTTCACCACGGCCTTGGCCCAGGCGAAGGGGCATCTGGCCCCGGTGCAGATGCGCACTTTTCAGTGCAACGGCTGCGCCGTGGAATTTGTCCTGGCCCCAGAAGCCATCTCCATGACCTGCCCTTACTGCGATTCAGTGTATGTGACGGAAACGGCCGCTTCTCACGAAATCATGCCGCCCCATGCCCTGATTCCTTTTCGCGTTTCGTTGGAACAGGCAGAAAAAGCGATTCGGGGTTGGTTAAGGGAAGGTGAAGTGGAACGGCCGTCACTCTCGCCTATCGTAGGTATTTATTTGCCGCTGTGGACGTTTGATGTGGGTGGCGAGATTCGCTGGGGTGGCCAGGTGAAAAAGGGAGACGATTGGGTACCCATTTCTGGCAATCACCTCGCCTTTAGCGACGATGTGCGCGTACCCGCCAGCACCCGGTTGGACCGTGATCTGGCCAAAGGCTTTGCCGTCTTTGATCTAGATGGCCTGGTGGCCTACGACAGCGCTTACTTGGCTGACTGGCCCGCCGAGCGGCACACCATTCCCCTGGCCGATGCCTCTTTGCAGGCGCGCAAACAGGTGCTTACGGAGCTGCGCCGGAACCCGCATCGCCTCACGCTAGATGATGTACACAATTTGCGGCTGGGGTCGCTGGGGCTGGTCGTGGAATCGTTTAAGCTGGCGCTGCTGCCCATCTGGTTGGCCCGTTACAAGGTGGAAGGGGAGATATTTAATTTGATGGTGAATGGGCAGACGGGTGATGTGGTGGGGAAACGGCCGTCTCATGGCATACGCGGCTTCTTCGCCAAACTGTTTGGTTAATTCCCCAATTGTCATTTTGAGCGCAGCGAAAAATCCCTCTAAACCGTCAATTTAAAGGATCCTCGCCTAGCAAGACAACTATTGCAGTCTCTCCGTAGGGATGCTTCGTTTCACTCAGCATGACAAGTGTGGTGTAGGCGCGGTTTCTTACCGCGTTTTTTGCGCACAAAGAATGTGTGGCTACTAGGGTAGCTGGCTGGCGATTTTGGCCCAGCGGAAGGCTTCGACCTGATCTGGCTGGTCGAAGAAATATTCTTCCAGATACGGTTCTATTTCTAGCTGCCAGATGTCAGGGATTTGGATGGCCAGATCGGGTTCCAGGAAGAAGGTGATGCCGACGAAGTAATGTGGATCGGTGATTTGGCGGTTGAGGCGTTGCAGCAGCTTGATGAGCGGTTCGGGATCGTAGGCGGTGCTAG
>JBNKLQ010000069.1:0-24198 GCA_050292445.1 Promineifilaceae bacterium (SeqCode) | reverse complement strand
GCTCAGATTGAAGCAGCGGGCGTCTCATTTTTGAATAAGCAGCAGCAAAATGGCCATCTACACACAGCTATCTTTGGTGATCAGAATGGGCTGATGGTGGGCCTGATCAATCACGAGGCGGCCGAGATGCCACACCCTACAGGCTTTCCACTGTGCCACTGTGGCAAATTTGGCGAGCTGGCGGTGGCGGTGAACGACTTTGGTGAAACGGCCGCATTTTGGCAGCAGTTTGGCTTTGAACCCAGCCACATTAGCAATGAGCCGTATCCGTGGGGCATTTTTAATGACGGCCGTATCGTCCTTGGCTTTCATGAAACCACTGAATTTGGCGAAAATGGACCGGCGCTCACCTACTTCGCCCCTGATATGCCGGAGCGCATTGAGCGTGTGCGCCAGGCAGGCATCTCCTTTGCCAGCGAAATGGTCGACGAGGCAGGTACAGTGCGCAACGCCACCTTGAAAGGCCCAGCAGGTGAAGCCATCTTCATGTTTGAGGGTGAAGTTTGATTTTGCCGCAGAGCAAAAGAGAATAGTGAGAGATGTCGATTTTTGGGTAGGTTGTTCGTCGTTTGGGTAGAAGTCCGTTGGTCAATTTTTAAAAATTGACCTACTGGTAAGAGGAGGCAATCATGCCAAATGCACAAAAATTAATTCAATCATTTCAAACAACCACCTGGCTCATCAACAAGCAGGCAGAAGGCCTAAGCCACGAGCAGATGCTGCTGCAACTGCCGTTCCGGGGCAACTGTTTCAACTGGATCTTAGGACACATCGTGACCAATCGGGACAAGGTGCTGGTTTTGCTCGGTGAAGAGCCGCAGTTTAGCGAGGACGAGGTGGCCCGGTATGTGCGCGGGTCTGATCCGGTGGTGGGGGCGGAAACGGCCGTTCACAGCCAGCGTTTATTGGAAGCAGTACAAACCTCGCAGGGAAAAATCGAGGCAGCTCTGAATAGCATTGAACCAGAAGCGCTCACCGCCATTTACAATGAAGAAAATAACCTGACGGTGGGTGACCGCATCAATGGCCTGCATTGGCACGAAACATATCATACCGGTCAGCTAGAAATCTTGCGGCAGCTAGCTGGCACTAATGACCGCATTGTGGGGTAAACGATTTATTTACCATCCAGGCGAGGGAAAAATGGCAGAAAACAGAAAACCATTCAAAGTTGTCGATTTGAACTTTGTTTCACTGTACTTTTTGAATTTGGCAGAAGCCGTAGCGTTTTATACCAAGATTCTTGGGCCACCAGACTGGATTTACGAAAAAGGGCCGCATTACGGTTGGGAATTAGGCGCGACGTGGCTCACGCTGTTTGAAAGCAAGATTGGCACGGTGAAGGAGAGTAATCCGCGTAATGCTGAGTTTGCCATTCAGTTGGCTGAACCGGGCGAGGTGGACCGGATGTATGAGGCGTTTTTGGCGGCCGGGGCAAAAGCGTGCATGAAACCGGAAGATACGGAGATGTATGTGCCGATGCGCTTTGCCTGCGTGGACGATCCATTTGATGTGCGGATTGATATGTATTGCCCTATAGACCCCCCCGCGAGCGAATGAGCTGGCCGGTAATCCAACCCGCTTCTGGCGAAGCCAGGAAGCGCACCAGGCGGGCAGCATCTTCCGGTGTGCCGATGCGCCGCATAGGGGCCTGGGCTACAAATGTTTGCCGCAAATCGTCGGGAATCCAGCCCGTGTCGGTAATGCCGGGGTCGATGGCGTTGATGGTGATGCCCCGGCTGGCCAGTTCGGCGCTTAGGCTGAGGCTGAACGCTTCGACGGCTCCTTTGCTGGCAGCGTAGGCCAGCTCATCTGGCATGGGGCCAAAGCTTTGCCCAGAACTAATGTTGATGATACGGCCGTTCTCCACCCATATCCCCTCACCAAACTGTTGCACAAATTGTTGGCACAGCAGCGCCATGCCGCGCATGTTCACTGCATAATGATTATCCAACGACTTTGCTGTAAGCGTGTAAATGTTTTCACTGGTGGAGTAGGCGGCGTTGTTGACCAAAATATTGGCTTGCCCAAATTGCTCTTGCACTACGGCAAACAGCTTTGCCGGGGCGGTTGGCTGGCTTAAATCCAGCTCCAGACCGGCGGCATCGACCCCCATTTTTTGCAGGTCACCAATAATTTCTAATGCTTCATTGTCCTGGCTCCCCCAGGGCATCGTAGCGTCATACGGCCGAAAATAGGTCGTAAAAATGTTGCAGCCCACTTCTGCCAGGGCGTGGGCAATGGCGGCCCCAATGCCAATTTTACGGCTAACACCAGTGATAACGGCCGTTTGCCCCTGAAGCATGTCTGGTTGCCAATTCATCATCGTTAAACCCCTTTGACCTTTTGTTGGTTGACGGCCGTTTTGCCAACGGCTACACTTTCCCCGCAATGGTACAACAAGATCCCGCTAAAATCGCAAATCCATTTTTGCAAAATATTCCTCTGGTAATCACCATCCTGCTTTTGTTAGACAGCCTGCACTTTGTTTTTGCCCGCTTGTTGCGCATTTATTTGCCACCAGTACAGGCGGCGCTGTTTGTTTTGGGCTTTGCTACGGTGGAAACGGCCGTATTTCTTGCCTGGCGACGCAAAATTCAGCTAAGCGTGCTGCGCCAAAATATTTGGTTTTTTGCGGCCATTGGCTTTTTAGTGGCAGCAGCAACCTCGCTCAGCTTTGCTTCTGTGCGTTATGTGGATGCCGGTACGGCTTCGATGCTGGCTCAAACTTCTATCCTGTTTGCCCTGGCGTTTGGCCTGTTTTGGCTGCGCGAACGGCTGCATCGGATCGAGCTGCTGGGAGCGGGCGTGGCCTTGTTAGGCATTTTTATAATCAGCTTTCAGCCAGGGGATGTGTTGCGTCTCGGGTCGCTGCTAGTGTTGGGGTCGTCCTTTTTATATGCTTTACATGCCGCTGTCGTGAAGCGTTATGGGCAGGAAATTGATTTTGCTAACTTCTTTTTGTTTCGCGTCGGCAGCACCAGTTTCTTTTTGCTGCTCTTTTTGGCGGGACAGGGAAGCTGGCAGCAACCCAGCGGTGCTGCCTGGCTGGTGCTGCTGCTGGTCGCTACGGTGGATGTTGTGTGCAGCCGGGTTTTGTATTATCTGGCACTGCGTCGTTTACAAATGAGTCATCACGCCATTTTGCTGACGTTGAGTCCGGTGATTGCTGTGCTGTGGTCGTTGCTTCTGTTTAGCGAGGTACCCACATGGCAAGGATTTTTAGGTGGAACGGCCGTCTTGTTGGGGGTTGTCATTGTCAATTGGTGGCGGCACCAGCGGGCCACTGTCTGAAATTGGTATCGGAAATCTTTTAGGAGCTAAACAATGTATCATAAAAATCAAACCAAACATGTGCAGAGAAACTTATGGCTTATCTTGTGTTTTATAGGTCTCAGCCTGCTCATTGCAATACTTACTGCCGCAGGGGGTCAACAAACCGTAACGGCCGCTTCCGTGGGGGTGCAAACAATGGATGACCTGTGGCAGGATGTGGATGAGGCGGTGCTGCGTGTTACAGGCGAGCGGCAAATTGTGCCGACGGCTTACCGGCTTGTTTCTTTAGATTGGAGCCAGCTGGACGCCCTGTTGGCGAAAACTCCAGACAGCGCAGCAGGAGCCGAGGCAAGTGAGGTTATTCTTTCACTGCCGCTGCCAGATGGTACGTACGGCCGTTTCCAAATCAGTAAAACGGCCGTCATGCACCCTGAGCTTGCCGCCAAATTCCCGGAGATTCAAACCTATGCCGGTATCGGTCTGGACGATCCCACGGCTTCCGCTCGACTGGACACGACACCAAAAGGGTTCCACGCGATGATTTTGTCGGTAAACGGCCGTGTCTTTATCGATCCGTACAGCACGGCAGGCATTGACCTTTACCAAAGCTACTATGCCAATGATTTTATCCCCAACTTGCCCGATGATTTTCAACCAGATGTGGTGGTAGAACCGGAAGGCGAAACGGCCGATAAGCCAGAAGCCATCACCGGGGTCACTGCCAGCTCTGGGGGGACGCTGCGGACCTATCGGCTGGCTGTCGCTGCCACTGGCGAGTACACGCAGTTCCACGGTGGCACAAAGTCATCAGCAATGGCTGAAATCGTCACAGCAATCAATCGCGTAACGGGAATTTACGAACGGGAAGTGGCTGTCAGCTTACAACTGGTTGCCAACAACGATTTAGTTGTTTATACAGACAGTGCGACAGACCCCTACACTAACAATGATGGCTTCGCCATGCTTAGCGAGAACCAATCCACGCTAAACAGCTTCATTGGTGCAGCAAACTATGATATTGGGCATGTTTTTAGCACCGGAGGTGGAGGGATAGCCAGTTTAGGGGTTGTTTGTGGCAGCTCAAAAGCTCAAGGTGTTACAGGACGGTTCTCGCCTATTGGCGATCCGTTCTACGTAGATTACGTATCGCATGAAATGGGGCACCAATTTGCCGGAAACCACACATTTAACAGCGTTATTAGCTCATGTGGTGGCCCAAATCGGAATGGGTCAACGGCTTATGAACCTGGCAGCGGCTCAACAATTATGGCTTATGCAGGTATTTGTGGTTCAGATGATCTGCAAAACAATAGTGATGATTATTTCCACACCATTAGCTTTGATGAAATTGTTTCCTTCACGACGGCGGGATTGGGTAACACCTGCGCGGCAGCTTCCAGTACGGGCAATACGCCGCCTACTGTTGATGCAGGGGCCAGTTACAGCATCCCATTGAACACGCCGTTCACGCTAGCTGGTTCAGCTTCGGACCCAGATGGTACAGCTTCATTGACCTATAATTGGGAAGAATTTGATCTGGGGCCGGCGGGGTCGCCGAATTCGCCCTCAGGCAATGCGCCGATTTTTCGCTCTTTCCCGGCGACTTCGTCTCCGTCGCGTACTTTTCCGCAGGTTTCGGACATTGTGAACAATACACAAACATTGGGAGAGATTTTGCCTAGCTACGGCCGTACCATGAATTTCCGTCTCACTGTGCGGGATAATCAAACGCCTGCGGGTGGGGTAGCTTATGATTCAACGACGGTAACGGCCGTTTCCGGCACCGGTCCATTTGAGGTGACATCGCCAAATACGGCCGTTGTCTTGGCCGGTAATGCTAACCAGACGATCACCTGGGACGTGGCGGGGACAACTGCTGCTCCCATAAGCTGCGCCAACGTTGCTATCGATCTATCCACAGACGGGGGCTTTACGTACCCAACTGTGCTGGCTGCAAGCACTCCCAATGACGGCAGCCAAAGCATCTTCATGCCCAATATCAACACCAGCAGCGCTCGCGTGCGGGTCAGTTGTCCCACAAACATCTTTTTCGACATATCCAACGCCAACTTTACGATTCAAGGCGATCCGTCTCTCACAGTGACCAAGAGCGTCAATCCGACGGGCAATGTGGCCCCTGGGGAGACGCTCACCTATACGATTGCGGTGCAGAATGCGGGTGGACCGGCCAACAACACCACGGTAACTGATACGTTCGATCCTGCGCTGGTGAATCCACTCTGCAATGGCGTTCCCGGTGACCTGGTAGACACGGTAGTGATAGGTCCAGACGGTAGCATGAGTTATACCTGCACAGCGGATGTCGATCCGTCTTTGGCGCTGGCTGTGGAGTTAACGGCCGTTCCCGCCGTCATCGAAAGTGGGGAACAAGTCACCTACACCATCACCGTCACCAACAGCCACAGCAGCCTGAGCTTGAACAACGTGCAGGTAAGCGCACCCAACGTAAGCGGCTGTACACCTGCGCTGGGCACGTCACAGACTTTGGCCCCTGGCGCCAGCCAGACCTACAACTGTCCCAATGTCACGGTTAATTCTCCGGCCGTCACCATCGCCACGGCTACGGGTAATCTGACTATCAGCAACATTGCCACTGCTACCGATCCCAATGATACAGGGCCGAAGAACAGCAATGCGGTGCAAAATCAGGTTGTGGTCACGAACAAGGATTTCTTTGCTGTCTACCTGAGTGATTATTTCTATCTGTACTTGCCGATTGTGGCGCGGTAAATGGGGTGGAGATCAGAGATTGGAGACTGGAGATTGTAAATCGCTCATCTCCAGTCTTCCCTTAGCTTATTGCCCCAGCTAACGTGGCCAACGCTTCTTTTTCAGCGGCGTAGATTTTTTCCAGGTGAGACTGCATGTCGGCGAAAAGGGCGTGCATGGTTTCATTGCTGATGGGGAAACGGCCGTTTAACTCCACTTCCATATCTTGCAACTGCTGACTCAACTGGCGCAGCTCACCATCCGCCTCCGTACCCTGCGTTAAGAAAAGAGAGTATTTTTGGGCCAACAATGCTTTCGTTTCTTTCAGCGGGGCAATCTCATCGGGCAGAACGGCATCAGCAAAGGTGCCCCATAAGCTGGCAACTTGTCGATATTGCTCCGCCGCCTCTCCCAGCGCAGGCTGGTTCAAAATCTCTGTGGCTTCCTCCAGAAAATCGGCATAAAAGCCACGCAAACCGCCGCCCGCCGTGCCAAATAGCTTGATGCCTTCGTGTAACGAGCGTAATGTACTGTACAATCCTACCTTTTCCTTGAAGACAACTGGCCAACCTTTCTTGTTTTTTGTGTCGGTCATCATTTTGGCCCATTTTTTGTAGACGGGCAGGGCGAAGGTTTGCGAACTCTGGCTGAGGGTGTCAACACAATCCTCCAAACCAGCCATGATGGCGGCGGGTAAGTCAAAATCACTCCCGTTGCTTTCTAGCAATAGCAGCCGATTTTTATAGGAGCCAATTCGCCCTCGCGCTTGGCTCAAACTTTCGCTGTTTACGTTGAGTGGCTGTTGGGCGCGATCATCCAGCAGATAATGGCCGTTTTCCTGACCAAAGATAGTGACAAAGTGACCGAAACAGCCCTCGTACATGGGCCGCAGGTGAAAGTAGGGTAGCTTTTCCTGATCCACCCAGGCGATGGGGAAACGGCCGTTTGCCAAAGCCTTATCCAGCTGTTTTACGGCCGTTTTAGCCCCGCCCGTTTCTAAAAATTGTGCTTTTACTCCGACGCGGTCGCAGAAATTTTGCATGAATTCGGTGGTGTAGTTCCACTTGTTTTGGAAACCCATTACCAAAATGGCAGCATCATGCTTTTTAAACTCCCACAGGATGTAGCCGCAGCCCAGCCCACCCGCAATGCCCAGCACCATCGCTTCGCTGAGCGGACGGCCGTTATGCGGCGAGACAAACTCCTGGTTGGCCAACACATTGGTCATTGTTGCTGTTTCCGGGTGAACTCCACCCAATTGTGTGTAATTTTGCTTGCTCATACTGTTCTCCTTTTAGGGGTCAGAGGTCAGTAATCAGTCGGTCAGTATTCAGTTAACTGCTTACCGATTACTGTTTCACAGGTCACTGATTACTGACACGCACCGGCATAAAAATATCCGTTTCGTTCAGAGCATAGGCCGGATTAATGCGTGTGGTGCGGTAAATCTCAATCACCGGCAGGCCGATGAGTTCGATATTTTTGATTTGTCCCAGCTGCTGAAAAAAGATGTGATATACCTGGTCAAACCCGGCATCCAGCGGACCAATGTAGGTCATCGTGGCAAAATGGCCGCCGGAGATTGTCTGGAAGCCAATATTTCCGTCTGGGCGAAAGGATTCTGGCACGCTGAGGCAAATATCAAAGCGTACTTTTTCTGTAGGGGTAATGTTGGGATCATCGTGTCCCACGCCTAGCAGCAGATTATCGCCTGTGTACAGTCCGTGAGCGTCAGCCCAGTTGATAAGCGTGTCGTATTGTCTTGTGTCTACCTTTTCATACGCGCCGAGGTGGCGGATAAAAGCCACTGGAATTGGCTTCAATTTTTGGATGGTGACGCGGGAGCAGCTGGTTTTAGTGGCAAGCTGGTTTAGCAGCGTGGCGTTGGTGGTGCGCTGTTGATGCAGGGCACGGCCGTATGAAACCCGGTACTGTTTGGGTGTCACGCCAAACCAGCGTTTGAAAGCACGAGTAAATGTTTCCGGCGCCTGAAAGCCCCAATTCAGAGCAATCTCCAAAATGGTGGCATCTCGAATTTTCAGATCAAACGCCGCCCGCTCCAGTCGCAGCCGCTGTGTGTACTGCTTGGGCGTCTCGCCAATGGTGCTGTGAAACAGTCGGTGAAAATGATAGGGTGACAGCGCTGCCTTTTCGGCCATTTGCGCCAGGGAGAGATCATCATCCAAATGGGATTGGATGTGGGCCAGGATGGGCAACAGCGCGGCGGTCTGGTTATTGGGATCAAAGGTAGCTGGGCGAGTCATGGGGCTATTATACGATAAGGAAACGGCCGTTTCTTGATCTTTCTTGCGGTTATGCCATTGGCTAAAGCGATGGTTTGGCGTGTGAGTCGTCAGCCTTGCGTCAGCCCAGCGTACAGTTATGTTTTCCCGCTTCCATTATCCTAATAACTATCTTGAAGTGACTCCACTGTGAGGTGAAAAATGAAAAATATATGGTTGACATTTGTTATTTTGGGTAGCTTGTTATTAGGTTTGTCTGCATGTGTGGCAACAGATACGGACGCGGCGGCAGGAACGGCCGTTCCCGCCACTACAGAATCAGTTGAGGAAACAACTGAAGTCCCACCTATTGCACCAGCCGAAATCGTTGAATCTACCGCCTGCGATTCACAATCGGGTCGGGTGTTTAGCAGCGAAGAAAGCAACTACTGCTTTGTTTATCCCGAGGATTATTGCTGGTTACCCGGTCAGGATGTGTTGACGAACACATTTGTCAGTGTGGCTTCAGAAGATGTCGAGAGTAATCGCTGCCCTGACGAGCCACTCATTTTGCATGGTGATGTGGTGTGGGTGAGCGTTGCTGTTACCCCAGCCAACGGACAATCGTTGGATGAAGCGATCATCAGTTATACGGAATTCCCGGAGGA
The DNA here is from genome assembly GCA_050292445.1 of Promineifilaceae bacterium (SeqCode). Lineage (GTDB taxonomy): Bacteria > Chloroflexota > Anaerolineae > Promineifilales > Promineifilaceae > Leptofilum. The sequence goes on along the minus strand of JBNKLQ010000069.1, from coordinate 15,302 downwards.
TTTTGGTTTAGAGATTGAAGAGGTAATGCTAGCTGGGGAAACGGCCGTGCAAATTAACAATATGCCCGGCCAGGACATCAGCCGTGTGTTGTTCACGATCCACAACGACCAGCTTTATCAGCTCACCTTTGTGCCTGCTGGCGCGGACAGACTGTATGAGCAAGTGACTTCCTCTTTCCAGTTCTTGCCTTAAATAAAAAGAGCTCCTGGAATCGTCTCCAGGAGCTTTTTTATTGCAATTTCTTTTGTGCTTTGCCTATATATGGAAATGAAGAAACAGCAAAAATCTGACACGTCTGTCCAAAATGGGGAGTTGAATAGAGAAACCTGACAGGTTTTTAAGTTGACTTTATGTGAAGTACAGTTGTTCCGCGAAGGAGTCTGATAGTAAAACTTCTGCATAAACCTGTCAGGTTTGAATGTGGATTAGGTACGCAAATAGGAGGCTCCGTTCACGTCGATGATGGCCCCGGTGAGGAATTGGGTGCCTTCAGCGGCCAAAAAGAGCACGGGGTAGGCGACCTCGTCGGGCGTGGCTACCCGGTTGAGCGGGCTTTGCCCACGCACGCTGTCTCCCATTTCGCCTGCCAGGAATTCTTCCGCCATCTCTGTTTCCACAAAGCCAGGGGCAACTACGCCTACAAAAATGTTGTACGGTGCTAGATATTTGGCCAGCGACTGGCTCATGGCGTTCAGCCCAGCTTTACTGGCTCCGTAAGCAGGGGCGGTAGGTTCGCCACGAAAAGCGCCGCGTGAGGAGACGTTGATGATACGGCCGTATCCCTGCTTAATCATCTGCTGCCCCACCAAGTAGGTCAGGTTGGCTACCCCCACCAGGTTTACCGCCACTGTTTGCTGCCACGCCGCCTGCCACTCGGCAAACGACACGTCGGCCAGCGGATGATCTTCATAGATGCCCGCGTTGTTGACCAGGATGTCGATACGGCCATAATTGCCCACAACTTCCTGCACCAACGCTTCTAACGATGGTGGCTCCGCCATCTTTGCTTGCGCGATGTGGTGCTTGCTGCCCTGGAGGGAAGCGGCCGTTTCTTCCGCCGCGCTCCGATTTCTGTTGTAATGTACGATCACCTGCGCCCCATGTTGGGCAAACTGCTGGCAAATCGCCCGGCCAATGCCCCGCGATCCGCCTGTGACCAAAACTACTTTTCCTGTGAAATCCATCATTCTCTCCTTCAAACCTGTAGCCGCAGATTCCAATCTGCGCTTTTACGCGCTAAGAAAGCGCGGCTACATGGGGTTGCTTAATAAAAAAAGACCTGCCAGATTGTACCCTGGCAGGTCTGGGATTTTAGGCGTACGGCCGTTTAATTTTCATCAGTTGGCGTGGGTGTGGGGGACACAGCTTCTGTTGGCACTATCTCTGTTGGCTCAACGGCCGTATCTTCCTCAATGGCCTCAGTCGGTTCTACTATCGACTCATCGCTCGGCTCATCCACAGGTTCCTCAATGGATTCGTCTACCGGCTCTTCAATCGGTTCTTCGATTGGAATCACCGGGGCAAAGATCGGCGCGTATTTGAGCACGCGGTTGTTACCCGCATCGGCAATGTAGATGTTATCCTGCTTGTCGATGAAGATGCCGTTGATCAAATTCAAGCTGTTGGCATCGGTGCCAAACTGGCCAAACTTACCCAAATAGCTGCCGTCCGGCCCAAAGATGAGCACCCGCGCTGCCTCTGGATCGGTGACGTAGACGCGACCGCCGCTGTCTACCGCCAGGTACGGCTTGTTGTTGATGGAGGTGTTGGCTGGCCAACCGGTGTCTAGCAGCCATTCGTTTACCGGAATGAGGTCCGAAGTGAATTGCTGGATACGGCCGTTCCACGTATCTGCCACGTAAACAAACCCATCGGCGCTTTCAGCGCTGCCGACAGCAACGCCTACAGGCTCATAAAACTGGCCCAAGCCAGCGCCAAACTGATCGCCGCCTGCACCCAGCTGCCCGATGAAGTTCCCCTCAGCATCCATAATTTGCACACGATGATGTCCCGTGTCTGTTACCAGGGCGCGGCCATCGGCCGTGAGGGCGATTTCACGCGGGCCGAAGAATAAGCCCAGCCCTTGCCCTGCCGGATCATCGGCTGTGTTGCCGGGACGGCCGTATGTGGCCACAAACTGCCCATCCAGCGTGAATTTCTGCACGCGATGGTTCCAGGTGTCAGCCACGTAAATAAATTCCGCGTCGATAGCCAGACCCCACGGCCCTTGCCCTTCGGGGCTAAACTGACCGTTGCCTGCACCAGGACTGCCAAAGCTGTCGATGAACTGTCCGGCGGCGTCAAAAACTTGTACCCGCTGGTTGCCCGAGTCGAGGACGTAGATACGGCCGTCGTCACTTACCACCACGTTGCGCGGGGCAAACAATTGATCTTCTGTCGCACCTGCCACGCCGCTGGGGTTAATCACCAGCATCGGGGCCACGGAAATTTCACCCTCTTCATACGGTATTTCCAAACCGGGTGCGCCTACCGCTTCCAGGCCATAATCCCACAGGTCGGCCAGCACATCCTTGCGCACATACAGACGCAAATCGTCCCGCAGCGGCCATTGGCCATCGGTGAGCGTACCGCCAAAAGTCTGGCTGTACTTGCTAAAATCGCGGTAGAAGAAGATGTCCCATAGCGACTCGCGCACGTTGGGGTTCAGCAGCCCACGCCGCTCCATGCCTTCTGGCCGATTGGGGTCGCCCAAAAGAGCCGCCCAGCCGATGTTGCGATAATCCTCCATTGGCCACCAGAGGTAGGTGTAGGTGCGGTAGGTGTAATTGTTGCCCAGCAGCCGGTCCACTTCGTCCCAGTTGCTGCGCCCTACCAGCACCATTGGCGATTCATTCAGGCTGGCAGATGGGGTTTCACCAAAATAAACGCGGTTAGGATATTCGCGCATGTACCAGGTAAAGGGCCAGGAGACGCCACTGCCGCCAAAAGCGACCTTGATGCTTTTATCGCCGTGCAGCCGCATAGAGAGTGTTTCAATCTGATCTAGCACCATGCTTTTGGCAGCCGGTGCGCCATGCGCATACACCATAAATTCGCGAGCATAATCAGCATTGGGAAAGCTGGACAGGTACGTGAAGCGAATGGTGAGAAGGCTGAACAGAATAAGGGTAGACATGACCAGCAGCGGACGACGGAGACTGCCGTTCACTTTTTCCCTGACCTGCTGCCAAAACCAAAAGACGATAGCAGCCAGGACAATACCACCCAATACCCGGCCTAGCTGGTCTAAATTGCTCAACTGCTGGTCGCCTAATTGCACACGTCCCAGCAAGACCGGACCCAACGCCACAAAAACCGCGATGATGAGTCCCAAGGTCAAACCGGCATAAATTAGCGCCTGTCTAGAGAACAGCTCGCGCCAGCTTACATCCTTAAATCGTTCGTTGACGTACCAGCCAGCCAGCAGCCCCATCGGAATAACAAAGTGGGTGCTGAGCCAGGGCATTTTTTCTCCGGCGGCACTGTAAGCCACCCAGGTCAGGGCCAGCCACCAACTGACAAACGCCACAAATTCGCACATGATGTCTTTGGCCAGCAGGCTCATCAAGCTTTTTTCCAGGCCGTAGGCGCGCAAAATCTGGTCACGCCGAATAAGGAACCAGGCCAAAATAGCGATGCCCAAAATGAGCAGCGCCACCAAAATGCCGGGTAGGCGGTTGATGGCCAACCCTTCAGCGACGTTGCTTAGATTAAACAGCCAGTTGCTTAAGCTAAAGCCAAGGAGTGCCAGGAAAACGGCCGTAATCCAATACCCCGTCACCTGATTGAGACGCTGCTTAATAAGCCAGAACCGTATAGCTAACAGGGAAAAGATGAGCGGCAAAAATTCGTAAAAAGGCACCACAAAAAAGTAGTAAAAAGATGGCTGATTCCCCCGAGCCACGTCCTGCTGTTCTAGCCAGTAGCCCAACGAACCAACCGTGCCGCTAACCCAGCCAGACTGGATGTTGGTGAAGACAGAGGTGTAAAGTACAAAAAAGATAGCGTGGTAAATGCCTGCGGCGATAAGCCAGCGGCGTTGATCCCACCACAACCCTATCAGGATCGCAATGACAAACGTTAGCGCGACAAATGAAACCGTTAAAAACATCGACGAATCAAAAAAGGCAGCGCGGCAGGTTGCATTCCCTACGCGAGCAAAAAAGACCTGAAGCGCCGACATCGCATCTTGCCCTTCCATAAGGCAGCTGTTAAACGTGTAGTCACGCGGATTGCCCCCAGCCAGAACCACCAGCAGGGGGGCAACCATAGGCAAAATCAGGGTGGTAAACAGAATAATGAGATCAAATTCGCTGTAATTCTTTAAAAACGGCCGATATCGGGCCGCGATCCAAAACAGACCACCAGCCAGCGCAAAAATCCCCACAATTTCTACCCAGCCCAGTCGGGTTTCTACAACGCTGGTCTGCTCCGCTTCTGGGGTGATCTGGCCAGCGGTATCCGGATCGACAGCAAAGACGCCAGTGTCTTCCGGTGTGGCCACCGGGTCTGGCTCTGCCGCCAACTGCTGACCCAACAAGCCACCGCCAATCATCAACAGCCCCAGCAGTATCAACAGGACAGGAGAGGTCAGCTTGTCCAAATTGTTGCGCAGCCAGGGAGCCATCCAGATTTGGGGCAGCAGCCGCAAAATCAAAAAGCTGCCAAAAATGGCCACGTAAATAAAGGATACCTCTTTGGTAGAGAACATCAGTGCGTTGCCCGCGGCAAACCACCACAAATATTTCTCTTCCCGCTCCTGGAAGTAACGCCAGATGGCGATAAAAATAATCATTGCCCAAACAATCACGTAAATGTCGTGGCGAATGTAACGGGAGTAGTAGGTGAGGTAGGGCGAGATGAGGAAGAAGAAACTGGTAGCCAATGCACCAATCTTGCCCAGCCAGGGGCGTAAAAAGTAGGGCATCGCCACCAAAATGATGCCGAATAGTGCCACGGGTAGCCGTGCCGAAAAATCGCTGTCGCCAAATAACCAGTAAAAAATGGGGGTGATGTGGAACAAGAATGGACCGTGCATCAGCGGCGTGTGGCTGAAGCCATCACCAATGAAGAATTGGTAGGAAAACTGGGTGTGCAGGCTCTCGTCATGGCTCATGACTCGGTCACCTAGTCCCCAAAGGCGGGTCACAATAGCGGCCAGCAGAATGATAAAATAAGCGGCCTTTTCCCAGTCAATGTTGAGCGTGGCCAACAGGGGCCGGGTTAAAAAGTTGGGTTTTGGTTCAGGCGTTGTCAGGTCAGTCATAAAATATCCAGCGTTTTAATTTTTCAGGACTGGCAGTCCTTAATATTGTGTGGCAGCAACTAATTTGATCTCAGGACTGCCAGTCCTAAATTCAAACTTAATTTGTATTTATCGGCACGGCCGCAATTGGTGTGGGCAGCGGAGCCGGTGTTGTTACAATAATGGGTTCGTCTTGGTCAGCAACGGCCGTTTCCGTTGGCGCTATTTGTGTTTCTGTGGCGGCAGGCGTGTGCGTCATGGTGGCGGTAACGGCCACGGCTGTGGGCGATGACCACAGGGCAGACTGTTCATTGTTAAACCATTGCCAGCCACCAAGCAGCAAAATAAACAGCATGGCCACCATTGCCAATTGGCGTGGGGCAAAGCTGTTCCAAAACGGCCGTTTCTGCTTGGGAATTGCTGGCATAAGCTGGGCCAGACGGCCGTTTTCTATTGTGCCTGCCTGCTGCAAGGTACGCTTGACCAACTGCCCTACCTGCCGCTCTTGTTGTACCTGCTTCAGCAAGGCCGGATCATTTCCAATTTGCCTGGCCAGCGGCTGTTTTTCCACAGATGGCAGCAAATCCAACACGTATTCTTGCAGCAGATTTGTTTGGTTATTTGTCTCAATCATGGTTCAATCTGCTCCGTCAACGATTCGCGCAACGCTTTGTGCGCCAATCGCATTCGGGATTCGGCCGTTTTGGTAGGAATCCCCAAAATATGGCCAATTTCCACGTACGAAAATCCTTCATAATAGCGCAAGACGGCCGTTTCCCGCAGCTTGTCCGATAATTCCTGAATGGCTGTCCACACCACCTGCTGCTGCTCTGTGAGCTGCATCGTTTCTACGGGGGTGGGGGAATCCGTATCCGTCACATCCAGGTTTGTTAGCTGGCTCAGCGAGAAGGTAGGCAGCCATTTGCGCCGCCGCTTGTTGTGGCAGCGGCTGACGGCAATCTGGTACAGCCACGTCTTAAAAGCCGATTTATTGGCGTCATAATTGGCCAGCTTGCGGAACGCATATTCAAAACTGTCTTGCAGCACCTCTTCAGCATCTTCTCGATGTTGCAGTAAGCTGTAGCATAGCCGATAAATCATCCCAGCATACTGGTTATACAGCGTCACATACGCTGTTTCCTCACCAGCCAGGCAGCGCTGAATGAGCGGGTAACTTTGCGCATCGGCATAGGCCGGGAGGTTGTTTCCCCACGGTTGCAGGGTTGGATCAGAAATAGAGTTCATGTTACGGCTGTCCTGTCAGTAAATCGGTTCGAACCCACACGACGGCCCGCTCCACGGGCGGAACGGCCGTAGATTCATGGAAGAACCACCAGCGGAATGTGTCGTAAACGGCCGTTTCGGAGCGTTCTGTTGGTGGGACAGGTTCGCTGCGGCGAATGGCAAAATCGGTGCCGCTGTAACCGTTTGCCAGCGGTGATTCATTGGCTTCTGTAGTGATAAACAGTTGCTGCGTGGGCGTGAGCGGCAAGGCGTTGAACTGTTCTAGCCGCGTGAAATCGCGCAAATACCAGTTGAGCGCGGGAACGTCCAGCGTGGTAGCAATCTCTAGCTGTGTGCCTGAATTGACCAGTTGGCGAGAGATGGTGTGAACCGTATCAGCTAGTTCAAGCATGGCCGCATCTGTACCGCTGCTTACCCAGCGCTCACGCGGGTCGTTGGCCCCCTGCTGTCCCAGCCACCAGCCGGTACCCCATTGATAAACCAAAAAGAAGCTCAACAGAGCCAGCAGGAGCCCTTGGGAAACGGCCATACTATCCTCCGCCGCCACAAAATACAGCACCAAACCGATAAACAGAATCGTCATCAAGATGACCAATAAATAAATCGTGCCTTCCTGTGGATTGAGCTGCGCGGTGCGGCCTAGTCGGGCCAGATTGACCAGTAAAACAAACGCGCCTGCCGCGCCAACAAGCGCAGCACTTTTGCTGAATAAATCCCAGCGTCGTCGCCAGGCCGCGTTGACCATGATGCCGGCCAGCAGGGCTGTGGGCAGCGTCAGCAACAGGGCGTTGGCCATAAAATGGCGCTGCAACAGTAGCAAAATCAGGCCAACGCTGAGCCAATACACGGCAAAAAGTGCCAGTGGCTGGCTGCGCAAGATGGCCCAAATAATAGCAATCAGCCCTAAAATAATGAGGGCTGGTTCGTAACGCACCAATGCCAGCAGCGGATCAAGCGTGGCGGTGCCGCCAAACTGCTGAACCCATTCCCCCACCAGCCGGGCCGAAGCCCCGATGCCTTCCGGGCGCAGCAAAAAGAAGCTGCTGAGCAACACAAAAACGACGGCGGCAACGGCCGTTCCCTGCCGCCAATTTGTTTCCGTGGGTTCTACGTGCCAGCCCGCCACAAACAGGGACAGTCCCAGCCGCGCATGAATGAACCAGGCGAGCAGCAGCGTGACCAGACCGCTGTAAAAAACGGCCGAACTGGTCAATCCCAGGCCCAAAGCGGCAAACAGCGTGTAGAGCCAGCGGGAGGCGGCCGTTTCCTGGTAGCGAATAAAGGCGATGAAGAGCAGCAGCAAGGCAAAAATGGCGATGCTGTCGCCGCCTGCCGTGCGGGAGACAATGCTGTTGAGTGGCGAGATGGCCAGCAAGACGGCCGTCACCAACGCCCCTTGCGTGCCTAACCGATGGCGCAACAGCCAGGGCAGGTAAATCAGCCCCACGCCAAACAGCGCCGGAACGAAGCGCATCACGTTGTCGCCAAAGCCAAATAGCTGAGTGAGCCAGCTGGTAAGGCTGAAATAAGCGGGGCTGCCTTGCGCCAAAACGGCCGTATCTGGCTGCCAGAACTGCCAAACGGCCAATGCCTGCGTTGCTTCGGCGTCAGAAAGGGGGAGATGCCCCAAATTGGCCAAACGCAAAACCGCTGCTGCCAGCAGTATCAGCGCCAGCAATCCATCAGCCACCGTTAAACGGCTTAACCAGCCAGCAACAGGCTGTCGGTGTATCGCTTGAGGCGTCGGAAAAATCTCCAATCTTTAATCTCCAATTTCGGTAATCGGTAAACGGTTTTGTATTGCAAACTGATTACCGTTCACGGGCCTACTGATTACTGAGCAACTTGCCAGCGGTAAATGGTAACAGAGCCATTTTGGTAAGCAACTTCTAGCTGTTCGTTAAATTTATTTACGCCGGGCAAACGGTCGTCTAGCCCATAGGTGCTGCGTTCCAGATTGCCCACGTAAATATAAGCCACCTCGTACTGGTTGAGAACATTAATGATGTCGCTGTTACCCCAACCGGGTACCGTGTATATTTCTCGTACCACTGGATCCCGTTCGGACGGTTCCGGTGTGCTGTAGCCGCGCCACTGATATTCGTGCCCGGCCCAACCCAGTAGCGTGGGAATGCCCGTGCTGGCTGAAACGCGCCCGTGTCCCTGTGGCGAATATTGCCCGCCCACTGCCTCCACAATTGTGGGGGTGCCGCTGACGTTATCTCGCAGCCACATGATGGCGGCGTAATCATCTGGGTTAAAGGTGGCCAATTGCGCCAGGCCGTTCAGCGTGGGCGGCTGCCGGTTGGCGGATTCCACCGGACCGCGAAATTCAATGGCTCTGGATTGGACGGCAAAAATGGGGAAAAGTAGGGTGCCCAGGAATACGGCCGTATACACCACCGTCACTCCCGCAGGCACCAGCTTCCGGCTGCCTTCCTGCGCTGCCAGCCATAAATAGGACAGACTGAACAGCCCGGCTACGCCAAACATCACCCAGGCTTGATAATAAAATTTGAACACCGTGTTCAGCCGCATGCCAAAATTGTCTCGCAAATAAACAAATTCCGGTCCCAGGGTCAGCAATGCGCCGGTCACAATGAGCAGCAGCACAAAGGGGAGCGGATTGGGTGATTGGGTGACTGGGTGATTGGGTGACTCAATGCTATTCTCTGTGTCACTCTGTGGTTCCTCTGCGTCACTCTGTGTTCCTGCTTCTCTTTGGGAGAATGATCCTTGCCAGATCATAACGACCAGCCCCAACAGTGCACCAAGCATCAGCGTGAGGCCGGGATAGGCCAGGCGGCCTTTTAAATAGGCAGGCAGAATGGTGAAAACGGCCGTTAATCCCCAACCAAACGCCACATTTCCTTCTGGCCTGGGGGAGAGTGTCAGCCCCAACTCGCTGGCCAGCCCACCAATGCGTGCTGCGCCATCGGCACTGCTGGCCACAATCCAACCCAGCAGCAGCGCCAGCAAAAACAAGCCAAGGATGAGGGAAACGGCCGTAATTACCCCGGACTTCCACTGTTTAAAGCGGTTGCGGCTGACCAGACTCAAAACCAAAGCCCAAATGCTCAGCAGGGGCAGACCAAAAATAATCAGAAATTGCGGCAGGCGCGTGGGGCGCACCAATGTTGGCAGTAAAAATGGAGCACCCGCTTGCGAACGGAAACCCAAATAGAACGGCAGGTAAAGCAAGATGGCTGGAATTGCCAGCAGTAGTGCCAGCCAAAACGCCTCCGTAAGCCACTGAGTACGCCAACCAAAACGCCGCCAGCGGTTTAGCACAAATGCTCCCAACACCACAAACAGATGAATCAGCACGTCCCAGGTGTTCAAAAAAGACAATCCACCAAGGACGAGGACAGTTAACCCCCATAGCGGTTTGTTGGGAATAAGAGATTGGAGATTGGAGAATAGAGATTTTGGTTGGTCAGTCTTCAATCTCTGTTTTCCAATCTCCCTTTCTTCCAGCCACCACAACAGGGCCACCGCCAGGCTCAAAAAGGCAAAGGGCAGCGCCAAAACGTGCGGGTGCATATCGCCTAAAATGAAGCTGAAGCCTGGAAATTCGGCAATCGGTTCTAGCCCTTCGATGATCTGGCCATTGAGGGCATGTTCATTGATCACGCGGGAGGAGCGCCACCACCACCAGCCGCTGGATTCGTAGCGCGGGGTGCTTAATTCATCAGAAATGGGCGGCGTGTTAATGTCGCGCACGTTTAGCCATTCCCAAAATTGGGCTGATCCCACGCCATTTTCATGCATCACTTCCAGAATAATTTGCAGATTGCCGCCAATGGGCAGGGCGATGGCTGCCATCAGGCCAACGGTGAGGGCCAGACGGTGCGCTTTTTTGTTCAGGAAACGGCCGTAACTCACCACCAAATTATAAACCAGCCCAAATGCGCCAGTTCCCGTTCCGGCCAGCAGCCAGGCAAGACCCAAATTAAAGGCGACTGGCTCAGAAATGGCCGCTAACCGAGCCAATACCGAGGTCATCACATAGCCAAAATAGTAGTAGCTAATAGCAAAGCCAGACAGCCACGGATCAACTGGTGGAAAAGTAGCACTGCGCCCTACCGCGTTGAGGAAGGCAAACTCCATCGGCTTTTCTGTAGCTACAATGGCTGGATTTTGGGCCCGCACCCAAACCCACAGGCCAAACAGCAGGGCAAAAATCAACTCTGTCAGCAGGATATGTTTCCATTGGCCCCAAATCCAGGCGCGAAGTTCCGCCCCAATGCGACGGTAAGCCAGGTAAGACAAGCCAACAACCAGCGCTACAGCCAACAAAATGCCGCCTAGATTGTTTTGCAAAAAGCCTAAACTACTCAACAGCCAGAACAGGTAGCTAACCAGCAGCAGCGACAGCATCTTTACAAAGGCATAACCTCGGTCGGGCAGGCGTTTAAAAAGATAGAAGGCAAGCGGGGTTACGGCCGTTCCCAACAACAACAGCACGGCCCACCAGCGTAACGCTGCAAAAATGTCTTCCCAAGCTAACATGAAATCATCCAGGTAAGGGCGACCCGCCGGGTCGCCCCTGCATCAATTACTCAACGAAATCTCGCTGTCTAAAACCTTATAAATACTCGTCCCGGCATTGCGGTACACTTCTTCCAAAAGCCCCATCTGCACCATCTGGTCAAACTTGTTCAAGCCATCTGGACTGTACAGCACCCACTCCAACTGACCAACATAAACGTAACCCACGTCATAGTTTGCCAGGATGTTCTGGGCTTCCAGCACGTTGGTGGTGTTGTACAGAGTACGTACATCCTGCATGCGCTGATCGATGAACTGGCCAGGCAAGATGGCCCGCTGCTGCCGCTGGTGGCCGCTCCAGCCAATGATGCCGGGCAGGCCAGTGTACATTGCTACCCGGTTAGTGATGGAGCGATAATAGTTGTCGCTGTACCCTTCCGCCACGACAGGTGAGCCGGGAATATTTTGCTGCATCCACTTTAGTGCCTCGTAATCAAACGAGAGCGGCACGTTGCCCCCATTCCCCTGGCTTTCGGCGTAATTAGCGTAGGGCATGAAGGCCATGCCATCCAGCGTAATAGGGGCCTCATGGCTGAGGCGCACATCCCATTTGGCTTTGGTGGCCAGGATGGGGTACAAAGCTGCTGCGGCGACCAGCACACCTAGCACTGCCAGCCACACTTTGCGCGCAGTTTCTTTCTTTTCAATAGTAGGCCAGGCCCAAACGGCCGTTACGCCCCCCACCACGCTCAAAATCAGCCACACCTGCATGTAAAACTTAAAGACGGTGTTCATCCGTCCCACCGTGTTTTCCACCACAAAAAATTCCACAAACAGGGTGATGCCTAGCGCCGAAGCAATCAAAATGAGCACAATGCGGCGCGCAGTGGGCAGATTAGGACGTAGGCCCAACAGCCCCGCAGCGATGGTCAACGTTAGCACCACCGGGGCAATCCAGTAGGCCATGCGGAACAAAATCAGGAGCAGGATGATGTAGAGGCCGAGGGCCAGTAGGAGCGGTGCGGCCGCAGGTTCCCATTGCCGCAAGCTTTCCTGTGTCCAGGTGCGCGTCCAGGCGCGGAACTCCCGCACCAAATGAGTGAAGACAAAGAATAGAAACAGGCCGTAGATGATCAGATAATTGCTCAGATAGCTGGTGGAGCCATCCCACAGCGCAATTGAATTGAACCCTGCCCCAAAATTGCTAGAAAAGGGCCAGAAGAGCAGGAAGGCCAGGCCAATAAGTACGGCCGTTTTCAATCCAATTTGCCCCAAGAGTTGCAGGTTGAGGGTACGGCCGTTTTCCTCAAATGCCACATAAATCACCGCCAGCACACCAATCACGGCATAGGTGGGTAAATCCCAAATGTTGGTCGCTTGCAGGACGCCAATGGCCAGCGCCCCGACAAACCAGATGAGCGCTGTTTCCCACCAGGAAGGGGAGATTGGGAATTGGAGATTGGAGATTGAACTGTTTTCGGACAAATCTCCAATCTCTAATTTCCGATCTTTGCCTTTTAACACCAACGACACCGCCCAGGCCAGCGCCAACATCGTCAGGGGCAGCGCAATCATGTGGGCGTGTAAATCGCCGTAGAGGAAGGTGAAAAAGGGAAATTCGGTAATGGGGCCAGCTTCACCCTGATCAAAATTGAGCACACGGGTGGCGGTCCAGAACCAGTCGCCGGGGTAAATCGGAGCAGGCGTGCCGCTCATCACTTTGAAGCCGCCGTCCAGGGTGCGTACGGCCGTTCCTACCAGCGGTATGCTTTCCTCCAGCGTGGGATTCCCTGCCCCGTACCAGGCATTTGTCAGCACGCCCACTTCGCCCAGGTTACCCAAGAGGATGGCCAGCAAGGCGGCTATCAGTCCGGCAGCAACCGCTTTTTTATGGAGATTAGAGATTGGAGATCGGAGATTGGGCTTAATCTCTAATCTCCAATCTCTAATCTCCCGCCGCCAGGCGACCAGATCATAGGCAATACTAAACACCGCCATGCCGGTAAAGCTGAACAGCATCGACAAATTCAGGTTGTAGGCGATAGTGGGGATGATACCTAAAATTTTGGTGAGCACACCGGCGTAAACAAAGCCGTAGTAATAATAATTGATGTAGCCACCGGCAAACCAGGGATCGTAGGGGGGGAAGGTGGCGGATTTGAGAACGGCCGTAAAATAAGTCAGGTCCATTGGCTTTTCGCCGCCCCAAATCACGTCCCACACGTCCGGGTTGCGCACCCGGATGAGAATGGCGACTAGGTATAGACCCACAGCGATCAGCTCCACCACACCGATGAACGCCAGATTGACCCGCACCCAGGCGCGAATTTCCCCGCCGCGCCGCATGAGCACCAGCCCACTCAAAATAATGATGACGAGCAGCGCCAGCAGGTGGGTGCCGCGCGAGTTTTGGAACAAATTAATGCTGGCGCTGAGCCAGACAAAGTAAGAAATGAGCAAAATGGCGAGGATACGTGACAGAATGTACCCTTTGCTGGGTAAGCCCCGGAAAATGGCAAACGTCAGCGGGAAGGTGACCAATCCCAACCCGATGACCGCCAACCACCAAACAACAGCTGCCAGTCCCGAGTTTTGTGACAAAATGCCGTCTGGGTTGAAGATGTCGCTGAAGGTGCCGTTGGCGCGCTGGGTGGCTACGGCCGTTTCCGACAGCATCAATCCATTGGGCGCTTCCGTTGCCTGCCCCGGATTTTGGAAAACCGTCTGGCTCAAATCGATCTCACCCAAAATATTGACCGTGTTTTCCCGGCTGTATGCCTCGGTTTTGGCAAAAATCCAGACCGGCGGATGGTCATAAACGCTAAACGCTTCTTCGGCAGCCAGATCGCCCGGCGGCGGCCAGCCGATCTCTGGCATTTCCCCCCAGCCAAGCTGCCCCGTGGTATCGCTAATGTAAAGTGGCCCAATTTTCAACGGGGCATGGAACTCGGCCACCAACTCAAAGCCCAATTCGCCGCTAAACAGCGCCTCGTAGTAGCGGGTGGTCATGGGGTAGGTGAGTGGCAGGCGCGGCAGTGACCAAACAGCCCGCTGGCTGCTCAGGACGACGTAATCGGCCTCTTCTAGCCAGGCGACCATCTCATCGCGCTTTTCTGGGCTGTCGGGATTGGTGATGGGGCGCTGCCCGCCAGTGACTTCGGTAAAGTGTGCGCCATAGGCGGAACGGCCGTTTACATCATAAGGCAATATGCCGTCCCAATGCTCATTCATCAGTAAACTGGTTTGGGCACGCACGAGGCTGCCTGCGGTGAGTTCCAGCATGAGCTGCTGAGGCGTGTTGGCCAGGACGGCCGTTTCTGGCAAGTTCAGCGTGTAACTCGTTTCTTCTTCTGACACAACCAGATCAGTGGGTTCACTGGGGCCGTTGAGAAAGCCAGCCTGCATGGTGACGGGCTGCGTTTGTCCGGTGTTAAATTCGCTGGGAATAAACAGCTTATTGAGGCGAACGGCCGTTATCGTGCCATCTTCGGGGAGAATCGTGGTTAAAAAGAGCGGATTGCCGCCCACCTGAAAATCGTACCCTTTGAGCGGAAGGGTTAGCTCTTTGGTTTGACCCTCCGCTTCATAAATGAGCGTGGCGCCAGTGGGAATGTTTTCAAACATCCACTCCGAGGCGGCGATGCGGGTGACCGGCTCTTTGTAAATTTGCACAAACGCATTGGCCCACAAAAAGCTGGGGACAACCACCAAGGCGATTAGGCCAGCGGCCAGACCTTGCTTGAGCGTTCGCCGCTGTTCGCTTTGCCGCGCCCGCTGCCAGATGGCCCACAACGCCCAGCCACCCAGCAAAAAGAGGGTGGGGTAGATGGGCAAAAAGTAGCGAATCGACTTGACCCAGCGGGTGCCCATGAACAGAAAATAGAGCAGGCTCCAGCTGACAGGGATGGCGTGGGCCAGCCAATCGGATCGGGCACGCACGATGCGCCACAGCACCCAGAACAATCCCGCCCAGGCGGCTAATCCGGCGGTAAGTCCCATGCCGTACAGTAGCATATTGGTGAAGGGGAAGATGATTTTGGCCCGGTCGGTCCATTGCAGTGCAGGCGGAAAGACCGCCTCGGGGCTTTGCTGCTGCTGGATTTCATCCATGTTGCTGCGCCACTGCGGATTAAAGCCCATGATGGAGCGCAGCAGCACTTCGATGCTGCTCGGCTCTTCTCCGGTCTGCGTGATGATTTCGTTGCGGGCAATGGAGGCATCGGCAAAGGCATACGGTTGGGCGATGCGGAATACAATCAACGAGACGGTGGCGGCGACCAACACGCCCAGAAAGACGCGCTGAAAGTCGAGTGAGCCGAG
>JBNKLQ010000068.1:0-24393 GCA_050292445.1 Promineifilaceae bacterium (SeqCode) | reverse complement strand
CCAAAAAGATTTGCGCCGCTTCCGCCTGTTCCTCCGTGACCCACTCCGCATTGTCCAGAATACAGTAAGGGTGATCAGCCCAGATGGTGCCGCCCGCCGGAAAAATAAAAGCCAGGGGGAAGGTGAGTTCATCACCGCGCTCAATGTTAAAGCGCACCACTTCGGCTTCCGGTACGGCGGCAGCGTGCAGGTAGCTGGGACCCTGCTGGGCCATCGCTTCCAGCAGGGCTGGGGCTTGACGGCCGTATTTTGACGTGTTTTCTTCCAGCTGGCGCATCGCTTCTTCCACGTTGGGTGCGTAAATTTCGGCGGGGGTCAGCGTGTCTGTTTTGCCCGCGATGCCGTAGACAAAGCTGGTCATGGAGAGCAGCCCGGAGTTGGCGTAGGCCGGATGAGTATGCCCAAAGCGGAACTGACCCCATTCGGGACGGCCGTAACTGGCCCAGCCTTCAGGGTCTGCCGCGAGTTCCACAATGGTGTCCCAGCCGATGGGGGTCTGGGGCCAGCCCAAGGTTTCGGCCATGGGACGCCACATGGCAAAACCCAGCGGGGCGTACACCGTGGGAGCGCAGCTCTGGCTGGCCAAGGGCTTATTGGTGCGCTGCCGCCAGGTGTCGTTGGCCTGGTCTACCCAGGATTGGTCCCCGGGACTCCAGGCCACGGGCTGGCTGCTGCCGTCTAGAATGGCGTTCATTGATCCGCCAGAGGTCACATGGCTGACGCTGACGACGATGGGGCTGCCACCGGGCGTTTCTATCTGTTCGGCATTGAACTTTTCTATTACCTGATCGAGCCAGTTTTGTTTGGTGTTGGAGGAGGCCAGGGTAACTAAAACAGAGCCAGAGGGAACCTCGATTTCGGTTGTGTCAGTTACGGCCGTTTCGCCGCCATTTTCGGGACCAAAAAATCGAATGACTACCACAGACAAGATGACACAGGCAGTAACGGCCAAAATGCCAAAAAAAATGATGCGAGTGCGGTTCATTGTTTTCCTCTTATTGTTTATTCCACCACGCGTCCGGCCTCTTGCCAGGCCCGTTTCATGTCGTCGTAACCCATCTGGTGCAGTTTTTCATGCCAATCTTTGGTGTAGCTTACAATTTGCTCTACCGGGATAAAATCTTCTGGCGCGGCGATGAGCGGCATTTCCAGATGTTTATAATCTTGCTTGACGTTGGCGCCAACAAGATTATTCATGTCTTGCATGTACTGGTTGACGATGTCGGGGTAGTCTGCCTGGAGCTTGTTAAATTCGTCGCGAACGGCGGCCAGACTGTTGATGAGATCAAACATTTTTAAATCGGCCTGAAAGGAAGCCAGCAAAGCCCATTCTAAGGTCATGCTGGCGGCTTCATACAAGTTGGTGGGTGGTTCTGGAACAGTACGGCCGCTTCCCGGCAATGGCGTCATTACAGCGACGATGATGTCATCTGCTCCGGCGGCAATGGCGGCGCTGAGCGGCGTGTTGGCCACGACGGCACCATCCCAGTACAGCGTTTCACCCAAATGAGTATGCGGGTAAATCAGCGGGATAGAGCAGCTTGAGAGGATGTGCTCGATGGTGATGTTGGTTTTGTTTTTGAGGCTGTTGCTGAAAATGTGCAGCTGTCCGGTGGTGATTTCGGTAGCGGTGATGCGGAGGTGAACGGCCGCTTTTTCCGCTGAATTAATCCGATCAAAGTCAACCCAACCGTCGTTTAGCAATGTGTCGCGAAGAGGAGCGGTGTCTAGCAGAGAAACGGCCGTAAATGGATTCCAGTTCGGTTTTTGCACATCCTTTGTTCGCAGCCGCCGCCACAGTGCCCACAATGAATTTGCATTGTGGCCAGAAGCAATGGCCGCACCGTTTACTGCCCCAATCGAGGTGCCTACCACCACATCAGGATACCATTCATGTTCTTCCAAAAAGTGCAGCACACCCACATGGTAAGCTCCGCGCCCGCCTCCACCAGAAAGCACCAGCGCCCGTTTTGGATCGTCACTTAACATAACACCCTCCGTATATGACTAAAACCCCAAGGGTTTGTCAGTAAAAGTTGCACCTTTTTTAGCAAACCCTTTGGGTTTAATGCACGAATTACGATTCCCCTTCCACTACTTTCCCCGCTGCCTTCCAGGCGCGTTTGGCATCTTCGTAGCCCATCTGGAATAGCTCTTCGTGGCCGTCCCGCGTGTAACGGATAATGCGGTCTACAGGAATTGCTTTTTGGGGAGCGACGATGATTGGTTCTGGCAAAGCTTGGAATTTTTCCTCGAAAATATCGGGGATGCCGTTGCCATCTTTATCTTCCAGATTGAGTTCTTCGCCGCTCAGCTGGCTCATCAGCAGCCGATTGGTCGCTTGCAAGCGGGCATTTTCTACTTGCAAACGCACCAATTCATTGATGCGGCGGAACATTTTGAGGTCCGATTGGAAGGAAGCCAGCAGGGCCCACTCCAGCATGGTACTGGCGGCACTGAGGATGTTTTTGGGTATGGGAAGGTTTGTGTTGTCTTCTTCATCACCTTCCCAGGGGGTCATGATAACCACGACAATTTCTTCTGCTCCGGCGTCAATGGCTGGGCCGAGCGGAGTGTTGGCCACGGTGGCCCCATCCCAGTACAGCGTGTCGTTGAGTTGCGTGGCGGGGTAAACGATGGGAATGGAGCAGCTGGCAATGATGTGATTCAGCTCGATCTTTTCGCGGTGCATTTTACTGGGGTATACGTCATTGCTGTTGCCAAAGACATGTAGCTGGCCGCTATTAATTTCGGTGGCTGTAACGCGTAGATGAACGGCCGCTTCCTCCGAATTGATCCGATCAAAATCAACCCAACCTTGTTCTTGCAAAGTTGTGCGCAGGGGAGATGTATCCAGCAGGTAGTTGCCTTCCAGCAGGTTCCAATGACGTTTTTGCACATCATCGCTGGTGAGCCGCTGCCACAGGGCCCACAGCGAGCGGGAATTGTGCCCAGAGGCGATGGCCGCCCCTTTCACCGCCCCAATGGAGGTACCAGCCACAATGTCGGCAAACCATTCATGTTCTTCCAGGAAGCGCATGACGCCTACATGGTAAGCGCCGCGACCGCCGCCGCCAGAAAGGATCAGGGCATTTTTACGATTTTCTGATGGCATGGGATGCCTCCTGTAATTTGCTTTTTAACCAATGAGATAGGCGGGACGAACGGCCGTTTCGCCTTCTACAATATCTTCAGAGCCAGGCGGGCGAATCGGCAAAACAATATTGAAGCTACTGCCTGGTAGTCGTTCTTCATCTTCCGCTTCAGACTCAACCCAAATACGGCCGCCGTGCGCTTCAATCACGCCTTTGGCAATGGGCAGCCCCAGACCGGGACCGGCACCTTTAAACTTCGTATTGCCCGTTGAGTGCAGCTGTGGATCGCCAATGCGGAAGAACTTTTCAAAAATGAGTGAATGGAATTTGGGATCAATGCCAATACCGGTGTCCCGAATAACTATCTCCAAAAATTCTTCTTCAAACTGCCCTGGCACTTTGGTGGCCTTCACGTAAATATGGCCGCTGTCCGGCGTGTATTTCACCGCATTGCCCAGCAGATTGTTAAATGATTGTACCAGCCGCTTAAAATCGGCATAAATGGGCGGCAGCTCCTCCACACCCTCAATTTCCAGATGGATGCGCCGTTCGCGCATGGCCTGAATGAGTGGCTCCACGGCCAGCCGCAGCACGGTGTCTAGCTGGGTCTTCACAAACGTGAGCTGCATCCCGTCCACATCCAGCTGGCTGGCGTCTAGCATAGCAGTGATAAGCCGTTCTAGCTGCAAGGTGGCCCGGTTGATGTGGCCGACAATTTCTCGCGTTTGTTCCCGAGTCAGCGCATTTTCATCATTCATTGCCGATAAGATATCAGCATACCCTTTTACTTGGGTAAGCGGCGTACGCAGTTCATGAGAAGCAATGGTAATGAAATCGGATTTCACCCGATCCATGATCTCCAGCTTTTCATTTTGCTCTACCAGGTCAATGTTCAAATAGCGAATGTGCTCGTTTTGGTCGTTTAGCTCGCTGTAGAGACGGGCATTTTGCAGGGCCACTACAGTTTGATCGGCCAGCGTTTGCATGAGCTCTAGTTCACCCGGCTGGTAAGGTACGGCCGAAACCTTGGGCCCCACGGCAATTAACCCCACTATATCGTCACCACTGCTAACGGGCACGTACACTTCCATCGTCATTTCCGCCAGCCAGCTGCGTTCCTCGTCCCGCAGTTCTTTAAACGCAGGATTGAAATCCAGCTCATATTGCAGCAATGGCTGGTGCTGATCTGCCAATGTGTTAATAAACAAATCGTCGTGGGTAAAACGAATGGGATGGCGGGGGACCATGCCCATAGCTGGAATGGGATCCACTTCATAGCCCCCATCTTCTAGTTGAGTCACCAGCATCAAGGCACCGCGATTTGTTTCTAGCAACTCGCTCAGCGTGCCCACAATGAGAAGCGATAATTGCTGTACGTCCAGGGTGCGCGAGATGGCCTGACTGTAATTGCGCACCACCAGGCCCGCGTTCACACCTTCGCCGCGCATGTACCTGTAAACCACACGGCCGATTAGCTGCCGAAAGGGTTGGTAGAGGAAGAAGCCCAGGGTAATGACCAGCGCAATGAGGCTGGCGGTGATGATGTTGTCTCCCTGGTACAGTGCTTCGCCGAATTGAAAAACAATAATGACGGAAAGAATCAACGGCAGGGCTGAGAGCGTGTTGATAATGATAAAGGCAATACCCCGTTGCGCGCGGGTGCGTACGTCGAAAATGCGGAAGGAGGCAATGCCGTAGGCCAATCCTGCCATGCCCATAAAACGCAGGGTTTGCCCAGCAATGATCAATCCCAGGGCATCAAAAAATTGCAGAAATTCGCCCAAAAAGAAGATGCTGAGGACAGTAAACCAGAAGAGCAGCCGGTTGGCATGCCAGGGGAAACGGGTTTTGCGGTATTCGCGCCAGGTGGTGATGAGCAAGCCCCCGACCAATCCAACCCAGGTCAGGTAAACAGCCAGGGTGCCATTGGTGATGTTGTTCGGTTGTCCACCGGGCAGAACAAAGACTCGGTTTGGTGCTAGTAGATTGATCAGAATGGCCGTTAAGACGGCCGTTCCTCCCAAAATCAAATAACGTGACCTTGGTTGCCAATCTAAATAGGCGTTGGTGGTTGCTGCCAAGGTGCCAACTGAGATCAATAGTACCATTGTTGAAAAGTTAGCAACGGAAATGCTGCGGGCAAAAAAAAGGGAAAACTCCCAACCGATAGAAACAACAAGTGCGACAACCAACCAGGCGGCCTGGTTTTTTTCTGGTCGGCGACGAATTTGGGGGAGAATTAGTATCCCCAAATAGAGACCCGCAGCAATAAGTGGAAGGTAGAGGTTGGCTTGGTATGCATCCATAAGTGCAAGCTATTGTTGTTGCAGCGCAGTTAAAAATTGGTTACTGGTTGATGAAGCAAATCACAGAAAAACTTTTGAATTATTAATTGAGGTTTCTTGTGATTTGCTCAAGTAAAAGCCAAATGTGAGAGCTGTTTAATTCAAAAATCTTTTTGGCTTTTACAGAAGCAAGGTAAGTGCAGCATTACAATGTCGTCTATTGTAATGGTTGGCACAGTCTGTGGCAAAGCCGGTTTAGAAGAATAGTACCAGTGTACCAGTATAAGACTTAGGTAACAGTCGCTTTTGGTTGAGCCAGACTTTTGCAGAAGTGGCGGTTGCCTTGAAACAAGAAAAAAGCGCAGCCAGCGGCTGCGCTTTTATGTGGCGGAGAGGGCGGGATTCGAACCCGCGATACCTTCCGGTATACACGCTTTCCAAGCGTGCGCACTAAGCCACTATGCGACCTCTCCGAATCGGATGGGAATTATAGTACGAGATGGCAGGTTTGCAAGGGGGATTACCAACCAACGGCCGTTCCATCATTACGCGGTTCACTGCCGCTAATCAACACGCCGCTTTCTGGATCACGCACAATCACTTGCCCACCACCATAATGAAGCGGCTTGCCTTTTTCCCACAGTTCATGCCCACGCTGCTGTAAATTATGGCGAATGCCGTCGGAAACGGCCGTTTCCAAAGCCACCAGCTTGTTTTCTTGCCAATTAAAACGGGGGGCATCCAGTGCTGTTTGGGGGTCCATGCCAAAGTCAATCATATTCACGCCAACCTGCAAATGGCCCTGCGGCTGCATAAAGCCGCCCATCACACCAAAGCTACTCCATGCCTGTCCATTTTTGGTGATAAAGCCGGGGATGATGGTGTGATACGGCCGTTTGCCCGGCGCGGCTTCATTGGGATGTCCTGGTTCTAAACTAAAGTTAGCCCCCCGATTTTGCAGCTGCACACCCGTGTTCCCCGCCGTGATGCCGCTGCCAAAGCCCATGTACAAGCTTTGAATCCAGCTCACCATATTGCCGTTGCCATCGGCCACGGTCAGGTAAACCGTGTCGCCGTGGGTTTGGGGCGAACCGGGTGTGGGCTGCCTGGCGCTACCTGGTCGGATAAGGTCGTAGCGGCTGCGTGTGTAGCTGTCGCTCAAGAGGGCCTCAATAGGTACATCCGCCTGTCGTGGATCGGCAATGTAGGCGTGGGCGTCGGCAAAAGCTAGCTTAGTGGCTTCGATGAGGGCGTGATAATAATCGGCCGTGCCGTAGCCCAGCGCGGGCAAATCAAACCGTTTGGCAATATTGAGCGCCAGCAGGGCGGTGAGTCCTTGGCCATTCGGCGGAATCTCGTGAAAAATGAAGCCATCTCGATATTCTATGCTGATCGGCTCTACCCATTCCGCTTGGTACGCGGCTAGATCATCCTGCGTGAGTAAGCCACCATCGGCCTGTATCGCCTCGGCAATTTGGCGGCCAATGTCGCCCCGATAAAAGGCATCGTAACCATTTTCGGCGATGGCTTGCAGCGTTCGGGCAAATTCGGGGTTTTGGAACAGTTCGGCAGCGCGGGGGGAACGGCCGTTTGGCAGCCACACACGTTTGGAATCAGGCAAGCGGCTCATCTTTTCCGTCGAGCGCTCCCAGGATTGGGCAATGCGTTGGCTTACTGGGTAGCCATCTCGGGCGTAGGTGATGGGCTGTTGTAACAGCGTGTCCAATCCCATGCTGCCAAATTGTTCCAATGCCAGCTGCCAGCCGCGCAGGCTGCCCGGTACCGTAACGGCCAGGCCGCCAAAGGAGGGGAATTGCTCATGCCCCTGACTGCGGACAAATTCGGCCGTTAGCCTTTGTGGGGCAGGGCCACTGGCATTGAGGCCATACAATTTTTGTTCTTCTGCCAGCCAAATGAGGGCGAAGGCGTCGCCGCCAATGCCGGTGGAGCAAGGCTCAACCACGCACAGTGTGGCCACAGTGGCGATGGCGGCATCAACGGCATTGCCACCGGCTTTAAGCACGTTTAAGCCTGCCTGGGCGGCTAACGGCTGGCTGGTAGCCACCATGCCATTGCGTGCAACTACGTTGGAGCGTCTGCTGGGAAAGTGGAATGTTTCAAAATTCATGGGGCAATCCTTAAAAAATTGTACCAGATGGCGAGCGGCAAATTTGTCTTGACACCGAACAAGTGTTCGTGTATACTGCACCCAGAACAAATGAGCGATTGTCATAAAGTGTGCAAACTACATATCCTTCCAAGTAGTTTATCAGATTCAATGGTATCGCGGCATGTGCAATTAGGAGATAGCCACAATGGCCAAGAAAGGTTTATCTGAGCGCCAAAAGAACATTTTGGCATACATTCAAGAATATGTCGCTGAGTTTGGGCGACCCCCTACAATCCGGGAAATTGGCAGCGCGGTAAACATTAGTTCCACCTCGGTTGTCAATTACAATTTGACAAAACTCAAAGAAAGAGGCTTGCTTGAGCGGGATGCAGAAGTATCGCGCGGTTTGCGGTTGACTGATAAGGTTGTGGAAACCACAGGGCAGGCGCGTGAGGCCATTGGTAAGGTTGCTGAAAAGGTGAGTACGGCCGTTACCAATATGTTCCGTGTACCGCTTGTTGGCAACATTGTGGCTGGTTCCCCGATTGAGGTAGGCAATGGTGATTTCTCCGTTTACGATGAAGAAGATGCCATTGAACTGAGCAGCTCAATGATTCCTGGGCGGCATGATGATTTGTTTGCCTTGCGCGTCAGTGGAGATTCTATGATCGACGCTATGGTAAACGATGGCGATATTGTTATCATGCGCCAGGAAAACGATGCCAGAAACGGTGATATGGTGGCTGTCTGGCTTAGTGACGATACCACGACCCTAAAATATTTCTATCGTGAGGGCAATAAAATACGTCTGCAACCGGCCAATCCCACCATGGAACCCATTTATGTGGATCGGGAAGAAGTACAGGTTCAAGGTAAAGTGATGATGGTGCTGCGTCAGACTGCGTAGCCTAAATAGTTGGAAGTTGATGGACGGCAGAAACGGCCGTCCATTTTTTTTACCAGTTATTAGAACAGATGTGCTTATACTCTTGGGATCAAGTTATGAGTGAAAAAGAAACATGGCAAAGGATGAATAAGGAAGAGCGGCTGCGCAATCAGCTGGAACTGCAATCCAGACAGATTGAGCGCGTTTTTTCAACACATCAAGTATCGGCGCGGGTTGCCGGAGGGCAGGTAGAAACGAAGTCAATCCGCTTTGATCTGCAATCTCATCTGGAGTCTGGCTTGCACCGGTTGCGCGGTTTAAAACGAGATTTGCTCTCAGTGTTGGGCGTGGCGGACGTGAATCTGGTGAAGGATGAGCAGGGGCAATGGCGGCTGGATATTGTGCGACCCCATGAGCCACCGGTAGCTTTGCTAGATTTGTTGCCTTTGCTGCCTGAGCTGCCAGAGAGTACGGCCGTTCTCGGCATGGATGAAGAAGGCGCCCCGCTGCTACTCCCTTTTGCGGATCCAGAAATCAGCCACGTATTGGTTGCTGGAAATGAAGGGTCTGGCAAAACATCACTTTTGCGCACCCTGGCCGTTTCGCTGGCCATGACTAATCGGCAATCTAAATTGCAACTCCTGGTAATCGATCCAGATCGCGTAGGGAAACCCAATCGCCAGTTAGCGCCGCTGATGTTTTTGCCTCACCTGCTCAGTCAGGTCATTGTTGAACAGGAAGAAGCCAGGCAGACTTTGCAGATATTGGTGGATGAAATGAACCATCGTCTCAAGTACGAGACGATTTGCCCAACCATTGTTGCTTTAATTGATAATGTTGAAGCGTTGTTAAGCTCAGGTACCGAGGAGGTGCAGGCTGCATTAGCAGCCCTGTTGCAGCGGGGTGCGGACGCGGGGATTCATTTGGTTTTGAGCACCGGCACACCTTCAGCAGATTGGCTAAGCAGCGTTATGCGGGCCAATTTACCGTTGCGGCTGGTGGGGCAGGTGCGTGATGAAGCGGAATCTTTGGCGGCAACGGCCGTTGTTGGCGCTGAAGCCGATTATCTGTTAGGTGAAGGCGACTTTCTGGCAGTGGCCGATGGCAGTCAGGTTCATTTTCAGGCTGCATTTATTGGCAACTATGATTTGCACCTGACCTTAGAAACCATTCACCGCAATCGCCCTCGCCCCTTGTTGGCGCAGCCGTTGGAATCGCTGGGATCACCAGCAGCAGAGGAGCCGCAGATGCTTTGGCAGCGGGATGATGATTTCTTAAAACAAGAAGCGAATCTAGATGAAGATGATGACGATACTGATTTGTTTGATGATGTTTTAGAGGAGGAATAAGATGAATGTGGGCATGCTGTGGCTGGATGATGATCGCAAGCGGAGTCTGGATGAGAAGGTAAACCGGGCTGTGGAGTATTATCGCGAGAAATACGGCCGTATGCCTGAAATGTGCTTAGTCAATAAGGGGATGCTTACAGAAGAAAAACAAGTGGGGAAAGTAAGCGTGCAGCCGATTGGAAATATTTTGCCGCACCACTTTTGGCTGGGGATGAAGCCTGCCTAATTTTATTCGTTTTCCTTTTCCACCATCAAGATTGAACGACTACCGCCTTCGATAAACGTCATGCGTGCCTGATAGGAACGGCCGTCGGCCCCTTGAATTTCCATAGTTGCCTGCATTTCATCGGTATCTTGCAGGATAAAATCAATGGCTTCCTGGTTCTTCAACAATTTGTTGATGGGATGCCCGACAACTTTGGCGTCTGGCAGTTCAAAAACATCGCGTGCTGCCTGATTCAGCAGCAATAACTTGTCCTCGTGGTCAACAACCAAAACGGGATCATCAATCTGATCAACTACAACTGAAAGCGTAACGCGCTGTTGCTCGATGTCTGTGTAAATGTTGGCGTTGTTAATGGCGATGGTGGCGTACCCGCCGAGTGCAGAAAGCGCACGCGTGTCGTTGCTGTCGAAAGAAGTTTCTTTGAGACGGTTAGTGACACCCAAGACACCAATCGGTTTGTTTTGCAGGATGAGCGGTACGTAAATGAGCGACTTTACCAGCAAGGCAGTGTGGGTACGTTTCCATTGGGAATCATTGCCGATGGCAATAGCCCGCTTGGTTTGTAACACTTTCCCAGCCAAACTGTCGTTGACGCGCTTACGCATGGATTGGGCTTTGGAGTCAAGATTTTTTGAGGCCCGAATGTAAAGCTCTCCCTGCTCTTCATCTAGCAACATTAAAGAGCCTTCTTCCGCACCGACGACGTAAACGGCCGCTTCCACCACGCGATGTAGCACCTCTTCCAAATCCAAAGACGAAGCAACCGATTTGCCAACGCCATACAGCACATTAAGTTCCTGGGCACGACGTTGCAGTTGGGAATTGCTTTCCATCAGCTGCTGCACTAATTGGTCGCGTTCTCGTTGTAGACGGCTTTCGCGCAGGGCACGGTCTACGGAGTCACTAATTTCGTCAGCGTCAAAAGGTTTGATCACATAATCGCGAATGCCAAGGCGAAAAGCTGCAACGGCCGTTTCTTCCGAGCCGTGTGCCGTGGCCAAAATAGCCGGGATTTCAATGCCGCGCTCCCGCAGCTTTTCTAATACTTCCAGCCCGGTCAGGCGAGGCATTTGCTGATCCACAATCATCAGGTCAGGCTCTTTGGCTATTGCCATTTCCAGGCCCATTAAACCGTTAGAAGCTTGCAAAACTTCAAAGCCTTTTGGTTGTAAAATATATTCGCATAGGAAGTCGCGAATTTCTTGTGAATCATCAATGATCAGTACGCGTTCGTACATATATTCCTATCCTTAGCTGGGAGGTGTTAGCTTCACTATATTACTACTCGCTCTATAAGCATGCAACCACAGAAATTTCCCTTATTTTGGATGGTGCCGTCTAAAAAAGATGTAACCTGTTTACTCAACAGGTGATTAAAAAACTTGTCACCCTGTTTTGCATGGGATAGCATGACGCCGTGATAGAAAAAAAACGTAACAAGTACAACACAACTTTCCTGTTAAGCGTCGCAGCGTCCATTATAAGCGGAATTATTCTGTTTTCGGCATGTCAGGATAGTCAACAAGTACCACCGATTGTGGTGACAGAGGTTTTTACCATTGCCGGTGAGGAGTTGGTGGTGACGCGTATTTTGGAGCCAACGCCAACCCCTACTATTGTCCCCACACCGGCAGACGATAATTCCCCGGTAATATTGGACCTGAGCTTTGTGCGGGAATCGGTGCCCAATATTGATCCACAAACTACCAATGATCCCGATGGTATCGATCTCATCGAAAATCTGTTTGTGGGCTTGACTCGCTACAATCATGCCACAAATCAGGTGGAACCGGCGTTGGCACAGGAATGGGAGGTGTCTGGCAACGGCCGTACCTGGACCTTTCATTTGCGTGACGACATTTTTTGGGTGCGCCCCAGCGAACAAACCATTGATGGCTATGTCATTTCTGAGCCAGTGAGGCCAGTTGTGGCTGGCGATATGGTGTTTGCCATTCAACGTGCCTGTGCCCGGGACACGGATACGCCAGATGCCTTTGTGCTCTTTTTAATTGATGGATGCGAGCAGGCCCATCAGCAAGCCAATGCCACGCCGGCCGACCTGGCAAATATTGGCGTTCAAGCGTTAAATGACACAACGTTGCAAATTGATCTAAATCGCCCAGCGGCTCACTTTTTAACGATCACCAGCCTTTGGTTTATGCGGCCATTGCCCCGTGAGCTGTTTGAAATTGAGGAGGGTGAGGAGGAAATTGATAGTGAGGATTGGCAAACGGCCGTTCAAGATGGTGCTCCCTTATTAACCAATGGCCCTTTTATGCCGCTCAATGCTAACTTCTCCACTCTGCAGCGCAACACCTTATGGCCCATTCCTTTCCAGGGCAACACCGAAATTGTCAAAATCAACTATGTGGACACTGACAAGATTGCTTTGGGTTTATGGGAAGCAAAATCCTTGGACGTGATTGATGCCACAAATGCTGATTTAACCAACTCATCCAATTCAACTTTGCAGCAGGTGCAGGTGGTCAACCAGCAAACGTTGCTTTACTTGAACTTTAACTTCCAGAGTGGCGTTTTTAGAGAACCAACGGTGCGCCGGGCATTTAGCGCCGCTATTGATCGGGAAGCCCTGGTAGAAGAAGTGTATGGTGGGGATGCTGTTCCGATGCGCCATCTCATTCCCCCAGGTGTGTTTGGTGCGTTGCCCGTCGATCAGGTTGGCTTAGGCTACAGTCCTGATTTTGCCCGCATACAAATGGCAGAGAGCGGTTTTGGCAGTTGCCGTCTCATGCCAGATATTCGATTTATGGTTTCTTCTTCGGATCTTTCATTGTTGCAGGCGGAGCTAATGATACAAATGTGGGTGAAGGAGTTGGGCTGTGTTGAAAAGCAATTCCAGATTGAGCAGGTGCAATTTGGTACACTTTTGGCCAGTACGCGTGCTGATGCAGGCGCGGAGCGACCGGACATCTGGGAATTGGCCTGGGCGTCTTACTATCCAGACGCGCATAATTGGATGGGCGATCTTATTCATTGCGAGGAGAGTGAGAATCGGGAAATACGGCCGTGTGGCGAAGTGGATACTTTAATTCAGCAAGCGGCGACAACGGTCGATGTGGCCGAGCGGGAGAAATTGTATCGCCAAATTGAAAATATGCTGTTTGGCGACGAGGGGATTGCGCCTTTGGTACCGCTGTACGTGCGGGGCGACACGATCTTAGTGCAAAATTGGCTCACGTTTCCTCCCGCGCGATTTGGCGGTGAACAATATGATAGCTATGAAATTATCGTGGATCGTAAAGAGCTGGAGCGCAGTCGCTCACAATGAGGCTTTCACCAGAATGGACTGAGTTTAGCCAATTGGCTGAGTTGCTAGGTGTCACATTAACCGCGCACCAGCTGGCCCAATTTGCCCAATACCAAGGGCTGCTGCTGGAATGGAACGAGCGTATAAATTTAACGGCCGTTCGCCAACCAGCAGACATTCGTGTGCGCCATTTTCTGGATGCGTTAAGCTGTGCCAGAATGACGGGAGATTTAAACGGCCGTTCCCTGATAGATGTGGGCACAGGCGCTGGTTTTCCTGGTTTACCTCTCAAAATACTGTTCCCAAAGCTCAAGCTCATCCTAGTTGAAAGTGTGGCTAAAAAAGGACAATTTTTGCAGGCAGTGATAGATACATTGGCATTGGACAATGTGACTGTGCTGACCGAACGGGCTGAGCTGCTTGGTCAGTCGCCACAGCACCGGCAGCAGTACGATTGGGCCGTGGCGCGGGCAGTAGCAGAACTGCGGGTGCTGGTGGAATATTTACTGCCATTGTGCCGGGTCGGGGGCAAAATGCTGGCGCAAAAAGGGGATGGGGTTCACGAAGAGATTGAAAATGCAGTTGATGCAATCAAGCTATTGGGTGGTTCAACGCCTGAGTTAGGAGATGTCAGATTGCCAGATAGAGAGCAGGTACATTATTTAGTGATGGTGGAGAAAGTGGCTGATACCCCGGCTAAATATCCGCGTCGGGTGGGGGTGCCAAGTAAACGGCCGTTGTAATAACTGTTTCGCCAAACAAATATTGCTTCAACACTATTCATGGCGCATCTGTTCACGCGGAATTTCTACCCGATAGAGCCGTTCTGGCTCGTCTTTCCCTCGAATTTCCACCGCGCCCATTGGCTCTAAAGGATTAATCTGCAAGAGTTCGTTTGATTCTATCTCCAGATTTTGATAGACACTTTCTGAAATGACAATCTGGCCGTCGGCGGCAATATCTACTAAGCGGTGGGCGGTATTGACGGCATCGCCCACCATGCGGAAAGTCATCCGGGTTTCGGCACCTACATTGCCGACAATCACATTTCCCTGATCAATCCCAATTCCCATACCAAAGCTAGAGGTGAGCCCCTCAAACAGTTCGACACGCAGGGCATTAAACCGTTGGTGCATGGCAACGGCCGTTTCCAGTGCCCGACTAGAAGCATCTACCTGATCAAACGGGGCATTAAAGGCGATCAAAATTTCATCCCCTGTTAATTCAAAGATAGTGCCCTCAGATTTGTAAACCACTTCAGTCATCTGGGTAAAGAAACGATTCAGGCGGGCAATCACGTCATTGGGTTCCACCAGCCGAATAAAGCGAGTAGAGCTGCGTAAATCGGCAAACATCACGACTGCATGCCGCCGTTCCCGACGAGCCATCAACCCCGGTTCATGAGACAGCACGTAATCAACCAGGCTGGGACCCATGTAGCGGGAAAAGGTTTCTTTAATTTCCTGTTTTTTGCGTCGTTCTTGATCCAGGCGAAATTCTTCAATGCGCTTGAGTTCGGTGATGTCTTGCAAAACGGCCGCATAGCCCACACCCTGAATTGGAGAAACACTGGTATATAGCGTGTTGCCATTTTCTAGGTTGATTTCTTGAGCACTCGCATGGCTGCTCCCATTGCTATAAAGTTTTAGCAAGGCGCTTAGGGGCTTCACGTCACCAAGGTATTTTCCAGCGACATCGTTTGCCTTAAGATCGAACAACCGCTCTGCTGCTTGATTAAACAGGGAGATGTTCCAATTTTCGTCAGTGGTGACAATGGCATCAGTTGCCTGTCCCAGAATGGCTTCTAGTTTACGGCGTTCTTCACTAATTTCGGTGAAGAGATGGGCATTGGCAATGGCTGTAGAAACGGTGCTGCCCAGGGCAATTAACAGTTCACGATGATCTTCAGTAAAGTAGCCCACATCAGGATGATTCAATATCAAAATGCCGACGATGCGATCTGAGCCAATGAGGGGTACGCCAATGGCAGAACCGGTTTCACCTTCATCATCGGGCAAAGTGACCCAACGGGCATCTTGCCCGATGTCGTGAATAATTTCACTCCGTTTGTGAGTAACCAGCCAGCCGCCAAGACCGCGTGTCATAACTTCTTTGGTGACCCGGTCGCTAATTTCGATGGGGGAGCCAGCTCGGACGATGAACTTGTGGTATACCTCCTCATGCTCATTCAACAGCATGATATTGCCTTTGGTAGCGCCTACGGCCGCTTGTGTTTGGGTGATGATGGTGGACATCATCGATTCCAGGTCTAGCTGGGTGCTAACAGCCCGGCTAATGTTGTATAGCAGTTGGAGGCGATGGCGTTCTTCTTCCAGGTGGGTGCGGGCACGCTTGAGCTGAATCAGGGTACGGACGCGTACTAGCAGTTCTTCCCGGATGTGGGGGCGCGAGAGGAACTCATCGGCACCGGCTTTTTTGCCTTCAATCCGAGACTCCACCTTGCTTAAAGCGGTAATCATAATGATGGGGATGAGATGCGTTTGGGAGTCGCTTTTGAGGATTTTACAGACTTCAAACCCATTGAGGTCAGGCATCATCACATCCAGCAAGATAAGGTCCGGATCATGTTCCTTGGCCATGGCAATACCATCCTGTCCGCCGCTGGCTTCGATGATATTGTGCCCATCCAGCCTTAGCTGGGATGAAAGCAAAAGTCGGTTTTCACGCATGTCGTCAATAATAAGCACGACAGAGGGTTTATTGTTGGTCTGGTTCACAATACTATTCACTCGTTAAATGGGTGCATACGAATAGATAACACCAGGTTTCTTGATAGCTACATTACATTAACACGGCCGTTTTCAACTTCCATGCGCGTCGCTTGCTGCAAAAACGTATCTGTAAACATACCGGGGTCTGTGGCTGTCAGAATGGCTTGCGTGGTTTCGGTGATAGAACTGAGCAGAGCAGTTCGGCGCTGTTCATCTAATTCTGCCACTACTTCATCTAATAGTAAAATTGGTCGTTCGCCGGTAAGATTTGTCATCCAGTTGATCTCGCCCATTTTTAATGCAAGGATAGCGGTGCGTTGCTGCCCGCGAGAGCCAAAACTGCCCAGGGAACGGCCGTTTAGCTGAAAAGACCAATCATCCCGATGCGGACCGATCGTTGTGGCACCACGCGCAATGTCTGTTGATAAAGATTCTTGTAACAGTTTAGCAAAACGTTCTGTAACAATTTCTGACTGTCCTTGATGAGTTTCCAACCAATCGCCTAATTCAGTGGGCTTAGGGTCAATTCCGGGAGAAATCTTGCTCCTTTTGACGTGCAGACGGGGCAAATAGACCAGGCGAATGGATTCACGACCTTCGGTTAACGTTTCATAATGAATACGCTGGGTTTCCCGGCTAAGGTCGGCCAGAAATTTAGCCCGTCGCAAAAACACGGTGCTGCCTAGGCTCACCAGCTTTTCGGTGTAAATTGGCAGCACGTCTCGACCTGTTTGCTCTTCCGCAATTTGCCGCAAAACAGCGTTGCGCTGCTCAAGCACTTTGTTGTAAGTAGATAAGGTGCGGCAGTAAACCGGGTCGATCTGGCACAGGGTAATGTCCATGTAACGGCGACGGTTTGCAGGTGGGCCGGTGAGCAGCTGAATATCTTCTGGCAGAAAAAGCACCACGCGCATTGCGCCCAATAAATCCATCAAACGCACTTTGCGCCTATCCAGCAATGCCTGGCGGCGAAAGCTAAAGTTACGATTGCGGGCGGTGGTAGGTTTTTGCTCCTGAATTAGACGCATTTCCAGCTGATGCGTTTGCTGGGCCGTGGCAATGCTAGCCACGAGGCGTCCCACAACCACAGGCTCATCAGATTGGGCAGCGTTCCAGTTGATCAGCTGGGCATCATTATCAGCATGGGGCGAGCGGGTGGTTGCCAAATAATAAATTGCTTCGAGTAGGTTGGTTTTGCCTTGGGCGTTGTTGCCATATAACAAAATTGGCCCTTGGGGAAGAGAGAGTTCAAGACGGCCGTAATTACGAAAATTGGTCAACGAAAGATGGGTGATATGCATGAGTGTTTGCTATTGCTTACATTCTTAATGCCATTTTACTTCAATAAGCAGCAGGCTAGTACGCATTTTAACATAATGCTTTGCCAAATCATAAAAAGATTGCTGGTGTAGCCTGGTTCCAGACGTGTGGCGTGCCTGTTGCCATGCCTGTTGCCATGCCTATCTCAACATGCTATCCTACAGGCGCATCATCCTATTACACAGCAAAAGGAGTTCATATGGTGCAAGATAACGGCAACGGCCGTTCCCCGCTGCGTTTCATTCTCTTGTTCCTCATGGTTATTGTGGTGCCGCTGGCGCTTGGCCTTTTTCTGGCCCCCCGGCTTGTGCCTAAGCCCCAAATTGGCGTCATTCGCCTCAATTACGAAATCTCTAACGCTACTGCTTTTGAGTTTCGTGAACAGCTTACCTTTGCGCGCAATGATCCAGCCATTGAGGCGGTGGTCATCGTCATCAACAGCCCAGGCGGCACCGCCTCCGACAGTGAAGATTTGTATCTGGATGTTTTAGCCGCTCGCAACGATTTGCCTGTGGTGTCCACGGTTGACTTTTTAGCCGCCAGTGGTGCTTATTACATCGCTTCTGCCACAGATGCCATTTATGCCAAACCGGGTTCTGCCATTGGCAGCATTGGTGTCATCAGTTCCTTGCCAGACGAGCCTTTTTTGGAAGAGGAAATCTTAACCACCGGTCCGTACAAATCCTTTGGCGGCACGCGCGATGGTACCATTCGCCGTGCTGAAACGCTAAAGTTTGCCTTCCTGAATGCGGTGGCCAACGGTCGGGGCGAAAATCTAAAAGCGGACCTCGATTTATTGTCCCGCGCCGAAATTTTCGACGGCGTGCGTGCCCTGGAATTAGGCTTGATTGACGGCATCATTTCCACCAGCGAAGCGTTTGACAAAGCAGCCGAACTGGCTGGCATTCGCGATTACGAGATCGTGGAATTGTATCCGCTGACGTTTGGCGAAGATGGGCCTGTGGCCTTCGGTACTTACCAGGTGCCTGCCATTGATCAAGAAAAGTTGTGGGCTGCTCCAGCTGATTTGCCACCGGGTATTTACTACCGCTACATGGAACTCCCTGCTAACCAATAGGCTCCGTAAAACGAAAATGAAGGATTTTGACGCAAAGAACGCCAAGAATTGGAAGGCGCAAAGGAAATATTTAAGATTATCTCAATTAATTCTTTGTATCTTTGCGCCTTTGCGTCAAAGTTTTTCGCACAATTGACTCTCGCAATTTAAGGACTTTATTATGCGCCGAGGATTGATTTTCCTGCTTGTTTTTATCCTGTTACTCATTGGGCCAACGGCCGTTCGCTATTTGCAATATTACCAACTTGGTGGTGGCGATAGGGCAGAGCCACCTACCTACGATGTAGCCTCCGTGGTTGAAAGCGTGCCTACGCCTGCTTCAGCTTCTTTTGTTGATGCGCCCGAGTTGTTTGGTGGATTGGTGCTGCTGGACCAGGCCCACAACAATGCATTCACTTTGGATGAGATCGGCTATTTGGACGGCCGTATTGCGGCGCGCGGTGCCGAAATGATTCCTTATGATGGTGACGATCTGGCCACCGCCCTTCGGGCCGTCAATGCCTTTGTTGTGATCACGCCGCTGGAACCATTTTCCCTGGAAGAAATTCAGGCAGTAGAAAACTTTGTGCGGCGCGGGGGTCGCTTGTTGATGTTGGGTGATCCCACGCGATACAACGTGGTCGTCGAGGAAGATTTATTTACCTTCAATGTCTTTGTCGAAACCGACAAAATCCCGCTCAATAGCCTGGCAAATAACTTCGACATCATCTTTAACGGTGATTACCTTTACAACACATTGGAGAATGAAGGCAACTTCCGTAACATTATTGTAAATGAGGTTGGCCTTGCCGAGGATCCGCTCACGGCCGATTTGGAACAGGTAGTGATGTACGGTTCACATTCGCTTCAGGTTGGTGTGGGTGCTGAGTCACTTTTGGCTGGAGATGACAATACCTGGTCTTCTGCCACAGACCGGCCCGGTGGCCTGACTTTGGCCGCGACGGCTGGCAACGGGCAAGTGCTGGCCATTGGCGACATTCAATTTTTGATGGACCCTTATTACACAGTGTTGGATAACGGCCGTTTCATTGCCAAAATTGCCGACTTTCTCACCGAACCCATCCAGCGCGACTACACCGTCGCTGATTTCCCTTACTTTTTTACCGAAGCGATTGACCTTGTTTACACGGGCACACCTCAGCTTGGCCCCGATGCTTTTGATGAAATCATCACCCTGCAAGCCAGCTTGCGGACTGCGGAAAAGGAACTCAGCTTGTCCACAGTGGATGGGCAGAGCGGTGATGTGATCTACCTTGGCCTTTATAACCAGTCTGAAGAGGTCGCTGATTTGCTGGCCGATGCTGGCATTACGCTTACCATTGACCCTGTTATTTTGACCGAAGCGGAAACGGCCGTTCTGGAAGAAGCCCAAAGTGAAGATGCAGATACAGAACCCGAAGATACAGACATTGCCGACGAAGAGTCCGAGAATGAAGCGGTAACAGAAGAGATCTTTGATCGTCTGATCCAGTCGGACTTGGGCAATGTGCAAATGTCCGGCACAGCCCTGATTTTGCTGGATGAAAGCGGTGGCGAGCGTCGCCTAGTGGTCCTGGCCGCCAGTAAAGATGGCCTGGAAAGCGCCGTCAATCGCCTGTTAGACCTCATCCCCTTCAACGCCAGCTATGCCCTGGCCGACTGCCTGCTGCAAGACAACCTGGCCCTATGTCCCACCGATGTTGCCGATGAAGCAGTGGAAGCTGAATTGATAACGGGCGGGCAGTTGGAAGCCGCAGAAGATGAAGATACAGCAGAAGAACCTGTCGATGATGCCGAAGAAGGTGATGATGCGGCAACTGATGAAGAAGACGAAGAACCTTCTGGCGAGGAAATAAATGCCACCGATCAGGGCAGCATCGGATTGGGTGAAACGGTAGAAGGGACGCTGCCTAGCGATGAAACTTACAGCTGGACCTTTGCCGATGGCCCGGCTGTCATTGACATCACCGTGACCAGTGGCGAAGATTTAGACGCTGTGCTAGAGCTTTATGACCCTGATAACGTCTTTTTAGCATCTTCTGATTCTGGTTTTACCGGTGAAGATGAAGCCATTATTGGCGTGGAAATCCCTGATGATGGCATTTACACGATCGTACTGCATGACTTTTTTGACGATGGCGGTGCGTTTGCCCTGACTGTTGAAGAATCTAGCGAGACGCCAGCGGATGAAGAGGGCAGCAGTGATGAAGAAAGCGGAGAGGACGTCACCATTTTCTTGTTTGTGGATGATAATGGGGAGCCGATTGAATCTGGCTTTACCAGCCAGACTGAACTGGAAGCACTGCTAGAGGATAGCTTCACGGTAGAGACTTGGGTTTCTTCAGTTGATGGCCCCCTCTCGTTGGATGTATTGGAAAACGCCGATTTTCTCATTTGGGACTCTGGCGATTATTTGGAGCCAGAGG
Organism: Promineifilaceae bacterium (SeqCode); assembly: GCA_050292445.1. Lineage (GTDB taxonomy): Bacteria > Chloroflexota > Anaerolineae > Promineifilales > Promineifilaceae > Leptofilum. The sequence continues at coordinate 3,639 of JBNKLQ010000068.1, read as the reverse complement.
GTTTCTTCGACGAAGACACTGTCGTGATTTTTGAGTACCTCGATACGGGGCGCCCCATCATGGTTACCGGTTCTTCCCCCACCATTTTTGGTGACATCGGCCTCTCTTCAGTGTCCGATTTGGAGTTTGCCGGAGATGATGAAATCTTGCTGGATGGCTTCACTGCTGGCGTCACCATTGAGCTGGACGGCCCGCACGACTTTGTCTTTGCCGATTTTTTGGCAGAAGATTTGGAACCTGGTTCGATCGCTTTTCTGGTTCGTGGGCCTAACAGCGATGACAGCGGCAACATAGTGGGCCTGGCCTCATTTGATGAGCTGAACAACGATCAGCAATCCATTTTTCTACTGATGCCATTTTCCCTCTTGCCGGAAGAGTTGCAGGAACCGCTTTTAACCAACATGCTGACCTGGTTTGGCTTTGCCGAACCCTAAGCAAATTAGTTTGTCATTCCCGCGAATGCGGGAATCCATTCTTATTTCCATCTGGATGCCTGCGTAGGCATGACAGGCAAGTAAGAGAAGACAATATTTTCTGTTCTTAATGATGAATCTGGTTGGTTCTGTGCTGCGGAGGCGATAGAATAGGTGGCATGGAACAACCAGATATTATCTTCATTGTCCTTGATACTCAGCGGGCTGACAGATTAGGCTGTTACGGCCGTAAAAAAGCAAATACCCCTAACCTGGACCAGTTTGCTGCTGACGGCGTTTTGTTTGAGCAAGCCATCTCCCCGGCTCAGTGGACCGTTCCCAGCCACGCCTCCATGTTTACCGGACTGTACCCCACGGCGCATCAGGTAACCCAATCTTCGCAAAGTCTCCCTGCGGAACGGCCGCATTTAGCTGAACTTTTACGCGATTCCGGCTACCAAACCGTTGCCTTTTGTAATAATCCGCTGGTGGGCATCCTGAATAATGGCTTCAAGCGCGGCTTCCAGACATTTTACAATTACGGCGGCGCTATTCCCAGTGTGCCCAGCGATTCCACCACATTGCCCCGGCCTTTGCGTCGTTTGATGGAAACTTACACACAATTTTTGCGGCGCATCTCTTACCCTATCCAGAATTTTTTTGGCCAATCGGATCTGGCGTTTCGTTTGTCGCTCAACGCATGGTTTACGCCGATTTGGTCTCGCGTGGCCAACTTTAAAGGGCAAAACGAGCGGTCGGTGCGGGACTTGACCCATTATTTGCAGATGCGTGAGGAGAAGGATGAGGAACGGCCGTTATTCCTCTTCCTCAACCTGATGGAAACCCATCTACCCTTCACCCCCCCGGCCGAATTTATCGACAAAGCAGCCCCTTACCTGCTTGGCAGCAAAGAGGCCCGCACCATCATGCGCCGCTGGAACCGGGAATCGTACCGCTGGGCAGCCCCCTTGGCCGAACCGCTGGGCGATTTGGAAGGCCAAGTGCTCAGCGACTTGTACGATGCTGAGGTCGCCTACCAGGATGCCTATCTGGGCCAGTTGCTGTCGCAAATTCAGAATCGGGCCAATGCGGAAAACACGCTTACTATTATCGTGGCCGATCATGGCGATGGGTTGGGTGAACATGGCTGTGTGGGGCATGCCTTTGTGGCTTATCAGGAGCTGCTACACGTGCCGCTTATGATGCAGTGGCCACGCCGCTTCAAAGAGCCGACTCGCATTTCAACGCCAGTGAGCACACGGCGTGTGTTCCACACGATGCTGGACGCTGCCGGTCGGTTACCCCAAGGGGCGGCCCTGGACCCCATGCAGGTACACGGCCTGACGCTGGCCCAAACCGTTATGGGACGTGACCCGGAACAGGGCGTGGCCTACAGTGAAGTGTATCCGCCTCTCACCTTTGTGCGGGCGCTTGAAAAGCGCCAGCCGGAACTGCTGGAAGCGTATCGCTGCTTGTCGGTGCGCCGCTCGGTGGTGCAGGAAAACAGGGTGGGTGACAGTGCATCTTCTCCCCACAAGCTTATTCAGGTAGACGAAAAGCTGGACGAACTTTTTGATTTAGCCCATGATCCGTTAGAATCAGAGAACTTGCTGGCAGAACGGCTGTCTATCGTTGAACCCATGCAGAAAGAGATGAGTCGGTTGGCAACGGCCGTTGCCCAACAAAAAACACAGGTCACCGCTGGCAGCCAGATCGAACTGGATGAAAGCATGACCCGCCGCCTGCGGGCCCTGGGTTATATTGACTAAAAAGTTGGGTAATTCGGTTATTCGTCTAATTCGTGATAAAAAAGCAATGATCCTAACATTCTAAAGAGAGAGGAAATATACAGATGTTTGATGCAATCAATATCAACCGGGTCGCCTTTGAGATTCCGCTGCCCCAATTTATCCAGAACTGGTTTCCTAACCTGGGGGCAACGTTGCCAATTTATTGGTACGGGATCATCATCGTTATTGGCATTGCCTTAGGTGCCTGGTGGGCGGCGCGAGAGCTGCAAAAGCGCCAGCTAGGCGTGAAAGCAATTGATGAGTTTTACAATGGCCTGATTATCGTCGTCTTTGCTGGCTACCTCTTTGCCCGCCTTACCTACGTTATTTTAGATGTCATCGATGGGGCACAGTACAGTTCGTTGGGGCAGGTGCTCAACTTCCGTGCCGGTGGGGTCAATATTTTGGGCGGCTTTATTGGTGCCGCGTTGGTTGGCTGGTTTTACGTAACCTGGCGGCGGCTCAAGTTCTGGCACTATGCAGATGTGGCCGGTCCGGCACTGCTGCTGGCCCAGGCGATTGGTCGCTGGGGCAACTTTATTAACCAGGAGCTGTATGGCCCGCCAACGGGCAGTTCGTGGGGACTTCTCATCGACCCACAGTTCCGCATTGCCCAGTACAGCGATTTGTCGGTTTACCCGGCAGATACAACCCGCTTCCATCCCACCTTTTTGTATGAGTCGATTGCCCTGTTTGTGGGTTTTTTATTGTTGGCGTGGTTGAACGGCCGTTTCCGTGACAAATGGCAACCGGGTACTCTGTTTGGCCTCTTCCTCATCTGGTGGGGCGGCAACCGCACCTGGATCGAATTCTTCCGGCCTGATCAACCCACCATTGGCAATTCATTCATAACCTATTCCATGCTGGCCGCATTTGCGATTGCCCTGGTCGGTGTTTGGCTGGTCCTCCAGAAAATGGATCGACTGCCGGAGGCAATGGTTAACAAGCGCAAGCGACCCATTAAGCCCAAACCACGCCGCAACTAACCAAAGGAAATTAAACAACCGCCTTCCCACGGCGACGCATTTCAGACAATTTGCACGTTAGCAGCCGAGTTTGTTAAAAGAGCCACCCATTCGATGGCCCAATTTAGCAAGCTCGGTTTTTGTTTAAAAATATTTCTTGGAATTGTTTATAAACTGCAATTTGGTTGTCATTTTGAGCGCAGCGAAAAATCCCTCTAAATATAGTGGTTCAAATTCATGACCATTGGTGAGACCAACGTTGCCCAAAGGGATGCTTCACTCCGTTCAGCATGACAGGCGAGGTTGCGTATGAAAAAGAGGAGCATAAAGAATGATGGAAATTGGTGAAAAAGTAGGCGCTTTGGCGCTGACATTTGATGATGTCCTGCTGACACCAGGCTATTCCGAAGTCTTACCGGCCAACGTGGATTTAAAAACCCGCCTGGCCGGTAATTTATATCTCAACATCCC
>JBNKLQ010000067.1:0-24798 GCA_050292445.1 Promineifilaceae bacterium (SeqCode) | reverse complement strand
AAAGCAAAGATGGCTGTATTTTCTACTCCGGTTGTCTTGCTGCTATCTTCGTACACCGTACCTGAAATGGCGTGCCCAGGAGGAAGCGTTATGTCAATTGTTTTAGTTGAACCAACACTGCGAACACTCTGCGAAGCGAGTCCGCTCCCGTGAGGCGGATTAAAGACGATATCGTAAAAAATGCCGCTAGTGAGGGTTACGGTGTATTCACCTTGCGCTGTTGTTGTCACTTCTTCTGAAAGCTCACCACTAAAGGCAAAAACCTGGACGTTGGCAACCGGCATTTGGCTGGCTTCTGCCGTCACAGTGCCGGTGACAATAAAAGTGCCAGCGCCTAATGGTTGGCCAGGTTTGGCAGGGGGAGCAGCAGAGAGAATTGTAACGGCCGTTAGAATAAAACTGATTAAAAGTGCTGCCAACAAAACAGGAAGTAACAACCTTGCCCATGGAAAATCTTTAACCTTCACACTACACCCTCCTAAAGGAAATACTGGACAACGGAAACGAAAAGGCTGCGCCAGTTTACCACAAAAACCAGGGATCGATATGTTTGACAACGGCCGTTTCCCATCCTCTACAGAAAAACGCCTCCAAAATAGAAAAGCTGCGCAAAGAATGAAATTCTCTGCGCAGCTTGAGGACAAACCGAAGCTGTAAAGTTTTCTTGTTACGGCCGTAAAATAATGGGCGCAAACGTCTGTGTACCATTCACAATGGTAACCACTGGCTGGCCAGTGGCCTGGTAGCCGCCATCAGCCGTGACCCCGTAAATTTCGTTGCGGATAACGACCGTATCCTCAATCAACATCGTTGGCGTGACAACAAGACCCACTGAAACCTGCTCACCGGGATTCAGCGGCAGCAGATTCCAGGTCACCACGCCGCCAAATTCAAGTCCGCTGTCGGTGGCGCTGAGCATCTCCGTGCCCGTGGGCAGCGTGTCGGTAATCGTCAGATTGTTGGCAGGCAGATCGCCATCGTTGCGCACGATGAGTGTGTAGCTGATCGGTTCGCCCGTTTGCACATGGGCTGTGCCGACTTTGCTGATGCTTAGGTCTGGCGCGAGGATTTGGGTGGTAACGGCCGTATCCCCCAACACCATCACACCACCAGCAGCCTGCGCCCCATAATCAAAGTTGGTGACAGTTTCCGTGGCTGTGACAGCAAAATTAACGGTGACGCTGCTGCCTGCGGCCAACTCACCCACAGACCAGGTAACCACGCCATTTTGCAAGCTGCCCCCTGGGCTGTTCAGGTAAGCTGCGCCTACCGGCAGCGTATCGGTAATTATCAAACCGCTGGCACTGGTGCCGCCCGTATTGGTCACCGTGATCTGGTAGTCGATGGGCGCGCCCGCGCCACTTTCAGTTGGGCCTGTTTTGTGAATGGCCAGCGTTGTTGGTGCAACCACACTATTTTCTACAACCTGGTAAATATTGCCCGTTGATAGATCTCCCAGGAACAGCTCTCCTTGTACATTCTCACCAAAAGTGGAAGGCCAAACAATGATCGTCCCAAAATCGTAATCATGGACTTCCCAACCACTGCCTTCAGGATGCAAATTCCAAACGAAGGCAGTGCAAAAGTCGGCAAACAAATAATGGCCAGCCATTGCCGGGTATTGTTGGCCACGATAGACATACCCGCCCGTCACCGAGCAGTTGCCATTCTCATGACCGTAAGAAAAGACAGGAAATGTGTAGCTAACAGTCTGGCAAGATGGCTCATAACGTACCCCATCCCCTTCATAGCAGGGCCAGCCGTAGTTTTCACCGCCGCTGCTGCTGGCTGGCTGGAAATTAATCTCTTCTTGCACATTTTCGCCTACATCGGCAATGTACAGATCGCCCGTGGCTCGATCAAAGCTGATGCGCCACGGGTTGCGGAAACCAAGCGCCCAAATTTCATCGCAGTCGCCGCCTACGCCGTTGCGGAATGGATTATCGTTGGGAATGGTGTAAAGGGCGGTGCCGCAATCTGGGGCGTGGGCGGTGCTTTGTGCTACGTCCAGGCGCAAGATTTTACCCAGTAGGCTGGTGCGGTCTTGCGGCTCGCTGGGGGGCACGTTGTCATTGCCCGGCAGGCCCCCATCACCAATGGCCACATACAGGTAGCCATCTGGGCCAAAGGCCAGCGCGCCGCCATTGTGACCATCTTTGGGCTCAACGGCCGTTAATAAAATCTGCTCACTGCCAGCGTCGGCCACATTTGGATCGCCGCTCACCTGGTATCGCGCCAGCACGTTATTCCGATCACTCAGGCGCGTGTAATAAATGTAGAAAAAACCATTGGTGGCATAGTCGGGATCAAAAGCCAGCCCGAGCAAACCATTTTCCCCAAACAAGCTTACCTTACTGGTAATGTCCAAAAAAGGCGTGCTCAGGAGAGTGCCATCAGCTGTAAGGATACGAATCTGGCCGCCTTGCTGCGTGACAAAAAGACGGCCGTCGCCCGGCACACCCGTATTGATGATGCCAGTAGGCAGCGAAAGCCCTTCGCCAAACAATTCCAATGAGAGGTCAAGCTGGGTTGCGGGGGCGGCTACGGCCTTGGGTGTGGTGGCAATGTGGTTGCTGCCAAATAAGCTCCATAGACTGCTCAGAAAAAGGAACGGTAACAAGAGGAAAAGTGACCGTTGAACACGGCCGTTTGCTTTCATTTTTGACACATTTGACTCCTTTCACAAAAATCATGACGGATGATCACACATCATTCTCCCAATTCTGCAAATCCGAAACTGTCATTATTGTGGGGTCAATTTTGGGCATATTAGCATTTGTCCAGGCGTTCACTCGTGAATGAGGCGATAAAAGTGAGCAAACATTCTGTTTAAGTTTGCGGCCGTTTAACCAAATCGTTGCTTGACAAACGGCCGTTCCTCATGCTAATATCTCGTCACCGACCAACTGGTCGGTCTTGAAAAAATCAAGATGACTGAACACGAAAGCAAAGCCCACATTTTAGCCACTGCCCTGGCCGTTTTTGCCGAGAAAGGGTTCGCTAAGGCCAGCATGAACGACATCGTGCGGGCCAGCGGCCTGAGCAAGGGTGGCGTTTACTGGCACTTCAAAAGCAAGGATGATTTGATCACAGCCATCTTTGACCAATTTTTTGTCGAGCAATTGGCTCTGCTGGATGCGGTGCTGGTGGGTGAAGGAACGGCCGTAGCCAAACTAAACCAACTGGCCGCCTTCACTGGAGATGGTGTGGCTGAGCTAGCCGCCCAGTTCCCCTCCCCGCTGGAGTTTTACGCCCTGGCAGCCCGAGATGATTCCTTAAAGGATCATCTGCAAGGCCACTTCCAAAATTATCGGGAGAAAATCGAGGCGCTGGCAGAACAGGGCATGGCCAATGGCGAATTTCAGACACACAATAGCACAGATATTGCCAACACCATCATGGCTCTGTTTGAGGGATTGCTGCTACTGTGGGCAGTTGATCCAGAAAACATTGATTTAAGTATGAAGGTGGAAACGGCCGTTCAATTGCTGCTACAAGGATTGCAAAACTAATGGAAAAAACAGAACGTAAACCGGTAACCGGACTCAAACGACTTTTCTTTCGGGCTCCCATCTACTTGTATCGTCTGGGGTTGGGGGGATTGTTAGGAAAGCGATTTCTGCTGCTGAACCACGTCGGCCGCAAAAGCGGCAAAACGCGTCAGACAGTCTTAGAAGTCGTCAACCACGATAAAGACACGGGCGCTTTCTACATCGCTTCCGGCTTCGGCAAAAAGTCAGACTGGTACCTGAATATTTTGGAACACCCTGAGGTCAATTTACAGGTGGGTTGGCGCAAAATGAGGGGAACGGCCGTTCCCCTCACCCCAGAAAAATCTGGCCAGGCCATGGTAGATTACGCCCGAAAGTATCCCACCGCTGCCAAAAACCTGAGCAAAATCCTTGGATTTGATGTTTCCACAGAGGAAGAGTACCGGACCGTCGGCCGGGAACACATCCCCTTTATCGCCCTAAAACCACGATAACTACGGCGTTTTGATGATTGATTTGCCGTTCATTGGTGCATTGGCAAAGCTAAACCCATCTTCATTTTCAACCGACGATGTCATCAGCCGTCTGAGCACCGGGTTATGCGGGTCGGTCACGAACCGCCAAAAAGCAGTTTGCGCCGTCGTGCCCAGCCGATTGGCATCCCGTCCAATGTAAATTTCCTGCTTAATATCCAGATCGCGCACTTTAACGGCCGCAACCTTCCCTTCAACCAGGCGCGAAATAATCATTTGTGAAACAAACCCCACGCCAATACCCTCTTGCACAGCCAGGGCAATCGCTTCAGAATTTCCCAACGTTAGGACAGTCTTGAACTGCTCAAAAACAATCCCCTGTTCCCGTAGCTTTTCTTCAGCCACAAAACGGGTACCGGATCCCTCTTCCCGCCAGATAAAGTTGGCTTTTAGCAGTTCCCTCGGCTCTATGCAATCACGCTTTGCCCAGGGATGATCCAGCGGCACAATCAAGCTCACCTGGTCTGTAATAAAGCGAGAAAATTCCAGATTGTTGTTGAGCTCTTGCTTACTGGCCAGAGCCACATGTACATCCCCATCACAAAGCATCTGCACGGCAATTTTGCGTGGGGTTACAAAACAGGCTGCCTCCACTTTGGGATATTGCTGCATAAAACTAGACAGCAAAAACGGCAGGACATATTTGCCCACAGTTGTACTACAGCCCACGGTGAGACGGCCGTATACATCCCCCTTCAATGATTCCATCTTGTTATCAATGCTTTGTGAAACGCTTACCATTTCCTGCGCCATCGGCAGCAACGCCTCACCGGCATCAGTCAAGCGCAAATGACGGCCAGAACGGATAAACAATCGCATATCAAAATGCTGCTCCAGCGCTTGAATATGCTGGCTTACACTCGGCTGCGTCATATGTAGTTGGCGGGCAGCGGCCGTAAAATTTAACGTCCGAGCAGCAGTTAAGAACACGTTTAATTGATGAGCATCTAGCATGATGTCTTCCCTACAGTCACCCAGCAGTGCGAGGATAATCCCGTGGCACTTGCCGATGATAAAAATTTAAAATCCTATATCTTTTGTGCGCTTTTTCACAAACCGCCTACTAAGTATGCCTAAATCCAATCATGGGCAATAGTGTCGAATGTCATAAGCAAATGTTATAAACAACACAGTTCACAACAAACCAAATGCTACGCAAGCTCCCCAAGCAATTAGCAAAAGCCCCCTGTTTGCACAAGGGACTTTTGCCATTATCACTCAATTAACCTCGATGCGTTCGTTATGGGGCTGCAAATTCTACAACTGGATAACCAGCCTCTACCCAACCACCAAAACCACCCTTCAGACTGTGAACATCACTATAACCATACGCCCACAAAATGCTCATAGCAATCGTTGAACGATGGCCAGAACCGCAGTAAACAACAATAGGAGCATCCAGATCTTCTGGCCACTGATCCTTCATCGCCACAAAATCTTCCAGAGGTACATGAATCCAGTTTTCAGCCTCGATCACACCTTTCTCATCCAGTTCGCCCTGGGTGCGCACATCAATCACAATGAGGTCCGGATTTTCCAGCAAAGCCAGATTGAAATCATCAGCGGTGATAACGCCGTACCCATCTGGCACATTATGTAGCATCTCTTGCATGGCAGCAACAGCGGCCGGATCTGGTTCAGCTACCTCAAGCACCATTGGTTCCAGCGGCAGGCCTTCAGCAACGGGATAACCAGCTTCTACCCAGCCACCAAAGCTACCACCTTTCAGACCACGCACATCTTCCCAACCCATCGCTTCCAGGGCGGTAAGAGCAATGGTGCAGCGCCAACCGCTGCCGCAGTAGCTCACAATGGGCGTGTCAAAGCTGGGCAACCATTCGATATGGTCAGCAACCTCACGCAGCGGGATGTTCACAGCACCTTCGATATAGCCATTGGCTTCAATTTCCGACGATTCGCGCACGTCCAGTACAAACGGCGGCGGGTCTTCTACCAGCAGCAGGTTCAAATCGTCCAATCCAATCGTGTTGTACCCTTCCATATCGCCCAGGAAGGTAGCGAAGGCCAGATCCATGTCAAAAGTAGGTTCAGGCACACCAACAGCAGGGAAGCCGCCAGAAGCCCAACCACCAAAACCACCTTTCAAGCTGTGTACATCTGTGTATCCATAAGACCACAAAATGGACATAGCAATGGTGGAGCGATGACCGGAGCCACAGTAAGTAATAATGGGGGCATCCAGATCTGCTGGCCAATCAGCGGACAACTCAATGAACTGCTCCAGAGGGATGAACAGGAGATTGGGGTGATCGATGTAGCCTTTTTCTTCAACCTCTTCAGGGCGACGCACATCAATCAATATCAGGTCTGGATTTTCTACAAGGGCAACACTCAAGTTTTCGGCCGTCATAACGCCAAATCCATCTGGAACATTATGCAACATGTTCTGCATGGCCGTAACCATCGCCGGATCCAGTTCAGCAGCATCTAATGCTACCAATTCTGGTATATCTCCTTCGGCAACGGGATAACCAGCTTCCACCCAGGCGCCAAAGCTGCCGCCAGTCAGGCCACGCACATCTTCCCAGCCCATCGCTTCCAGGGCAGTCAGGGCAATGGTGCAGCGCCAGCCGCTGCCGCAGTAACTTACAATGGGGGTGTCAAAGCTGGGCAAGTATTGCAGATTGTCAGCCACCTCACGCAGCGGAATATTCACGGCACCTTCGATCCAGCCGTTTTCTTCCAGCTCACTAGGTTCACGTACATCCAGCACGAATGGCGGGTCTTCAACCATCATTTCACTCAGGGCATCCACGCTCATGGTATTGTAACGTTCCATGCCGCTGAGGAAGGTGGAGAAGGCACCGTCGAGGTCAGCTTCGGCCATTGATTCTTCCATTGGCTCTTCGGCCACCTCTTCAGCTGGTTCTTCAGCTACAGTCTCGGCTGGCTCTTCAGCCACTGCCGGTTCTTCTTCCATGACTTCTTCTGGTTCTGTAACGGCCGTTGTCTCCGTCTCAGCAGCAGGTTCATCAGTAGCTGTATCGCCACCACACGCCACCAGAAGCAAAGCCAAAATCAGTAAAAGCACTAAATATTTGTAAGTTTTCATTTCTTACTCCTCGTAAATATTGGTCAAGTTTGCAAACTTGACCATCGCTAATTAAGGTGATTCCATCGTGGGCGTAATCACCGTGGTTGTTGTAATCGTCGTCGATGTCGAAATTGTTACGGTAGACGTGATTTCCAAGACCGGCGCGGGAATTGAATCTACAATCACCGGCAGATTCGCTTCCACTTCTTCTGGATACACCTTATCCACGGTCAGAAATAAGTCTGCATTGCCGTGACAAGCATCACAGGATTCCGTCTGTGGCGTGTTGCGCTGAATATTGTGCGGCGTGGTGTACGTCCAGGTGGGCAGTGCATCAAAGTTTGCCAGCAAATCCTCACCATAGTAGGCAAAGCTATCCCCGGCTACCGGCACGTGCCGCAATGTCACATACTCATACGGCCGATCGTAACTCTCCAGCGGGTTCTTCCCGATCATGAAGGTGAACTAGGATCCATCCGTTGCGTAAAACGGATTGCCTGTCGTCTCGCTGATTTGCACATGGCAGCCATCGCAACTGGTGTACGAAACCGAATGACATACCTGGCAAGAAAGATCGCCGGCATGTTCCTGATGCATCTCAATATCGTCCTGACCAATGGCTACCGTAATGTGGCACGTCTCGCAACGAGGCGTTTGCACCCCGTCATAACGATGATCGGCTGGCGCAACCTGCTGCGCTTCTGGCCCAGTGTGGCAGTCGGCACAATCTTCTGGCGCACCATGCATTTCATGGCCAGAATGGCAATCAACGCAAGACATACGCCCTTGGCTAAAGTGCACATCGGGCCGCAAATCCTCATGCTTGCCGAGGTATTCGTTGCCCACACGGCTGCCGTGGCAAGCAGTGCAGTTGCGCGTCATCGACGGTGTTTCGTTAAACAAATGCCCTTCGATGAGGCCACCACCCACCAAATTGGGCTGGCTTACATGACATTCACCACAAGTAGCATGGCAAGAGCTGCAATGATTGCTGAACATGCCTTCAATGGTTTCATGATCCTCTGGTAAGGTACGTGCATCCAGCACAGTCCAGTAGCCAGCCAGACTACTGTGTAAGTTGTTATCATGGGTGGCGACCACATCTGGATGGCATTCGCCACACGATTCCACTGGATTTTCACTGGGGTTCTCGATGAGTCCCACATGCGCTTCAAATTTATCGGGCGTGTTTTGCCCAGCGTGACAATCGGCACAGGCTACTTGCCCGTGTACTTCTGCGGGGAATAACTCCCCGTCTACCAAGACCTTCTCCCATGGCTCCAACGGAGCCACCTCTCCGCCTCAACCTTCCCCTTCGTTTTCGCTAATCACCTCTTCTTCGGGATCGGCCGTTTGGATGAGCAGGTCTTTGTTTGTGTGGCAATCCAGGCAGTTATCAACGGGAACAGCTTCTGCTGTTAATTCGGCCACTGGCTCTTCTGTAGGAGAAACGGCCGTTGCCAGTTCCAACAACTCCGGCTCCACATTTGCTACCATTTCGGCCTCAGTTGCGGCCACATCAGCAGTATCCGATTCGGCCGTTTGGCAGCCAGCAAGCAATAACGTTCCCAATAACAAAACCAGGCTCACCAACAAACTTATCGTCTTATATGGATATTTAGCCTGTTCCAAAATAGTCTCCTTAACCATCAGCAAAAGTCGCTTAAACACTCAATTTAAAGCATTTGAGTTTGACATTTTTCCACCACTTATTAGTGAATTTTGTCACAAACAGTATAGCTAACTACGGGGGGAAATCAATCCATTTTCAAGGTTTTACTTATTGCTTTTGCCTCTTACTATCCATAATCAAAAGCAATCAATGAGCGTGGCTTCCCTATTGAGTTCGTTATTTTTAATGTTAGAATGCTTATATTGTTAAAATATTCACAATTAGTTTTTGAGGCGACTATGTATCAGTTTTTTACAAGCAAGCGATTAAATTGGCCGCTCATAACAGGGGTTTTGGCCGGCGCACTTGTTTTTATTTTTACCGTGCAGTTGGTTTTGGCTCAGGATGATGAACAGCCTGACGCTCCGGTCATGCCAACAAAGGATTGCCAGGAGTGCCATCTAGATGTGGCAAATCATTGGCAAGATAGTGCTCATGCGCATGCTTTTGATGACGAGGTGTTCCAAGCCCAGTGGCTTCGTTTAGGGGAACCAGCGGAATGTTTGGCCTGCCATACCACCAATTTCCAGCCTGCCACCGGTGAATTTACGGAAGAAGGAGTAGCCTGTGAAGCATGTCATGGCGAGACAACAAATGAACACCCCCCTGCCCCCGTGCCCATTCTGGCCGATACGGAATATTGCGGCTCTTGCCACACCACAACGCTAGGCGAATGGCACCAAACAGGCCATGCTTCTGAAGATATTGGCTGCATGGATTGTCATGATCCACACAGCCAGCAACCTCTGTTTGCCGAAGCAGATGATATGTGCATTAACTGCCATGAAGATAGCATGGAAGCTTATCTGGAAGATTTACACATTCAAGAAGGCATTGGCTGTGTCGATTGCCATGCCTTGGTCATTCCCCCAGAAGAAATGCCTGAAGATGGCATTGTGCCAACAGGTCATGCATTTACCATCACGCCAGCCACCTGTGTGGCCTGCCATACGGATGCGCTGCACGCAGGTTTCTCGTTACCAGGATATGAGCACGGGGCCGCAGTCGCCAATGCGGGCGATGAATCAGAGGGATTTGCAGCCAATGCTGACGAGGATCCATCTGATGAAGCATCTGGGGAAACTGTAGAACTTACGCCAGAACAAAAATTACAAACCTTGGAAGCCGCGCTGGCCAACCGAAATGTCACGCTGTTGTTCCAAGGGGGCGTGCTCGGGCTGGTTCTGGGTGGCTCAACGGCCTGGTTTGTGGCAAATAACGTGCGGCAGCGGCGTGAATATGAAGATGAGGAAGATGATGAGCAAGCGGGATAATAAAAAACCGCCGCTGCTAAGTCGGCGGGATGCATTGAAAATTATTGGGGCGACGGGGGCAACGGCCGTCGTCGCCCAGGCGGTCACGGCGGGTCCACTTTCCTCTGGAGCAATTGAGGGTTTGCAGCGAGAAACCCACCACGCTAGCTCTGACCATGAGTGGCACATGGTGATCGATCTGGAACAGTGCATTGGCTGCCATTACTGCATTTGGGCTTGTCAGGCCACCAACGATGTGCCAGAAGACAACATGCGTTGGAATATTGGCTTCCCGGAACGGACAGAAGGCGGTACCGACTTCTTCATGACGCGGCCTTGCCTACACTGCCAGGAAGCTCCCTGCGTGAAGGTGTGCCCGGTAGGCGCTACCTGGGTGCGGGAAGATGGCATCGTGGCCATGGATTATGACCGCTGCATTGGCTGCCGCTACTGTGAGGTAGCTTGTCCGTATGATGTACGCCGCTTTAATTGGGGATCGATGGAAACAGAAAATCCATACCAACCTACCTGGGGTGTGGCCGAGGTTGAGCGACGGGAGCGGGGTGTGGCAGAAAAATGCACGTTCTGCGTCCATCGTATTGACAGAGGCATGGCCGAAGGACTTACACCGGGGGTAGACCCACAGGCCACACCGGCTTGCGTAAACATCTGCCCGGTAAACGCGCGGATTTTTGGCGACATCAAGGACCCAGAAAGTCCAGTTTCCAAATATCTAGATGAACATGAAACGTTCCGGCTGCGGGAAGATTTTGGCACAGAGCCAAAGGTGCATTACGTGCGACCAGAACGGGAGGAGGTGTGAGATGGCTGTAAGCAGAGTGCCGGAGAAGGGGAAGCGTAGGATACGGCCGTTTCACGTTTGGGTAGCCTCATTGGTAGTCATGCTGATGATTGGTGGCTGGGGCATTTACCAGACGCTGTGGAATGGCTTGCAAGTCACGAACCTAACCGACCAGGTACCGTGGGGCCTGTGGATTACCCATGATCTGTCGGCAATTGCCTTGGGGGCGGGGGCGTTTACGTTTTCGGCCGTGGTGTATCTTTTTCGCATCAAGCGGTTTGAGCCGGTGGCCCGCATGGCGGTGTTTGTCGGCTTTTTGGGCTACACCTCAGCAATGCTGGCGTTGGCGATGGATATTGGTCGCCCAGACCGTTTTTGGCATCCACTTGTATATTGGAATGTGCATTCGGTGCTGTGGGAAATTACACTGTGCGTCATTTTGTATTCCACCGTGCTGGTGATTGAACTGCTGCCCATTTTGTTTGACAGCCGTCTGTTTGATAATCGGCCCAAATGGCGTGCTTTTGGCCACAAGCTACATAAACTCACGCCCGTTATGGCGGTGCTGGGACTAGCGTTGTCGATGCTGCACCAGTCATCGTTGGGGGCCACGTATGGCGTTCTCTCTGGGCGCGCCATCTGGTTTAAGCCGTCGATGCCGGTGATGTTCATTTTATCGGCCGTGGCAGGTGGCGTTTCGGCTACGCTGCTTGTCACAATGATTACAAGCAAGCTAACCCACCGGGAGCTGATCGACAAATTTTTACGACGGGATATTGCCCGGCTGGCGGCATTTACGCTGCTGGCATATATGTATTTGAAGCTGTGGGACTGGTTGGCGACATCTTATTACAGCCAAGCCCCAGGCACGGCCGATGCGCTGACCCGCCTGCAAGCAACAACGCCGTACAATCAGTCGTTTTGGTGGATTGAGATATTTCTCTGTGGCCTGGTGCCAGCTGCAATTTTGTTGAACCGGCAGATGCGGCGGCAGGAATGGCCGTTGATGGGAGCCTTATTTCTGGTGGTATTTGGGGTTATTATCAATCGCTGGAATGTGACGTTATCTGGACTGGTTGTCCCGCCACTGTGGTCGCCGGGCGTCTTGGGCCGCACCATTGCCGTGGCATACACGCCATCTTGGGTGGAGATTGCAGTTTCTGTTGGGGTGTTGGGGTATGCGCTGCTAGCGTTTACGTTAGGGGCAAGATATTTACCGCTATTCAGTAATACGCTTGTTTCTCACGCTACTCCGACTGATTAGTGCATACACGTATTTGCACACAAAGGAAGTGTGAAATGAAACATTTAAATTCGGTCCGTTTTCTGCTTTTGGGCTTAATTTTTTTGCTGTTGGGAACGGCCGTTAGCTGCAACACGACTGATGAGACCAAGGAACCCGCCACCGAAGAAACCAGCGAAGTGGATGTACCCGATGAGGTGATGTTGGTACGAGAAGCAGCTTTGGAGCATTTGCGCACCATTGCGCAAATAATGGTGCCACCAGAAAGCACGCCATGGGATGCCACCACCAATAATGATTTTGCTGAAACAGGCACCAGCGTTTATCTATTTTCTGCCGAAGAAGACAAGCTAAGCGTCTCTTTCCCCTCCCCTGCCAGCGAAGAAACTCTTTTTTACGTGGCATTGCGCAATGCTTCGCTAGATTTTTGCTGGCAAGGCCTGATTGATGCGAGCGGCGAAATCCAATCAACAGGGTACGATGTAGTCGATCCGGGCCTAGCCAATCCGTCAGCGCTGCACTGTGAGGAGCAAGGGTACACATTTGAGATTCGCACGCGGGAAGATGGCAAGCAGTGTGGTGCCTGTGTCTTCTCTGAAGCGGAAGATGACGTGTGCAACGCCTGGGATTATTTCTACGGTAACTGTGGGCCAGCTGATTAAAAGCGGAACACAGAGTTGCGCAGAGAAGACACAGAGAGAAGCAAAACCGCAAAGGGCGCGAAGGTCGCAAAGAAGTTAAAAGAATATCTTTGCGTTCTCTCCATCCTTTGCGGTGATTTGTTAAGCCCCAATGCCGCGAATGTAGAGCAGATACAAGCCCAGCAAATAAACCACAATCGTGGCGATGGTATCCACTTCGATGAAGAGGAACTTGCGCTCGACGCGGGCCAGGTTACCTACCAGGGCCATGTTTGTCAGCAGCAACCCCAGCAGACCTACCAATACAAAGTTATCGTCGATGGCTCCCAGGAAACGGCCGTCCAAATAAAAGAAATCAGCAATGCCCAGCGCCAGCATATTGAAAACACTGGAGCCAAACAGGTTGCCCACGGCCATGTCGTAGGCGTTCATGCGCATGGCGGCCAGCGCCGCCAGCAGTTCCGGTAGAGAGGTGACGAGACTGAGCAGCGCCGTGCCCACAAAACCAGTGCCCAGGCCAGTAATAACGGCAATTTCGGTGCTGGCGTTTACCAAAATGGGCACAACGAGCATGAGGATTACGGCCGTCACCACAAAACCAATCACACCCGCTCGCAACGAGGGAAAATCGGAAGCGGGTTCCGGTGCGAACGCTGATTCACCCGGCCCTTTATTTTCCCGCTGAATCAGCCAGATACCGCCAAAATACAGACCAATAATCACCAGGCTGTCCAATCCTACCCAGCCAATTTTTATATCCACTTCATCCAAAATGGAGATGATGGCTATCAACATCAAAATTGTGGTCAGAGCAGCCGTGAGCGCATGGTTCACAGCAATGCGGCGCAGCAATGGTACCTGATAGTTGATGAGATCGACCAAGGCCAGCAGCATCATGTTGACCATGTTGCTGCCAAAAAAGTTACCAGCCGCCAGATTAGGATAGCCCGCCTGAAAGGCGCTCACCGAGGCGATTAGCTCTGGCAAGGAGGTGGCACCAGCTAGAAAAATGGTGCCGACAAACAGCCCACCGAGCTTGGTACGCACAGCAATGATGTCGCCATATTCGGCTAATTTAATGGCCGCGTAAACCACCACGGCCGAACTGAGTAAAAATTGTAACCAGACCATAATTTTGAGTCTGCAAGTGGCGTGTGAAATCAAGTAATTGGGTAATTGAGTTAGTTCACCCCTTCACCCTGTCGCCCTCTCACCTTGTCACTTGTGCAGGTCCACCCCCCACGTCTTCGCCACGGGCAAAGCGAAAATAATGCCCGTGTCTGGCTCATTTAAATCCCCCAAGACAGCCTCTGTGGCGGCAACGGCCGTTTCTACCAACTCCATACCATCAATCACAGCAAACAACGTGTTGTGCCCCACCCGACCACTGCCAAAAATCTGGCTAAACCCGGCAAAAGCCATGTCGGCACTGTGCCGGTGCAGCACCCGGTTAATCCCGGTGCTTTCTATGATGGTCACGCCGCCCACGCCCGCCTTGTCCCAGGCGTTGAGCACGTCGTTCAAATGCGCTGTGTCATCTAAAACCATAACGAGCATGTACATACGCTTTCTCCCGGTTTTAGACCTAACAGGTTTACGAAACGACCTCACCGCAAAATATCTTGTTTTTGCAAAGCAACTTAATTGCGAAGATGTCTTGAAAACCTGTCAGGTCTTTATATCCTTCTTTGCCTGCCGATACGCCCAATATGCCTGTTGGGTCTCAGTGAGCCATTGCATTAGCTTCTCTTCGTCGTGGGCTGCGATGAGCTCGGCCACGTCGGCCAACTGGGTTTGGTATTGGGCAATTTGCTGGAGAACGGCCGTTTTGTTCGTCAGCAAAATATCCAGCATCATCTGGGGATCAGTGCCGGAAACGCGGGACGTGTCGCGAAAGCCAGATGAACTAACAGGCCAAAGCCGCTCATCCCCCAGCTGTGCCGCATTGCGCATGAGCGCCGCCGCTACCATGTAAGGTAAATGGCTCACCACCGCCACCATATTGTCGTGCAAAGCGGGCGGTAAAACAAGCGGATTAGCCCCCACATCCGTCACAATTTGCTGGGCAACGGCTTCCAAAGCGGGCGTAGTGCGCTGCGTAGGGCATAAAATGAAGGTTTGCTGGCGGAAGAGGTCAGGCGTGGCCCCACCAAAACCAGCCACTTCCTTGCCGCACATCGGATGACCGCCAATGGCCTGGAAGGTGTCTGGTAAATTGTCCATTGCCTGGCAAATATCGGTCTTGCTGCTGCCCAGGTCCAGCACCATGCAGCCATCGGGGCGCAGCTGCGGCAGCTGGTTAAGCGCGTTTACGATGGTGCGAACAGGCGTGGCCAACACCACCAAATCGGCCTTTTCCACACCCAGCGCCAGATCGTCACTCACAAAATCAACAATGCGCCCGGCGGCGGCGCGGGTTTTAGGATTGGTATCGACAATGGTGAGATGAAACGGCCGTTGCGGAATCGCCATCCGCCGCGCCAGCCGTAAAGCCAGCGCCAGCGAACCACCCATCAACCCCAAACCAACGACACAAATTCGCTCTACGTGCATGGTTGAGGATTATACCGGGATTTCTTACGGCCGTCCCTACATCCTAAGCGGAACGCAGAGTCGCGCAGAGAAGCCGCAGAGATACACAGAGAAGGAGAAGTATTCTCTCAAATCTCTGTGTATCTCCGTTTACCTCTGTGCAACTCTGCGTTTCAAAGCTTTTCTTTAAGTCAGTGGTAGCAACAAAGCAGATGGATGTGCTGGATCGTGGTAGATGGTTTGCTCGGCGGCTTGCATGGTGGTGCCTTGCATGAGCAATTCGCCCGTGCCCAGGTTGCGGCTGATGCGGGGATGTGCACCGCTGGAGACTTGCAAACGCAGCCGGTGGCCTGGTTGGAACTGGTACGCCGTGGCGGTCATATCTACTTCGACCAGCAAGCTGCCATCTGGCTGGGGCTCGCCCCGCCCCGGCTGCACGCGGAACAGGCCGTCACACACATTGAGGGAACGGCCGTCTGGCTGCACATCACATAAACGGCCGTAAAAATCCGTAAATTCCAGGCTGGAGCGGACATACAGTTGCAGCCAAATATGGCCGATGATGGTGAGTGGTGCAGTGAACGGATCCGTCGTATAGGTTAGCACATCGGGGCGAGCTTCCAGCGGGCGGTTATCGACCGGGCCTGCTTCGATGGAGAGCAGTGCCCCGCCCAAATTGGGCGTAGGATCGGCCGGATCGTAGACGTAATGATCGGGTGGCGAGCCAGCTGCGGGCTGGCTGGAGGCCAGCTGCCCCATCGTTTGTAAGTAAAACGGGGTTTGCTCGGTAGCGGGTGGCCAGCTTTCATAGCCTAACCATTTGTCTGCGGCTTGCAGGTAAATGTGGACGGGATACGGCCGTATCGCTTCACCATCCCCTTTCAACTTGGCATTAAACCAATCGAGCCCCTCGCGCACAGCGGCAAGCATGCCTTGCTGTGACATGTGCGTCCATGGCCCGATGGTGAGATAAGGATTGTGACCTGCCTCATGCAGCGCTGCATAATCGGCTAACTGGCCCTGCAAGAAAATATCGTACCAGCCCGCCACTAAATGAATGGGGACCGAAATTTCGGGCACTTTGGGACGCACATCAACCGCTTGCCAATAAGGCGATTCTGGTCCATCTTGAGCGGCCCAGGTCTGGTAAAAGGATTGAGGATGACCGAGTACGGCTTCATCGGCGGTGGCCAAAGGCAGGTGGTTCCAACCGGGTTCCAACCGCTTGTTTTGCTCTGGCGCATAAAAGGAAAGTGCCATCCTTTCCCAGGCAGATAACGACGAATCTGTCATGGCGTCCAGGAGCAGCAGCCAGCGCAGGGTGCGGTCCAGCCACATAAATCCCTGATCATTTGGCCCGCCCAGATTGGCTTGGGTAACGGCAGGCAGCAAGGCGTGCAGGTGAGGTGTTCCGGTCGAGGCAGCGGCCCACTGCACGTAACCTACATAACTCTGGCCCCACATGCCCATACGGCCGTTGCTCCAAGGCTGTTCGGCAATCCAGGCCAGCGTCGCTTCCCCGTCACTGGCTTCATTGACGTAGGGTTCAAATTCGCCCTCGGAATCAAAACGGCCGCGTGTATCTTGAGCCAGCACGTTAAAGCCTCGTTCGGCAAAAAGGGTGGCAAAAAGTTGATTGATGCTTTGACGGCCGTACGGCGTACGGGTTAATATCGTCGGGGCGCTGTCCAGGCCAACCGGCCGATATAAATCGGCCACCAGCTTTACGCCATCGGGCATAGTGATACGAATGTAAGATTGTTTTTCCACCTGGTACTGCGGTGGCGGCAGCTTGAGCAGCCGGGCAATGAGCTGGCGGCGATTGAGGTAAAGAAAACCACCCGCTGCGGCTAAGCCAAGGAGTCCGAACCATTTTTTTAAGGAGTTTGTCCTTTTCAAGGGGTTTGCCATTGATTCACTTCCAGAAAGATTAAATTGGTTTGTAGATTGGTTTCACGCCAGGCGATAATGAAGCCATTGCTAAAATCCTGAATGGTCACGTCGGCAGCTTCCCGTTCCTGGTCTTGCGGCTGGCCTAATTTTTGGGAAACGGCCGTATTGCTATCGTACACATAACCAATCGCCCCTTTGATTGAATCAGACACCCAGAAATCCCTCAAACTCGGATCATTAACCAAAAAAGAACTCATGGTGCCATCATCAAAAAGCACGTAGACACGGTCTGTATCTTGCCGCCAGAGGATACGGCCGTGTTCATATGGCTGCCACACGCTCATCGGTTGATTCACGCCACTCTCAGGGCAGCCCAGCTGCACGCGATGCTGCTCATAGCTTACTTCCCAGGCCGGATTGACGGGCAGTTGGCAGCTCAACGGCGTTGGCGTTTGTTGCAATTTTTCTGGGGCAGAAACGGCCGTTAACACCGACAATACTCCCTCAAGTTCCCGAGCAAAATCCACTTCCAGAAAACCGGGCAAAATGACGTAAATGGCCGGGATGCCTATTTTGTCCAGCCAGTTTGTCACGTCACCGGTCAGGTCTGGATCGGCCAACACCTCTGGTTTGTCAACAAAATCATACCCGGTGACGCTGGCATAATATAGCACTAGTTCCACCGAGACCAGGCTGCGTTCCTCGCAGGCACCAGGCGAAACCAGGCCATTGGCGCGGCGACCCGCTCCCCAAAACAGGACGGCATCTGGCTCAATTTGGGTGATGAAGTCACTCAAAAGACTGGTTTCTGGTTCGGAGAGAACGGCCGTACCCCCTGCCCCTTCCCTTGTATCACTAAAGATAATGGGGTCTGGCTCCCAACGGCAGTCCCAGTTGCGGTTGAGATCAACCCCGTTGGCGTTTAATCGTCCGGCCAACTCACCAGGGGCGCTAATAGCGTCAGGGTTCAGGTTGGTGATGATGTAGAGAGTGACGTTGTCGGGAACGGCCGTTAAATTTTCCTCAAAATAATCAACCAACTCTTGGACCAGTTGGACACTGTTCGGCGCGTAGCCACTGTGAATGCCGCCAACCAGGAGCAGCGTCTCCGGCCCGTTGCCAATGCGCACCAATTCAATATTTGTGCCACCTACCGATGGCCCCAGAACAGTCGTTTCCGGGCCACGAAAGCCAGGGATTGGTGTGTTGGTGGGTGTACGGCTGCTGGTTGGTGTCGGGGGCGCGGTAGCAGTGGGCGTGGCGGTAGCGGTAGCGGTAGGCAAAATAATGGAGGCGTCCAGATTATTGTAGGCAGCAATGCGCGAAAGCTGCGTGTTTACGGGAAGCAAGGCCACATCATCGGCCAGTTGGGCTGATTGGCCATTGACTAGATCAACCGGCTCTTCTTGATCTTCCTGACCAAGCTGGCACATGCCCTCCAGGCAATCCACCGACCAACTGCCCGCCGCCTGATTAAATTCCACACCAAAAATGCCCGCAACCAGATCAGCCTGATATCCATCCGCATGGTAAACATGCACCGACCGATCAGATTTCACCAAAACGCGCCCTTGTTGCAGCTCCAAAACGGTCTCGTCTTCGCTCTCAGCCATTTCTACATGCACTGTTGTATTCGCATCTAAAATGACGCGGGTGAAGTTGGGCAGCAACAATTCAATCGGGCTTTGCCCTGTTTGAAATAAAACAGAATCGAGGAAGGGGATACGGCCGTCTCCCGGCAACTTTTCAAGATTGTCCTCATTTTGCCAGACAGCGCTATCATGCGATTGTAACACCAAAATCACATCGGCAATGGGAGTAGGCGGTCTAGGCGTGTGGGTTTCCTCTGCCTGTTCAGTTGCAATGGCCACAGCCAGGCTTTCATCTGGCGTAGTGCTGGCGGGCGGCTCCAATCGGCTGCCGATGAACAGCGCCAGCACAACCAGCAAAGCCACGCCCAATCCACCAGCTAGCCATTGCCAGCGCCGCTGCATCTGGGCATCAACTGTGTCCGGCATTTCAGGGGTGCGCTTTGTGTCTGAAAGCGCCCAATTTGAACCGGGCTGATCATCCAGGTTGGCATCCGTACCGGTGACTGTGTCAAATGTTTCTTCTTGCGTGCGAATCAGGGCATCCCGCGAGGTCATGTAAGCGGTGGGGGATTGCAGTGCTGCTTCCAGCAGATGGGCCAGATGCTCTGCTTTGCGAAAACGATCGACCGGTTTTTTGGCCATCGCCTTCTGTAAAATTTCATCCACTTCGTCCGGTAAATCGCTCACACGAGAGAATACGCTTGGTATTCGCTCGTTTAGGTGCCCCTGGAAGATCATGGCCAGGTTATTACCACCATAGGGCAGCGTACCCGTGAGCATTTCAAAAACCACCACACCAAGCGCGTAGGTGTCGGAACGGCCGTCTAGCTCTTCACCCCGTATTTGTTCTGGACTCATGTAAGGGGCTGTGCCGGGTTGGCCATCATTGGTGAGGCTTTCTTTAGCTTCACTGTCCTTCACAATGCCAAAATCGGCCAGATAAGCATAGCCGTCATCATCCAGCAAAATATTGCCTGGCTTGATATCCCGGTGAATCAGGTTTCGTTTGTGCGCCGCATCTAACGCCTGCCCAATACGCTGGGTAATTTGAATCACTTCGTCTTTAGACAAGGGACCCCGCCGAATTTTGTCGGCCAGGGTTCCCCCCGTCATGTAGCGCATCACTAAAAACGGCTGTTCATCGGGGTTTTTGGGCAAGCTGAAGTCATACAACGGCACCACAAAGGGATGCTCCAGCCGGGCAATCGTGCGCGCCTCACGCTGGAACCGTGCGCGGCGCGGCCCCTGCAACGAGTTAGCAGGCAACACTTTAATGGCAACATCGCGCTCGGTTTGGGTATCAAACGCTTGATACACTTCACCCATTGCGCCTTCGCCAATTTTATGGCCCAATGTGTACCGTTTTGGCAGCTGTGACATATTGTTAAACTCTTGTTTCTAACGTACCCAACAAGGTTTTGGTATCAGCCGTTTTTATGGCCTCCTGTGTGTGTAACGTGTAACAAATGCGTATGGCTTCCTTATGATTTCTCGTTCCCAGCAACGCCCACTCATTTTCGGACAAAGCATAATCAGGAGGGACATTGACGAAACGGCCGTTAACTGAAACATACGTGCCATTTTTGCTCCCCACATCTAACAACTTGACCTCACCATTTTGCACTTCCAGGCGCGCGTGTGCCCCGCTTATGCGACGGTATTGGCTGTGAATCCGCACCAGTTGGGTTGTAGAACGGCCAATGGAAATATCATCGAACCGATAGAGAGGAATACGAATGAGCGGTCGGTCTGGTTCATAAATGAACAAACTGCCAACTTGCTCATCCCTTATCCTTTCCAACTGTTGCCAAGGCTTTGCACCTAAAATATCTGTCAAAACAGTTTGCACTGTGTCCGGCGCAAGGCCAAGACGGTCTGAGTGCGTATGAAAGGCAAAATCTGCCACATCTCCAACACTGCCAACTTTCAGCCAGCCATTGGCTTTTTCGAGGGGGGGGAGGGAAGAGTCTGGATGCAAGTAGGGAACAATGAGAAGAAAAACGCCTAAGTGTTCCCAACGATTCTGCCACTCGTTAAGCTGGAACCCAGGGAAGCAATACGCACACTTTTCGGCCAGGTAACTTGACCAGACATGCCGAGCGTATTGAACTTGCATAAAAGGGTTATCGGCGCTGCCGCCCTTCAGTTGAAATTCTCTGCTTCCTGCAAACCAGGGTGCATTCAAAGCTTCAGCTCGAATAGGCTCAAAGCAGTTTTTCAGCTCAACAATCGCGGCAAACTTTGGACCAATAAGCAATGCATCCAACTGCGTAAGCTTTTTACCTTCAGCGGTGATAATCTGTTCATTTGGCTCAATATTAAAGATGAGTGTATACAGATCCTGAGTCCGGCCGAAGTGGCGCTCCATTTTTCGACTCAGACGCGAAACAGCTGGCCATTCGTTTGAATCATCCGGCAATGGGGTATGCAAATAATATTTAACAGACACGCTATCCTCCTTACTGATTACATTGGTTTGGCACAAGGTCAGTATAGCATACTCAGAATATTATTTGGACAGTGATTTTTGATTAATTTACGGCCGTTTCACCCCGTCATTCACCCTTTTCACCAGCCGTACGGTGAACAGGGTAAACAACACCATTCCCAATAGCCGCCCTGCCGCGCTCAGGCTAAAGATGAGCTGGTAGCTCACACTGTCGGCCAGGTAGCCGCCCAATAATGGCCCAATGACAGCGCTGCACAAAGGTTTTGCGCCAGCGGCCAGGCGGCGATGCGGGGGGTTTAGTGGACATCCCGCAATTATAGGCGAATCAAATCAACAATTCGAAATTTGGGGAGCAAACCTGACAGGTTTTCAAAGCCAGCTGGCAATTAAGCCAATTTTGCATGGCAAAGGATCATTTTAAATAAACTATTATGTAAACCTGTCAGGTTTTAAAATCAGCGGGAGATGAGGGGGAGGTAGACGGGGATGCCCGCCCAGAAGTCAGTGTTGTATTGGGTGGCTGGGTCGCCGAAGAGGGTGAAGGTGTCTAGCAAATCTAGATTGGCCGGTTTATTGGTGAAGAGGTTGAGCTTACCGGCGAGAACGGCCGTTCCCAACCTTACCTCATTTTCCCCAATCAACGCCTGCAAAAAGCCGCCAGCCAATGCATCATGCCCGGTGCCCACGCCCAGCCCGGTGGCCCCCCACACCGCCACCGCGCCGCCGTCAGGATGACGCAGTAGGGCTTCATCCAATGTGTCCCAATACGGCTGGGCAAAGGAGCCAGTGAAGCAGGTCATTTGCAAAACGACGGGCAGGCGCGCCCCATTGCTCAGATTGGCCACATCGTCTAGATGGAAAAAGCGTTCAGCCCCCCATTGATGAATGGAGGAATGGCCATTGTAGATAAGCAATCCCGTCCCATTTTGCCAGCTTTGCTTTACCTGGGTCTGCATGGCAGATTCGCCAAGCTGCGGCGTGTAGTTCAGGCTGGTTATCTGCCACGGCTCATCTACGTAGGTTTGCGCAAGATTGGCAGAGTGAGCGGCAAAGTTTCCGGCGGCGTCGGTGTCGTCAGCAATGAAGGTGATACGGCCGTTCCAATCCCCCAAAAACGGCTTTGTTTCGTACTCAACAATCTTGGTCACGACGGTTTGGGCCTGGGCCAAACTGTTCACCGGCAGGCGGCCAATGAGCATATCCGGCAGCAAATCGTCGCCATCGACGGTGACATAGCGGTTGTCGGCGGCGACTTCGCCCACCCAGGGATCGGCATCGGCCAGGTAGGGCGGCAGCCAGGTGGTTTGTGAATCGGCGCGGTACCGTTTGGGGTCGCTGGTGCCATCGCCGACGAGCAAAATGTAGGTGGGGGCCGGGCTGCCATTGTGGTAGAGGTGGCTCAGGTAGCTGCGGATGGCTTCGGGGGCGACACGGCCGTAACCAAAGCCATCATACACCGCCCGCACATCTACCACTTGCACGGAAAGCCCCTGACTTTGCCGCAAATTCACCAGCGGCGTCAGGGCCGGGATGAAACTGGCGTGGCTGATGATCACGTAATCGGCACTGCCTGTGGGGAGCGTTTGCGGCAGGCGTACGGCCGTTGGCGCATGCAGGCTGCTGTTGTTGGTGATGAGATAGCTGTGCCCGTTGGCGTTGGGATCACCCCAGCTGACCTGCCCATTTTGCCAGCTTGTGCTGCTTAAACGGGCGGGGGCAGCGGGATTGGTCACGTCATACAGGCGTAAGCCCGCGCTGCTGCCGAGGGCAACCGTATAAGCGCGGCGAGCATTGGCTCCATCCACAAATAGCTGCTCATCGGCGGCAATGGGGCTGCCATTGTAACCATAGCGTACGGCAAACCCATCCAGCCACAAGCCATCAATAGAAACGCCAGGTACAGCGGGAATGGTTAGGGCCAGCGTGCTGCTAGTTTGCAAACGGTTGGCAGGCAAGGTAAGGGTGTGGGTCACGGTCGTTTTGCCATCCCAGCTAATATTGCCTACCCCGCTACCATTGAAGCTTAGATTCAAATGGTGGTCTGGTGCAGCGTCAAGCGCCGTGAAGCCAATGGTCCACAGGCTGAGCTGCCCGTTTTGGTTTGTATTGACATAAGGTAAGCTAATGTCGTAGCTGGCCGACGGCCGTCCCGGCTGGCGCAAATCTTCCCACACCCAGCGGTCGCCATCCCGCCCGGCAGGCAGTTGGCCGCAAACGCAGTCTGGCGTGTAGAGGTTGTTTTGCTCGGCAACGGCCGTTAGCCAAAGCGTGCCGCCGCTCAGTCCACTGGGCGCGGCGGCCTGGCTGCTCAGGCGGCTGCCGGGGCTGCTGCCTGCGGTGAGCGTGTACACTTCATTGCGCTGCCAGCGGCTAAACCAGGGCGCAGCGTAAAAACGAAACGATTCGCCCGCCTCAAACTGGGCATCGCCGTCGCCAAACCATTCGAGCGGCCGGGCGTCGCCGTCGAGCCAAAGCTGCAAGTTGGCAGGATTGATGCTGCCCACGGGGAAGCCTGCGGCCTGAAGATCGTTGTAGGTAACGGCCGTCATCCCCGGTGCCGCCACTTCGATAAAAACGGTGGGCACAGGGGCAGTTGGTTTGGCTGGCTGTACCGTGGCTGGGCTGATGGCTAACTGGCCAGGATTGATGACTTGGGCAGCAACGGCCGTTTGCAGCAGATCAGGTGCAGCAGCAGGACGCGCCGCATTGGGTGGACTGTGAAACTGAATTGTTGCGGAAATCGACTGCGTGAGGCGCAGATGGTTGTCTGCCAGCTGTACCGGGAGGAAAGTGAGCCGCGCCAGGTGCACGCCGCGCAGCACGCCCGCTTCGTTCAGGCTAATCACAGGACCAGATTCGAGTGCGTTTGTCAATTCGGAAGTGAACGGCCGTTCCGCCACTCCACTTTCGGCAAATTCCAGCGTTGGCTCACTCTCTGGCGGCAATGCTACCAGTAGGGAGGCAGTGAGATTGTTGTCGAAACCAGGGAGGGAAAGGGTGATACGGCCGTCTGCCTGCGTCGTTTCCACCAGTTCCAGCGTGGGCCAAGTTACCTGCACCCCATCGGACAATAAAGTGATTTCTGGCTCCAGGTCGGTGACTGGCTCAGCTGAGAAGATTGGTTTGCCGCCCCAAATCAGGGGGAAAAGCACAAGAAGGATTAGAAAAAAACGGCCGTATTTCATAATCGCCATTTGGTAGGGGCGACCCGGCGGGTCGCCCCTACGCGATACATTTTTAATTGCCGCCAATAACCAGCGGTAGGTAAATGTTGATAAACGGCGTTACGTTAACGCTGATGGGGCCATGAACGGCCGTATCATCATCCGTCTCCACATCCACCAGCCAGTAGTAGTATGTGCCGTCGGCCGGAACCGTGTCGGTGTAGCTGTAGCTGGCACCAGGGCCAGTGCCGCCAGAAACGGCCGTTGGCTCAAAGTGAACCTCCGTGGCCCCGCCGAAGCTGTTGCTTGTACTGCGGTAGATGCGGAAGCCGAAGTTGTCTACCTCCGATTCCGTGGTCCAGTTGATGCGCACCTGCTGGTTGCCCAGGTTGGTGGCGGTGAAGCTTGTGAGGGTAACGGCCGTTGGTGTGGCCACAAAGCCCATATCGACAGTCAGATTGGTGTTGTCATTGTCATC
>JBNKLQ010000066.1:0-24818 GCA_050292445.1 Promineifilaceae bacterium (SeqCode) | reverse complement strand
TTTTGCTATCAACAATCCCTAAACCATTGTTAATAGCAATATTTGTTCGAAAGATTGCGGTTGTATTTAGGGCAGCATTGATGGAATCAGGATCAAACAATTCGACGCGCACGATGTCGGAATTATAATCGGCCGGAATGCGAATTAGATAAGTGTATGTGTAGGGACCTGTGGCAAAAGGGCTGTTAATTGGCGAGTAGGGGTCGCCATCTGCGATGCAGCCCAGGGGGCCAAGGACTGCTTGATAGCCGGTGGAGACGCGGCCGTTTCTCACATCCCGATTTATAAACACCCCTTTTGTGGGCAGGGTAAACTGAGGGGGATCGCCGACAGCACTCGCTGCTGCCTCCAAACTGGCATAGGGTTTAGTCAACATGATGCTGCACAGTACAAAAATACAGAACAAAGTTAATAGTGCTGCTTTTTTCATCGCAATTTCTCCTAGCTTAATAAGCACTGTCGGCCTGTTGCAGCGACAGTTAATATTTTCGTTCATTTAAGCGTGTGGTTGAATCGGAATGTGGGTGCACAGATGAGAAAGAAAAACCCGCAAATTATTCAGGGGATGA
The DNA here is from genome assembly GCA_050292445.1 of Promineifilaceae bacterium (SeqCode). Classification (GTDB taxonomy): domain Bacteria; phylum Chloroflexota; class Anaerolineae; order Promineifilales; family Promineifilaceae; genus Leptofilum. The sequence continues at coordinate 24,249 of JBNKLQ010000066.1, read as the reverse complement.
TCCTAAATCATTTGCGGGAAAAGGTACAGAATTATGAATTTTCAGGCAAGCACTTGGGTGTGTTTGGCCGGTTACGGCCGTTTCCACCCCCATCTACTTACTTAAAATCTAGACACTGGCCGACTCATCGATACACCAATAATGATGCCAATGATGAGCGCGATAAGCGCAATAATGATGATGGTTGAGAGTTGAATTGCAATCACGTTGCACCTCCTAAGTGTCATTACTTTACAGTCCAAACTTGATACACCATTAGATTATCACGCTTAACAATTATTACGCTTTCATAAACCTGACACCAGCCAAACAAATCAACCACAAAGGTGATAGCTTAGGCCGATTCTTGTGTGTCGCCATCCTGGCTATTCTCTTCCCGCTGAGGAATAGCTAAGATGGAACGGTGCCTGATTCGGCTAAAAATCCAGAGACCGAAACCCAAAAGCAGCAGCCATGGCCCCCAGGTGATGGTGCGATAAATCGTAAAATCAGCGACAGATTGGGCATTTTGTTGGGTGCGCAGGGTGGCCAATTTGGCTGTGTGGCCCGGCGACCAGCTTTGCGGCGTGGGCAGCGGCGTGGGTGTAGGCGTAGGCAGCAGAGCCGTTAGGCGCAGCATGATTTGTGCATTTGTGGACTTGCCAGTGTAAAAGTTGAGCTGCCCTTGCAGATCGTTGATTTGGTTTTCGACCTGCACCAATCGCTGGTGCACGGCCAACGTTTCGGTGGTGTTCCGTGTTTGCTCCAGAAAGGTGCGCATCCGGGTTTGGTTGCTGGTAAGGTTGTCCAGGCGCGATTGCAGATCAACGGCCGTTGCCAACACATCTTGCCCACTGAGCTGCTCATCTTCCACCGTGCCCAGCGTGCGCAACGCGTTGAGCAGGGCTTCAAACTGTTCGGCGGGAACGCCAAAAGTAAGTTCCCCGTAGGTGGTCGTGTCACCAGTTTCCCATTGGCGTTGGTTGAGCACGTAGCCGTTGTAACTTTCGGCCAGATTAAGCGCGGTTTGAACGGCCGTACCTGTCTCTGGCACCGTTAGGGCAAGGGTCGCTTCTTTAATCACCAGCCGATCATCGACCTGGGCTGCCTGCACCGGATGATTGCTGGGCCACATGAGCCACAGCGGCAGTAAGCCCATAAAAAACGCTATTGTTAACATAATGTATCTTTTCCGCATCAGAATCCTCCTTATTAAAAGCGGAACACAGAGCTGCACAGAGCAAACACAGAGAACCGCAGAGAAATAATTACTCAATCCACCAGCCGAACCGCTGTCGCAGCCGCCAGCCAATCCAGCCCAAAAGCCCCAGCAGCAGTAGCCAGGGACCACACACAATGCCGTAGTAGATGGAAAAATCGGCCGTTTGCTGGGCGGATTCTTGCAGATTGACTACGGCTACCTTTGCTGTGTCGCTGGGCCGCCATGATTCGGCCGTGGGAATGGGGGAGGGCGTTGGGGTGGGCAGCAGAGGCTGCAATGACAGGTCAATGGTCGAAAAAGCGGCCCGATCGCTAAGGTAGTTGCGGCGGCCTTGAATAATGGCGATTTCTTCCTCAACCTGTTTGAGCTGATCGTTGACGCGCAATGCCTCTTCCACTGTTTCGGCATCATCGAGGAAGGTGCGCAGGCGGTCGCGGGTGGCAATCAGATTGTCTAGCTTTGAGCCTAAATCGACGTACTCGTCGGTGACATCTTGGCCACCGGCAAAATCATTGGTCACCTGGCCCAGTGCCCGCAGTTGGTTAAGGGCGGTTTCAAATTGAGTCACTGGCACGGCCAACTGCATGTTCGCTGCGCTGAGACCAAATTGCGTGTCGAAGATTTGCTGGCTGATGATGTAGCCACCCAGTTCGGCGATGAGTTGGGTAGCAGTGGAGACGGCCGTTTCCGTATCCACCACCATCATTGCCAGCTCCCCATTCTTGATGATGAGTCGCGCCTGCGGTTGCGCATTGGGCAGAGAGGCATCTGCACTTTCTGTAACCATTTCGGTTACGATACGGGTCACCTCTTGTGCTTCCCCTTCCACTGTCACTGTCTCTGTGACCACACGTGTTACTTCCACAGTTTCAGACTGTGGTGCACAGGCAGCCAGCAGCAGCAACGTGGCGACCATCGCAGCCGCCAGCCGGTAAAATCGTTTGGCGTTCATTTTCTCTCTCCTGATTTTTGATGGTTTGCTAAACAAAATCCCCCGGGTTACTGGGGAAACGTCGGTGCCGCTAGAAAAGTTCCACTCTTGGATGAATTGGTGACAATTTGGGGGCAACCGTAGCTGAGAAGTTTGTAAATAGGCCAAACGAATTGGTCTCATTGTTTGGTCGTGGCTTGTCAGGCGTCCACTTAGCTTTTACAATGTAGCCGCGATGAGACAATCAAAATTGCTGGCCACCCAACTTCAAAGACGTGATCCGAATGCCTGGACCGCGCTCTTACGCGATCATATGGAGGTGGATGAGTTGGTGGTAACGGCCGTATCGGCTAAACCGATCAGACCACACGCCCAATCCAGCCGACGGATGACCCGTTATCTCCTGTCGCTGGCGGGGCATTCTGATCCTATTTCCTTCATCGGACGGTATATTGAGGCTGTAGAAGCTGCTTTTTACACCGAGTTTGCTCCCCGACTGCCGGAGTTGGCCCCCGGCTGCCACTTCTTGCATCAGGCGGAACCCAATGGCGAGGGCTGGGCTGTGCTGGATGACGTCCCCAACGATATTTCCCCAGAAAAATGGTCCATCTCCGATGTGAGCGCCATCATCGAAAAACTGGCGCATTTGCACGCGATGTTCTTCGGCAAAACAGATGATCTGACGAGCGCTGGCTTGGGCCTGCTGTTGGATCGCACGGCGTACCAATGGGAATCGCTGGTGGCCGAGCAGGCGGTTTATTTTGAAGAAGGGCCAGCGGCAATTCTGTCTGAACACGCACTGTCCCAGGCGGGTCAGCTGGCACCACTCTTTTTGCAAGCAGCTAATGGCCTGGTGGTGATGCGCGATTTAGGTGGTTGGCCAGGCATTTTGGGAGAAACGCATTTAACGGCCGTTGCCGATCTGTTGGATGATCCTGTGCCTTTGCTGGAACCCTTACGTCAGCTGCCGCCCACCTTGCTACACGGCGATCCCAATAACCGTCGCTGGCGCGTCACCGTTTTTGATGATCAGCGGCTTACTGGCTGGCAAACGGCCGCTGTTGGCCCCGGTATTTGTGACCTGATCAGTTTCATTGAGCAGTTCAGCTTGCTGGATGACGCCGAAAAGGCTCCAAACTTAAGAACGCGACCTGCCTGGCCAGTGGATGAAGAGACAATGATTGACAGCTACCTGCTAGCCCTTTCGCAGCGGTTGGGCAATCGGGTGAATACGCGGGCGTTGCGGCAGGCAATTCCGGCGGCGCGCTGCCTGTATGTAATCACCAACTGGTTTCCGCATTTTGCCACCTGGTTTGAAGAGATGCCCAATAGATATACCTGGCAAAAAATCAATCGGATGGCCGAACATGATTTTGTAGACACACCGCTGCAAGGCTTTTTGCAATTACGGCCGTATCTCTCCGATGTGTTTGAGCGCTTTTTGCTCGCTTACCGCTCCCTCTAATCTTTGCGACGATCAATTACTCCCTGCGTAGAGTCTACCGTTAAAAAAATTTACTAGAGGTGCGACGCACTTTGAAAGATGGTTTGTGAATCGAGGATTCTGGAGAAAAGTTCGTCGCACCTGAATACAAAATTTATTTGGTTGGAGGCATTGTGGCCCAACTTTTTGAAGCAGTTTCTGTTGGTGTTGTTATTTTCTTATTGTTACTCAGCCTTATTGGCACATTGATTCCCATTATTCCTGGGGTGCTGCTAATGTGGGTGATTGTTTTTGTTTATGCGCTGGTGGATGGCTTTACGGCCGTTTCCGTTACAGCTATCGTTGTTATCAGCCTCATCGCCCTGGTGACCGGCACATCAGACATTTGGCTCACGCTGTTTGGCGCTAAAAAAGGGGGAGCCTCCGTAAAATCGATGCTTATCGGCACAGCAGGAGCCATCGTTGGGTCTTTTCTGTTCCCCGTTGTGGGCACGATTGCCGGTTACATTGCCGGGCTGTTTTTGGGCGAATATTGGGAGCATGGCGATTGGGAAATCGCTAAAAAAGCGGGCTTTGGCGGGTTGGCGGGATGGGGCATTGCCACTATCATTCAATTCATTGGCGGCATTTTTATTTTTATTATCTTTTTAGCGCAGGTGTTTTTCTAGAAACAATCATTTCCCCGGAAACTATCTGTAAAACCAACACCCTGTCTAAAAGTTTCCGGGGAAATCCAAATATCTTACTATGGACTCAGCAGAATTCTTACGTGATTTTGGTCTTACTCTCCTCACCCTGATGGGTGTGGCGCTTCTTTTGGCGTTGTTGTTGCTGTTTATCGTGTGGCGGCAGGTCAAGCGCATACACATTCCCCCGGATGCTACCTTTGGCGAAACATTGCTGCTCACCCCGTTCCTGGTCGTCCTCATGATTGATCTGCTCGACTTTGCCCTGGATTTTCTGGCGGCTCCCTTTTCCTGGATTATTTTAGATCGGCTGGGGTTGAAAGCACTCCGTGGCGTTTCTATGGTAGAGTCGCTCATCCCTTTCACGCAGGCGATTCCCACGATGACCCTGGCCTGGATTTGGGTACGGCTTTTTCCGGGCACCATTAGGTAAATTGTAGAAGCTTAAAGTTTATTTTGGAACGGCCGTAACAAAATCTCATTGTTTTGCCGGAAAAGTTGCTCCCAATTTTCCTGCAATCTGCGCAGCGCGCGCGTTTCATGCGCCAGCAATTTAGCCAAAGTTGGCGGGTCTACCTGGTTGGGTGCGTTCAAATATTCGATAGTCATGTCCGCAAATAATTGCCCAAAAATGAACTTGACCCGCTTCATATGAAAATCAGAAGTGACCACAACAATTTGTGAAGCCTCTAAATTAGCAACTATTTTATGTGCGCAAATGCCATCTTGTATGGTGTTTGCGCTGTTGGTATGAGGCAAAATCTGGCTAGCCGGGATGCCGTTAGCTAACAAATAATCGGTCAAATATTGTCCGTGCGGAATTTTGGTTGTGTTAAAGTGGGAGCCAAAAGCACCTGTTGGCAGAACAAGCCACTCGTTGTTTTTGTTAAGAAAGCGAACGGCCGTATTGGCTCGACTGATGGCCACCGGCGATAAATTACCTTCGCTGTCATTCTCATTGCCCAGCAGCACGACTAATTTCAACGATCTCCCCTTGGGTTTTCTAAAAAGCTTTACATAAAATAGGCGCTATTTGCCCCCGACAAAGGTGCGGGCCTCGCTGATGAGCTGCTGCCAGAGGGCGGCATCTCGGTTGGGAATGGCAACCCACTCTTTGAAGCGACGGCCGTTTGGCGCAAAAGGCTCTCCCACCTCAGTTTCAATCAAATCCAGCACCTGGTTGGCAGGCAGCTTCACAATCAAATCCCCCGTCTTGCGATCCACCGAGGCAAAAAAGTCCCCATTCACCCGCAAGCAAGGAAAGCCCATCATCGTCCCTTTTTCGATGGCTTTCTCAGCCAAAAGTGGTTCCGCTAATTCCCAAAAAAAGCTATCATTTTCTTTCATATAGACTTTCTCCTAGGCTAATCAGCCTCTGGTTAAGAATAAAAAGAGGCTGAAATAATAGCACATAAGTGCTAATTCCGAAAATAAATTTTGGCTTTGGGGAATGGGTTTAGTTGGTGACAGTCACTCTAGAATTTTTTTGAAGTGACTGTCACCAGAGAAGTTACAATTCGATTGGGTTGGCGAGGATTTCGATGAGGAGTTTGATGGAGTTTTCGACGTCGTCGGCATCTACGGTTTCGCTTTGCGAATGCACGTAGCGGCAGGGGATGGAGATGCAGCCAGCCGCCGAACCACCATTGGCAATCTGGATGGAGCGGGCGTCGGTGGAGCCACCAGTGAGCACTTCCAGCTGGTAAGGAATGTTGGCATCCTCGGCGCGCTGTTTCATCAGGCGTACCAGGCCAGCATGGGCAATCATGCCCGTGTCTTTTACTTTGATGGCTGTGCCTTTGCCTAACTCGACAGCAATGGGCGTGGGTTCTGGCGTGTCACCGGCCAGGGTCACGTCTAGGGCGATGCCCACGTCGGGATCGAGCATGTTGGCCGCTGCCTGTGCCCCGCGCGTGCCCACCTCTTCCTGCACGCTGAAGACAAAATAAACGTCGTGGGGTGTTTTCTTGAGCCGCTTGAGCGCTTCGATGGCAATCACGCAGCCGATACGGTCATCCATGCTTTTGGCGCTGAGCCGTTTGCCCTGGGCTAGAAACGGCCGTACAAAGCCCACCGCGTCCCCCACTTTCACCGGGCAATCTTCTTTGCTGGTTGCGCCCACGTCGATGTAATGTTTTTCTAGACCATGCACCTTGCTGCGGTCTTTGATGCGGTCGCTGTAAATGATGCCGATACGGCCGTCGGCAAACTGCACCCGGCTGCCCAACAGCGTGTGGGTATAAATCCCGCCGATGTTGGTGAAGCGGCAAAAGCCGTCTTCAGTGATGTGGGAGACCATCAGTCCAATTTCGTCCATGTGGGCGGCAATCATCACCTTGAGGCCATTCTTGCCTTTTCCTTTCTTGCGCGCAATCAGGTTGCCCATTGCATCTACCGAAATTTCATCGGCGTATTTTTCAATTTCGGGCCGAATCAACTCCCGCATCTGATCTTCAAAGCCCGATGGGCCGTAAGCTTCTACCAGTTTTTTGATTAAATCGTTCATCTTTCCCTCGAAAATAAAATGAGTGCTAATGACTCAATGTCGTTTCACAATATCCGTGGTTAAATTTAAAAGTGTCGCTTTCGCCAGCTTTACCACATTCGCATAATCATCCAGGTTGATCATCATGGCTGGGGTGTGGGCGTAGCGACCGGGCACGGCGATGGTGGCAGCCGGAATCGCGCCACGAACGCGCTGGGCGACGGAGGTGTTGGTGCCGCCACCACCTGGGCGACGAATCTGGAAGGGAATGTCATTATCTGCGGCCGTTTGGGTGATGAGGCTCACCAGGCGCGGGTCTTGCACCGTGCCGCTGTCCATCACATAAATAGACGGCCCTTTACCTAGCGCTACATTAGGACTCACGTCGTCTTTGTTGGGCAGGTCATAAGCGGGGGTGCATTCCAAAATGAGGGCCACATCTGGCTTCACGCCGTAGGCAGCGGTTCTGGCCCCGCGCAGACCCACTTCTTCCTGCACGGTGAAGGTGGCGATGAGATCGAAGGGATACGGCCGTTCCCGCAACAGTTCAATCAACGCCGCGCAACCTGCCCGATTGTCAAATGCTTTGCCAACGGCCGTTGGCCCCAATTCCTCGTATTCCGTCACAAAGGCTGCCCGATCGCCAATATCGACCTTGCCGCTGGCGGCATCTTTATTTTTGGCCCCAATGTCGATGCGCATGGCGTCCATTTTGGTGATGGTGTTGCGCTGGCTGGCGTTGAGCAGGTGAATGGGACGCGCCCCAATGACGCCGGTCAGCTTTTTAGGGCCGATCTGCACCACTTTGCCCAGCAGGGCGCGGTCGTCAAAGCCGCCCACGCCGCTGAATTGCAGGGTGCCGTTGCTGTCGTAATCAGTAACGATGAGGCCGACTTCATCCATATGGGCATCAACCATCACCCGCAAATCGACTGCGCCGGTGCCCTTTTTTAGGGCAATCAGGTTGCCCATCGCGTCAACGTGCCATTCATCCACATGGTCGGCGATGAGGTCGCGAATGAGCAGCCGCACCTCTTTCTCTTCGCCAGACACGCCGACGGCTTCGGTTAGGTTTTTGAGTAGTTCGTTCATGTTGATTACCTGTTATCGGTAATCAGTGGTCAGTATTCAGTAATCAGTGGTCAGTAACCAATTGACTGAATACTGTTTTACTGATTACTGTTTACTTTCCTCTTCCATCATCCCTGCCGCTAACTTGTCTAAAAATTCATCGTCCAGGTTGGCAATGAATTCGCCCATTAAACGGCCGCAGCGCTCCACATCTTTTAGGGCAATGGATTCCACCATGGTGTGCATGTAGCGCAAGGGGATGGAAATGAGGCCGGTGGGGATGCCGCTGCGGGCCACCTGCACGCCAAAGGCGTCGGTGCCGCTGGCCCGGCTGTGGGTGCCAGTGCTAATGGACATTTCCAGGGATTCGGCCGTTTTCTTGAGCGCCTTGTACATACCAGTGTGGACGTTTGGCCCTAAATCAAGGGAGGGGCCGCTGTCCAGCTCAAAAGTGCCAGTGTCGCTGGCCCCTGGCCCTTTGCCAAAGGTCACGTCGATGGCGATGGCCAGGTCTGGCTGCTGTGAATGGGCGCTGGTGAAGGCCCCTAGCAAATGCGTTTCTTCCTGCACGGTGGCTACGGCCACCACGTCCCAACTGTGTGTCCGCTGGCTCAAATAATCCAGGCAGATGGTCACGGCGGCGATGGAAGCCCGATTGTCGAGCGCCTTGCCTGTGATACGGCCGTTTTGCAGTTTGCGCAGTGGCTGACGGAAGCTAATAAAATCACCTACCGATATTTCTGCCGCCACTTCGGAGAGGGGAAGGCCTACGTCTACGACCAAATCTTCATAGCCGAAGGGCTTGTTTCGTTTTTCTGGAGGCAGCATTGTTTTGGGCAGGCTGCCCAAAACGCCAGGAAAAATTTTATTTTTTCCATGCACCACCACCATCTGCCCATACAAATGGCGAATATCGACCCCACCGACGTTGGTAACGCGCAAAAAACCATTGTCATTGTGGGATACGATCTGGTGGACCATCAGGGCAATTTCATCCATGTGGGCTGCTAGCAAAATGGAGCGACGGGATGCCTCTCCGCTGCCCTCTTTGATGGCCATCAGGTTGCCCACGCGATCCCGCACAAAATGAGTGGCATATGGCTGCCACCACTCTTCTACGGCACTGGCAATCGCTTGCTCATTGCCGGACGGACCCGGTATTTCGGTTAAGGTTTGTAGTAATTTGAATGTATCCATAAACTCTCTCTCTTGTGCCAATTGGTTAAGGGCCAGTGGTGGCTGTTTCGGTTGGTGCGGCCGTTGTAGCGGTGTTGGTGGCTGTGGGGGTAACGGCCGTTGTGGCGGTTGGCGTTGCCGTTGCCGTGTTGGTGACAGTTGGCGAAACGGCCGTGGTCGCCGTTGGTGTTCCAGTGGCAGTGTTGGTGGCTGTGGGGGTGATGCCTTGGGTCGCAGTAGCCGTCGCTGTTGCCGTTGCTGTGTTGGTAGCCTGTGCCGTTCCTGTACTTGTTGCGGTGGGAGTTCCCGTGGCGGTTGGTGTTGCGGAAGCCGTAGCTGTTTCTGTTGGTGTTTCTGTGGGTAGCACCACTGGCGTTTGGAACTGGTCTGGTGTTGGTGGCAAGGTGGCTGTGGGTGGAGCAGGGGTGCTGGTGGGAACGGCCGTTAATGTGCCAGGCGGGCCAACTTCTGTGGCTGGACTAGTTGCCGTAGGTGTAGACGAAACAACAACGGGCAATGTGGGCGGCAATTCGCTCACAGGGGCATCTGGCGCAATAACCAGCAAGACGACACCAGCGATATAGCAAGGGACCGTAAGCAGGATAACCCCAATCAAAATAAGGTAAGTGCGGCGACGAGAATTCATTAGGAGGATGATAGTTTACAACTTTATAAATGACAAACAGTTTGTCTTGAAAACATTCTGTTTCTGCAATCAATAATTGTTGTCATGTATTGAAGATCTCGGTTGACCCATGACTTTCGGTTTGCCTCTTTTGCCTGATGTTGATTGCTATGGCTATAAGCGCATGTTATAATCCCGTTGTTGTATCGTTATTGTAAAGTAACTTTTGTAGACTGTTTTGTTGGTATGGCTGTGCCCAAATTCATTCCACACGACTCCTGGCAGGCTGTACTTTAAGCAATTTGGCAGAGGATCTTTGAGTACAGATCATGTTTGCGCCAAACTGCGATTAGTATTAAGAGAGGCGAGTCACCTCAGCGTGAAGAGAACAACCGTATGCCAGTAAGTCTGTGGGGTGTAAGTAGGGAAGTTTCGCTTGACCTGCCAAGCCGTGCGGTAGGCTACCTGCTTTTGCTTTTGTGTGCTGCCCTTTTTGTTTATCTTGCATTTTATTTCCGTCCAAATTACCAACGTTTTTCCAGGAAACAATGGCTTTGGACTGCTGCCCTTTCTTTGGCTGGACTAATCACCAGCCAATTCCTTCCCCTTCACTTCCAATTTGCCTCGCCGCCCGTAACTGAATTGCCGAACAGTGCGGCCATGCTGCTGGGTGGCATTCCGCTGCTGTTGGCTGGCGTAGTCGTAGGCCCACCAGGGGCTATGCTTGTTGGCGCGTTTATGGGTCTGGGCACGATGCTGGGTCAGACTCATTGGTTGTTTGATATCTTTTGGGGCGCGTTTACGGCCGTAACCATTGCCTTCTTATTACAGCAAAACTACATGGGCCCAGTTTACCATTGGCTGCGGCAGCCCTGGGTAGCCGGACTGTTGAGCGGCTTGCTGCTCACTACTCTGGGTGGATTTGGTGGTTTTGCCGCTGCCAGCGTTTCTGGGTTGTCGGCCCTGGATCAAGCCCTGGTGGTGGTGACGGCGAATTTTTGGCCGCGTTTGCTGGAAGGAATTGTCGCTGGTGGCGTGGTTACGTTCGTTTTACGCAATGTGCCCGATTTACGGCCGTCTCAATCGCTCATTCCCCCACCAACCCGGCGCAGCCTGCAAAAAAGGCTTCAGCTTAACTATTTCACATTTGCCGCCTTGCTTATTTTGCTCTCTATCACCATTGTCTATAATTTGGCAGTCTCTGTTTCTACCCGGTTGGTCGTGAACCAGATGGCTTACAATGCCACCGTCGTTTCTGAGGCTATTCCCGAATTTGTTAACCAGCTAGAAACCCAGCTGACGCTGTTTGAAGATGAGCAGACGGCGCTGCTGAGTGCCAATACTGCCGTTGCCAGCGACGCTTTGGCCGAGCTTTACCGTCGAAATCCTATGTATCAGCAATTATTGTTGGTGAATGAGGCTGGCGACGTAACGGCCGTTTTCCCCCAAAACGAAACGATTCTCGATCTTTCACCAACCGAAACCATAGCCGTAACTGAGGCGTTTACACCCAACCCCAAAAGCGTGGCCCTGGCCAACATGCCCACGCCAGAACAAGTGTTGAGTTTGCTCTTGCCGGTGCGCCAGGACGGGGAAACGGCCGTTGTGCTCATCGGGCGGCTGGCTAATTTTAGCCTGGATGATTTGCTGGTTGGTTTACAAGGCACTGTTGGTGGCGGTACTGGTTTTCTGGTCAATGAACAGGGACAAATTATCGCCCATCCCCAAAACGCGTATTTACGTGCTGGCTGGCCTGGTGATGAAGATGAATTGCGCTCTCTCTGGTTCTTGGGCCTGGGCGATATGGAATCGGGCGCGGCGTACCGGGGCTGGCTGCAAGGCAGCAGCACGCGAGACCTGATATACACCAAAGCGGTGGCTGAGCCAGGTTGGACGGTGGTAACGGCCGTTCCCTACGAAATTGTGCTAGGGCAGGCATTGCGCATTGGGTGGCCGCTGCTGCTGGTGCTGATTTTGGGCACGGTCCTGTTTTACACCAACGTTACCTTGTTGGGGCGCGACATCACCCAGCCAATTAGCAAAATCGTGGCTGCCAGCAAGACGATGGCCGCCGGAGGCAGTTGGTCTGCCACAGAGCTGGAGCAGCGCGAAGATGAAATAGGTGAGTTAAACCAGGCGTTTATCCAGATGCAGCGAGCCACGCGCAAACAGCTCAACGATTTGTCGCTGCTGTTGGGCACCAGCCATGATGTTTCTACCAGTATTGATTTGACGCAAGGCATCCCGGCCGTTTTGCGCGGTGCATTGCGCGGTACGGGGGCGGCTGGGGCGCGCGCCGTGGTATTAAATCCAAGCGGTGGTGCGCCGCTTTCCTTTGGCGAAGGCCCGGCTGCCCCAGCGATGAAAGCGTTGGATCGGCCCATCATGACCCGCTTGCGGCATATGCAGGAGCTGATGCTAGCCACGCCTAACCAGATTCGCGCCGCTTTAGAGCTAAACCGTGACGCTGAACCGCCAGTACCCGCCCTGGTGGCCATTCCGCTTTACTCACATGATCGCTTTCAGGGGATTTTGTGGTTGGGCTACCGGCAGGCGCACAGCTACGATATTTCTGAACGTAACTTGTTGGTGACCCTGGCCAGCCAAACGGCCGTTCTCGTAGAAAATGCCCGTTTGTATGCCATTGCGGAAGGGGGACGGCGACGGTTAGCGGCCGTTTTAGCCAGCACCACAGACGCCGTCATCGTCACCGACCAAACCGAACGCATTTTGCTCATCAACCGCGCCGCTGAGCGCATTTTTAACCTGAATGCCAGCAAAGTTGTGGGCCGCCCGGTGGCTAAAGTGATTGAAGCGGCGAAACTGGTCAAGGCGCTCACCGGCCAAGATGAACACACCCGCAATTTAGAGCTGCCTCTGCCAAATGGCCAAACGTACTATGCCAGCGCTTCCACCATCATCAGCAACGAAGGGCAGGTGTTTGGTCGGGTGGCCGTCTTGCGCGACATTACCTATCTCAAAGAAATTGATGAGATGAAGTCTGACTTTGTGGCTACGGTGTCTCACGATTTGCGCAGCCCGCTTACCTACATGCGCGGCTACGCCACCATGGTGCCAATGGTGGATGAACTTAGCCCCAAACAGCACGAATATCTGAACAAAATCTTGGTCGGCATTGACCAGATGTCCCAGCTGGTGGACGATTTGCTCGATTTGGGCCGTATTGAGGCCGGGGTAGATTTGGCGCAGGAGCGCATTGAGGTGAAACCGTTGCTGGAAGACATTGCCGAAGAGTATTGGCAGCACGCACATCTGGCTGGCATTAAGCTCCAGGTGGACATCGCCGACGATATCTCTCCGGTTCAAGGGGATGGTTCACTGATCCGGCAGGCGCTTACCAATCTGGTGGGCAATGCCATCAAATATGCACCCAACAGCGGCCCCATGTGGCTGCGCGCCGAGCAGAAAAATGGCGAACTTGTCCTCAGTGTGCAAGATAGCGGCCCTGGCATCCCCAAGCAGGACCAAATGCGTTTGTTTGAGAAGTTTTACAGGGTGAAGCAGCGCGGCACGGAAAAAATAAAAGGGTCTGGCCTGGGGCTGGCTATTGTGCGCTCCATTGCCGAGCGACACGGCGGGCGGGCCTGGTGCTACAGTCAGCAAGGTGAAGGCTGCACCTTCTCTATCTCGCTCCCCTCACAAAACGGATACAATGCTCCCGTAAAAGAAAACAGCGCAGCCGCAGACAGCGAACTATAACCCTCCCCCCATTCTTCACTCAACCGCCAATAACCTCTACTTGTCATTCCCGCGAAAGCGGGAATCCATTCTTCAATTACAAAAAAACCCAGGGTCAGAAAGGTTTTTCATCAACAGATGACGCAGATTGAAAAGATTTTTAATTGGTTTAATCTGCGTCATCTATGATTTTTGTTTCTGGCATTAAATTGATGAGTTTTTCTGGGCCACGATGGCAAAACCACCAGCTACATACCGCGTTTCATGGCCCCAACTGCCTGGCTCAGCATCGGCGTAGGATTGCAGGTAATGGGGTGCTTCATAGACGCGCTGGATGGTGAAGCCCGCGTCCAGCAGGCTGTTGAAGATGTCGTCTATGCGGTGCCGGAACTCAATGCCGCCGTCTTCGCGGTGCTGTATGGTTTCGGCATAGGGGGCATTGATGATGTAGTTACGGCCGTTCCATTCAGTACGATGCACCGCAGGCTGGCTATGTTTTACCCGATACAAACCGCCAGGACGCAGCACACGGGCAACTTCATCGTACACTTTACGCAAATCTGGCACGTAAGCCAGGGAGTCGGCCTGAAACACCAGGTCGAAAGCGCTATCGGACAGTGCAGAAAGATCGCGCATGTCGGCCTGGACGGTAGTGATGGGGTAGCCATAATGAGCCGCTGCTTTTTCATCGCCGTCTAGCTGTCCACGGGTTAAATCCACAACGGTTACATTGGCACCTAGCAGGCCGAAAACGGCCGTTTGCTGCCCACCCCCTGCCGCCAAACAAAGTACATCCTTGCCCACCGCATCTTGCAGTAGTTGATAGGGAAATAGTTCATACAACGGTTCTGGGAAGGGATCTAGCTCACCAGCTGCCAAATGCTGCAACACAGCCACGTCCAAATTGAGCCAGGGCTGCGTGTAGCCCCCGCCTTTTTGTACTTCGGCTTCCCACATATTTTGATTTGCCTGGGCAACATAATCTGATGGTTTCATTTTAGTGCTATCCAAATTTGTGTTGACAATCCACTGGCCGCAATTATTTTTCTAAAGAGTTTAGCAGTTCGATTAATTTACTTTCCATCTCTGGATTCTTGCGGAAAAGCTCACCTAATCTGTACATAGGACCTTCAAACGGATAGATTGCCGAGATGATGGCGGTTAATTGATCGTGTAGCTTCTGATTGGCTGAAGCAATGATGCTCTCAGAATCAATTGACCACGGTTCGCCGTGAAAATTTGTGACGATGCCACCCGCTTCTTCAACAAGAACCAAACCAGCAACTTGATCCCACGAGTGAGTTGCATTGTTCACAAAGGCATGAAACTTGGCTTGAGCCACGTAAGACAAAGATATTTGGCCGCTGCCAAAGGCACGAATATTTCTTGAGGCATTTGACAAAGCATCTAATAATCCTGACGTTGTAAGCCGCTCCCTGGCATATCGACGAGAACTCAGATGCGTCATGACAACGGCATCGCGTATCTGCGTTTCCTGGTTGGTCTGCAATTGAATGTTTACTGGTCGCCCATTCAAAATTCCTGTTACAAAAGCCCCGCCCCCTTTTCTGGCAAAAAAGAGTTCACGGCTGATGGGATTATAGATAACACCAGCAACAGGCTTTCTGTTCCATAAAACACCGACTGCTGTACAAAAAATCGGTAACTGATGGAAAAAATTGATTGTGCCATCAATTGCATCAATGACCCAGGTGTATCCTTCTTCTTTCGGCTGGTCACCTATATTCCCACCTTCTTCAGAAATGATGTGATGCCCCGTAAGAAATTCCTTCTTAATTGCGCCAACAATGACTTCGTTGGCCTCTTTGTCAGCCTGCGTGGTGAAGTTCTTAATTTTTTCAGGCTCGAACGGTATGTTTTCTTTATCTTCAAAATATTGTCGGGCCTTTCTCCCGCCATCTTTGGCAATCTTTTTGGCAAAATCCAAGATGTTATCGATATCGGGTGGTGATGCCAAGTTTTGTGCAACGGGTTTGATTTCGATATCGGCTAATTCATACCAGTTGATGTGAGGGCGTTCTCCTTGTAGAGTCTCAATGAGCTTCTCAAGTCGGGCGTGACGTTGACAAAACAAGATTAGCTCACGAGTTTTGTCATCAATCGTGTCGCCGGAGAGATTTTCAAAATCAATGTTAATAAACAAACAAACTTCTCGTAACTCGTTGGCATTAAAGGATTCTTTCAAAGCCAGGTAGAGTTCTTTATTTATAGGTTTCATGTGTTCACCTGATATTGAAAAAGGATGGGAATGGCCCGATTATTAGGACTTAATTTATGTACAGTATAGGTGATAGTTATTTGCAGTTCAACAGGGTTTCCAAAGGATTTATTAATTCTTGCCGATGGTTTTGTGTATTTGTTCTAGAGCTTGCTGCACTGTTTTTCGCGGGCAGCCAATGGTCATGCGGGCAAAACCAGCTCCCTCACGGCCGTACCAATAGCCAGGACTCAATGCGACTTTTGCGTCTTGCGCCAGGCGTTTGTCCAATTCTTTTGCATCCAGTTTCAGTCCGCGAAAATCAAGCCAGACAAGGAATGTTCCTTCTGGTTCAATCAGGGAAACGTTTATGTTTTTTTCCTGAAAGAACTGTCGGATTAGAGCAACATTGCCTTGAAGATAATCTAGCAGTGCATCCAGCCAGGCTGCGCCTTCCGTGAAGGCAGATTCGACGGCAGCGGAGGTAAAAACGTTTACCTTGTTGATTTGGTAACGGTGGGCAAAGTCGTGAAACGACCGACGGTGCTCCCGGTTAGGAATAACAGTGAATGCATCGACCATGCCGGAAATATTAAACGTTTTGGCAGGTGAAATGCAGGCGGCTGCGTTTTGTGCGGCCGTTTCAGAAACGGTAAGGTAAGGGATGTAGCGGTGAGGTGGAAAGGCAAAATCGCCATGAATTTCATCAGAGATGACAAAAACACCATGTTCAGCACAAATGGCGGCAACTTGTTCCAACTCTGCTTTTGTCCATACTCTGCCGATGGGATTGTGCGGGTTGCACAAAATTAAGATCTTGTTGCTGGGAACGGCCGTTTTCTCCAACAAATCCTCAAAATCTATCTGGTACTTACCTGCCTCCAGTTTAAGCGGATTTTTGACGATGCGACGCTCGCTGCTTTTGATCACCATGCGAAATTCAAAGAAGACGGGAGATTGCAAAATCACGCCATCGCCTACGTTTGAATGTTGATCAATTAGTATCGAAATGGCGTTCATGATGGAGGGGCATTGCTCAAGGTTGTCCCGATTAATCGCCCAGTCATGCCGCGTTTGGTACCAGGATTCGAGTGCTTTGAGGTAGCTTTCTGGCCTGAATTCATAGCCAAACACACCGTGGGTCACGCGTTTTTGCAGCTGTTCAATCACCGCTGGCGGTGCCTGAAAATCCATATCGGCCACAGACATGGGAATAGCGTCGGCGTTGCCAAAATGCTCCTCCAGGAAAGTGTGGCTCCACTTCATGGTGGGAAATTGGTTGCGATCAATCTGTCTATCAAAATTCATTGTTTTGCCCTAGGTCATTCTGCCAAATGCTTAAGAACGGCGTCTAGTTCAGGCGGGAGTTCGGCCTGGATGGCGAGTTCTTCGTCGTCAGACGGCCGTTTTACCCGTAACACTGCCGCATGTAGAAAATGCCGTCCCAGGTGAATTGTTGGCTTGCGACGGCCGTATACCTTGTCCCCCACAATGGGAAAACCCATATAAGCAAGATGCACGCGAATTTGGTGCGTGCGCCCGGTGAACAATTCGCAGCGCAGCAGCGTGTAATCGTCGTAGCTGGTGATGGTGGTGTACTGCGTTTGAGCCGGACGACTGCGGGCCGAGCCGCCAAACGGGATCACCGCCATCTTTTTGCGCTGGCGTGGATCGCGGCCAATCGGCGCGTCGATGAGTGCTGTTGGTGGTTGTACCTGGCCATCCACCAGCGCTAGATATTGTTTGCCCACTGTGCGATCCTTAAACTGGGCTTGAAGATAGCGTAGCGCTGGCTCGTTTTTGGCAATCACAATGAGGCCAGACGTTTCTTTGTCCAGCCGATGCACGATGCCGGGCCGCTTTTCGCCACCGATGCCGGGCAGGTTCGGGCAGTGGGCCAGGACGGCATTGACCAGCGTGCCGCTGCTGTGCCCCACGGCCGGATGCACCACCATCCCTGCTGGCTTGTTGATAATGAGCATATCGTCATCTTCGTAGCGGATGTCCAGCGGAATGGGTTCGGCGATCAGCTCAGTTTCTTCTGGTTCGGGCAGGGTGATAGTGACTTCTTCGCCCCCTTCCAGGCGCAAATTGGCTTTGGCGGGACGGCCGTTCACCAAAATTTGTTCTTCCTTCAACAAGCGCTGAATTTGGGTGCGCGACAGGTCTGGCAGCTGTGCGTTGAGCACTTTGTCTAGCCGTTGACCGGGTGCATCCAGGTGCAGGGTTTGGCTATTCATGAGATGGATCAGTTTGGGAGGGAACGGCCGTTTCCAGCGGCAGCTCCCGGTCATTTTCTTCTTGCTGACGTTCCCGGTGTTCGCGAGACTCGCGCCACACCATAATGCCCAGGATGACTGCCCCAGACACCACCGCAAAATCGGCAATGTTGAAAATATACCAGGGGCCAATATCGATGAAATCAGTGACGTGGCCAATGCGGAAGCGGTCGATCATGTTGCCCAGTGCGCCGCCCATTTGCAGCCCCAGCGCTAGCCGCAGCAGCCGCTGATTGCCGGGCAGAATGTGGTTGTAGTAGATGATGCCCAAACTCACGACAATGGCCAGATAGCGGAAAATATCACCGCCACCGGCAAACAGGCCAAAGGTGGCCCCGGTGTTGTAAATGTGAAAGATGCGGAACACAGATTCCAGGCTGGGGATGGGTGCGTACACTTCAAATAAAGCTAGATTGCTCTCGACGAGGTATTTAGTGAATTGATCGAGGCCAATCGCCACCAGGGCGACGACAAAGAGAATTAATCGCTCTGAGGTGGCGGCAGGCGGATGTTTTTTTTGCGGAACGGCCGTTTCCGATTCGGCCGTTGGAGTCATTTCAGGTTCATTCATAGCTAAATTTTACCAATCCCCGATCAAGTTTGCGAGTTACCCTCTAGCTATCACGTTTTGGGAAGGAGATGGGACACAGATCTACACAGATAAAAAGCTAAATCTGTGTTCATAGTTCGGCTCCGCTCACCACAAGCCTGCGTCAATCTGTGTCCTATTTCTTCAAGGAGCGTTGGACTCTTGATTCGCTTGGCTAACTGCACTTTTTTCTGCGATGAAAATGGTAACGGCGCTGCGTTCGAGTTGAATCTGTTCTATGGTGATCTGGAAACCTGCGTCTGCAAACCGTTGGCGAAACGGTGTCCATAACTCAGGATCGGGCCAGTTGTGCGCTTCATCGACGCTAAACGCGCCGCTGCGTTGGCCAGTAATGCGAAACAGCCAGTCGATCAGCCGGTGCAGCAAGCCACGTCCGGTGAGATGTCCTTCTGGCACGACAATGAGACGGCCGTCTGCCAGCAACACCCGGTAAATTGCCGCCAAACTTTCTGGATCAACAATGTAGCTGGTAGGGAAGGTGGAGAGGACGGTGTGGAAAACGGCCGTTGGCAGTGGCAAATCCTGCACTTTGGCCTGGATCAAATTGACTGGCAGCTGCTTCTTGCGCAGGCGGCGCTGTGCCTGCCGCCCCATGTGCGGTGATAAATCTACGCCAACTACCGTGTGCCCGACCGATTGTAGTTCTACAAGCAGATGCCCCGGCCCGTGCCCAATCTCCAAAATAGTTGGCCCCTTCACAAACGGCAGGCCCGCCCGCTGCCAATGCCCCCATTCCCCTAGCGACACCAGCCAGCTAACCAGATCATACGTCCAGGCCAGCTCATAATATAGCAGGCGAAAACCAAATCGGACCAATGCAATCCACAACTTGCGCATCATAAACCTCGGATCAAAAGCAAATCACGAATTTAACGAATCGACGAATGAGACGAATAAATGTGAAAGAGGATGAAGAAAAATTCGTACAATTCGTTTATTCGTTCCCTTCGTGTTTCATTTCCACACACATGCCAGAAGCGGCGACCGATTGTATACTTGATCCGGTCATTGCCGAAACAAAGAAAGGATTTATTCATGGAGATTAAACGAATCGGTATTAATACCGGTGGTGGGGATGCGCCTGGCCTCAACGCAGTTATCCGGGCGATTGTGTTAGCCGCTGTGCAGCGCGGTTGGGAATGTGTTGGCATTCGCGACGGCTACAACGGACTGCTGATGCCTGAGAATTATCCCGAGGGGGGTCTCATGACTCTGACCCCTGATGTGGTGCGCGGAATCACACACCTGGGTGGCACCATTTTAGGCACAACCAATCGGGGCAATCCTCTGGCGTACCCTGTTTTGGGGGAAGATGGTCAATATCACGAAGTCGATCGCTCCGATGAGTTGCTGGATAGGTTTGCTGAACACAAGTTGGATGCGCTAGTGGCTATCGGTGGTGATGGTTCGTTAGGTATTGCCGGGGCACTGGCCGATAAGGGGCTGCGCGTGGTTGGCGTGCCCAAAACCATCGACAATGATTTAGACAAGACGGTGGCGACTTTTGGTTTTAATACGGCCGTCTACTTTGCCACCGAATGCATTGATCGTCTGCACACAACGGCCGCATCGCACCAGCGCATTATGGTGGTGGAAGTGATGGGACGTTATGCAGGCTGGATTGCGCTAAATTCTGGCGTAGCTGGCTCAGCCGATGTCATTTTATTGCCTGAGATTCCCTACGACATCAACAAAGTCGTGGAGAAGGTTCAGTCCCGTGAGGCGCGTGGGCGGGACTTTTCTGTTGTGGTGGTGGCAGAGGGCGCGCATCCCATCGGTGGCGATTTGTCTATCATTGGCAAATCGATAGGGCAGGCGGAGCGACTTGGGGGCATTGGCCACAAAGTGGGGGCAGCCCTGGAAGCGCTCACCGGTAAGGAGACACGCGTTGTGGTGCTGGGGCATCTGCTGCGCGGTGGCAAACCCACCGCTTATGATCGGCTGCTGTCGCTTCGCTTTGGCGCGGCGGCCGTGCGTGCCCTGGCCGAAGGGGAAACGGGTGTCATGGTGGCGCTCGATCCGCCCACGGTGAACCATGTACCTTTGTCTGAAGTTTCCGGCCGTATGAAGCAAGTGCCGCTGGACTGCGACACCATCCTCACGGGTCGCGATTTAGGCACCTCATTTGGAGATTAGCTCACAATTTTTTATGGCTTTAACACAACAACGACGCGCCATCTTCCATTTATTGGATGAAGCAAATCCAGCCGATGGCATGGCCGCTTACTTTGCTTTTTATCATCCAGACAATCGTACCATTTTACGGCCGTACCCTTATAGCGCACCACGGGCCAAAGGATATGTCGTTTTGTCACGTACAGGGATGGATTTATTTCGGCCGTTTGTCACCCTGCGCCTGCCTATCCACGATATGCAAACCAGCACAGACGTGATTTATGAGGCGATTGATGTGGGAATGGCCGTTATCCTCAATGCGCCTTCCCGCTATGCTCCTTTGCTGCACGCCTTGTTCAACATTCAAACGGAAGAACATCTGAGCCTGTACCAGTTACGGCCGTCCAGCTTTCAGCCCATCATCAATGTTTTGGTGACACAAGAAAAAGCGCCCAACGGCTTGCCCCGCTTTCTCATTCGCGACCGGGACAATGATGTCATTGGCGCTTCGGCCACGCTCAACTGGCAGTCACCCAACTATGCCGAGATTGGCGTCACCACCCAGCCCGGCTACCGGCGGCGTGGCTGGGGGCGTAGCGTCGTCTCTGCCATGGCTAATTATTTGCTGGAAAACGGCCGTACTCCCCTTTATGTTGTCGCCCAAAATAACGAGGCGTCCATCCAACTGGCAGAGAGCGTTGGCTTTGCCGATAGTGGCGTGCGCGAAATCATGATTCAAGCCACACTCAAGCCCCGACCCTGACACATTTTCACCCTCAATTTTCACGAGCTTTCACGCGAATTTCATAGACATCGCTCCGCTTCAATGCTAATTTTTGTATTAGCATGAGCGGTACAGGAATTAAAGTAAGCGATGTATTGGTAAATTTTTTGTTTCAGCAAAGCACCATAAGCCCTTGCCGCTAGGGTTTTGGTGCTTTTTGCAATGTGTACTCAACGCGGAGGTAACGGAATGAGTAAACAAACTGGTATGGTTAAATGGTTTAGTCGCTTGAAAGGGTACGGGTTCATTAACCCTGATGATGGTGGACAGGAAGTGTTTGTACACTACTCCGCGATTGAAGGGGATGGCTACCGCAACCTTTACGAAGGTGATCGTGTCGATTTTGAGCTGGTTGATAAGGGGCGTGGCCCCCAAGCGCAAAGCGTCACTGCCAAGCGTAGCTTTGGCCCCTCTGAGTAATGGGCGGGACCTGAATCAAATCATAAATTTTCCCCTTGGCATTTGGTTAAAATCATGCTGCCAGGGGGATTTCTGTTTTGTGGCATGAAAATGGGTCTTACAGACTATTTACCTGTGCCTAAGTCTCTCATACAATGAAGGCATGGCAACACATCCGCTCTCTCAAGAATCGAAAATTCTGGTCGTTGATGACGAGCAATCACTGGTAAATCTCTGCTTGCTTATTCTGGAGCAAGCTGGGTACAAGGTGCGTGGCGCGCTCAGTGGTAAACAGGCGCTGCAAATGGTGGGGGATGAGATGCCAGACCTCATTTTGCTCGATGTGATGATGCCGGGGATGGATGGTATTGAAGTCTGCCGCCGCATTCGTGAACAGATGCCTGCACAACGGCCGTATATTCTTATGTACACCGCCGACGACCGCCAATACACCAAAACCGAAAGCATTAACGCAGGAGCCACGGACTTTATCTCCAAAGACACGCCAATCTTCGATTTGCCCGGCAAAATTAAGAACTACCTCGCCTCTACAGCTTAGTTAAGAACGTTTTCGCTAGCTGGCTGTTCTCCTTCATTTGTTTCACCAAAAAGTCTACCAAAATTGGAAAATGCATAAACGTTCGCTGCATCCAGTAGGAGTTGCGCATGCTTTCCCACATGTGATCATGGCAAAGCGTTTCATACACCTGCATCTTGCTGCGGGAGACGTCGTTGGCCTTTAAGGCTTCGTCTGCTACCTGGGCCGCCAGTTCCGCAGAAACCAGCGCATTGTGAATGCCTCCGCCGGTTAAGGGGTTAATGAATCCTGCGGCATCTCCTACTAAAATGGCCCCATCAAATACATGATGCAGATGTTTTTGCGATCCGAAATTAAGCTGCCAGGTGGCTACATCCCGCAGTTGGCCGCCGCGCAGCAGGCGCTTTTTGATCTCTGGCCGCTCCAGAAAATCATGCAACATTTGCTCCAAGTTGTATTTTCTCTTGCGGAAATGATCCAGACGCATGCCCAGGCCAATATTGGCTCTGTTTTCACCGATAGGGAAGATCCAGGCGTAGCCGGGCAAAATATCTTTGTATAGATAAAACTCAACTTCTTTGGGTAGCTCTTCAATATCGTCAATGTAGGCGCGTAGGGCGACTGCTCGATGGCCGTTTTTATGCTGTTCAGTTTTAGGTCTCAGGTTGCGGGCCACAACGGAGGTTACGCCATCGGCGCCAATAACTAGCCTGGCACGTAAATTATGGGTACGGCCGTTTGCCTGTACTTGCATCCCCACCACTTTGCCATTTTCTAAGATGGGTGCCTTGGCTTGTGCCTGGCAAAATTCTGCGCCAGAAGCGACCGCGTGTTCTTGAATAAGGGCATCAAAATAAATACGCGGGGCAACGTAAGAGTCGCTACCCAGTTTGCCATGATTGAATTTGGCGTGTAATTCGTGGCCACGCGGAGAAACCAGCATCATGCCTTCTAACGGATACAGTTCACCGCGTTCTACCGCCTTTTCTATTTTTTCGCGCATGCCTAGCCGCCACAGCAGCTCAATTGCGCCAGCCGGGACAGCATCGCCGCAGGTCTTGTCGCGGGGAAATTGATGACGATCTAAAAGAAGTACATCATATCCTTTTTGGGCCAGCGCGGTAGCGGCCGTTGCCCCCCCAGGCCCTGCCCCCACGACAATTACATCACGCTCAGTCACACTCATTTTGCTCTTTTCTCCTACTTATAACGTAAACTACAGATACTCTTTGGGTTTCTAAAAACTTGTTATGGTTTACGTAGATGTGGGTCAAGATTACAAACTTAACCTACGATTATAACCCTTCACGCTGGCGAATGGTTTCTAAAAGTCCTTTACAGCCGTTAGAAACAAGCTGGTAGACGTATTCAAAATTGTTGGTGTAATACGGGTCTGGAACGTCAGATTCTGCATTTTGGCTAGAGAAATCCAGAAGGCGATGTTGGTTGGAATGATTACCGAACTGGCGGCGCAGATCATTGCTATTGCTCTGATCCATGGTGATGATGTAGGTTTGCGGATTGGCCATATCTTGCGCAGTGACCTGGCGGGCACGGCCGTTATACACGATGCCGTGTTCGTTTAAGATCGCTCTGGTGCCACGATGTGCTTTTTCGCCAATATGCCAGCTGCCGGTACCGGCAGAATCAATGTGAAACTTGTCTGTAAGTCTAGCCTCATCCACCAAGTGCTGGAACACTGCTTCGGCCATGGGCGAGCGGCAAATGTTGCCTAGGCAAACGAAGAGGACGTTGATGGTCATGGGTTCTCCTTTTTCTGTGGTCGGTGAACCGTAATCGGTCATCGGTAAGCACTTTTACTGATTACTGACCACCGATTACTGATTACCGAATTGCCAAGTTCGCCTATAAGCCGCATTCTGTCTCGTTTGCAAGGCTTGCGCATTGCTAACGCAGTGATCATCTATCTGGGAGTGTTATTGCTAACACCCTCGTGCGACCTACCCGGACGTCAGATGGGACGAGCC
>JBNKLQ010000065.1:0-24922 GCA_050292445.1 Promineifilaceae bacterium (SeqCode) | reverse complement strand
ACGCCCAGAGTCACTTTCGCTCGTAAGCTAGTACGAATAGGGCCGAAACGGCCGTGTCGTTCCCATCTCATAGCCCGCAGTCCATGACGGTTTACAGCTTACGATTCATGGTGGTGCAAAGCTGTGGTGGGGTAAGCGTAGGTTTCCATTTCTTCCGCATCGCTTCCGCCAGAAATCCAGCGCAGCGTCAGGAAAATGGAAACAACAATGGTTAAGGCTAAAATACCGACGATGATCCCGCCAATGCTGGGCGTGTTAATAAGCGCGTATAAGAATTGTGTGAACGGTGTATCGGGGAAATTCATAGTCATCTCCAGTTTGTAATCTCATGTTAGCGGCAGTTCAAGCAGTAATCCAGCCAGATGGGATGTTCGCCTAAACGGCGGACAATGGCGGTCATTTCTGCCTGGCTGACGGTGGGTTGACCGCAGCGGGGGCAGGCGGCGCGCGGGGATTCGTAGAGCAGCACGGCCGTTTCCCCTACGCCATCTCCATTCATCACGATGACCCGCTCATCGCAAACCTGCTCACATTTATTACAATGGATGCAGGATTCCGGCAGCAGATAAAGCCGTGTTGCCTCTTCATTTTCTGAGATACGCAGGGCGCGGGTGGGGCAAATTTGGGCGCAAAAGCCGCACAGCGAGCAATTGGCGTCGTCGGTAAGGCTGGGCAGCCCGACTTTACCAACACTCCGCTGTCGCGGGGGATGGTGGGGCAAGGCGAGAACGGCCGTTAACAACAACCCTACTGCCGCCCACGCTTCATCATCCGATTGCGCCAGCCGCCGCGCCACCTGGGGCAGCCAGCGATTGGCATGGGCTTTTAGGAAGCGACGCCGGACAGACCGCCATTGCTGCGCCTGCCCGACGTCTATCTCTTCCCGCTCTGTCAAAAATGACAGAAACTCCAACTCAACAGCCGCGTAATCCGGCAGTTCGCCCGATGGGTCTAGACCGACTTGCCGATAGGCTGATTGAACGGCAAAGGTGGTGGGTGATGGGCAACGGCCGTCCACATGCCACGATTCGTATAACATGATGGGCGGTCGGCCGTTACCGACAAACAACATTTGACAACCCGCCAGCCGTGATCCCGGAGCAACCTGCTCTAACGCCGAGATCGCCTGCACCAGTAAAGGCGCGCCCAACTGCGCCGCCAGCATTTGAGCCGGGTTAAACAGAGGCCATTCTCGTCCCGGCTGCCGCAGCCAATCCGGCACGTAACCATGCCCGACTTCAGCCAGAATTTCGGCTAAACCGGCATACAGGTCGGCAAGCAGGTGGGTTTGGGTAACGGTTGTCATTTAGTCCTGTCGTCTTTAGTCTCCAGATGCGTGGCGCTCACGTCGTAACTGGCGGCGGGTAGGCCTGACCGCCGCTTCTGGCAAAGGAATATGCACCTGCGCCTGCGCCGCATCCACCACCCGGCCTTCCGCAATTTCCCAGACTGAGATAACGGGGAACAGCTTGAAGAACACAGTGAAGAGGAAGATGAACAGGGCGATGGAAGCGGCCGTTTCTGAAATCTCAGTAATGGTCGGCCGGTACACAGTCCAGTCCACCAGGTAGGGATGAGTCATTGTAGGCACGATGATGTTCCATCGTTCCAGCCACATGCCAATCACCACAAACACGGCCGAAATAACGGTCGCCGTCACCAGTCGCGTCTTTAGCCACAAAGCCAGCCCCAACCCAGAGATGGTAATGGCGGCAAAAAAGACAGCGACAACGGCCGTTGCCGGAACGCTCTCCGGCAGCGGCAGCCAGTTGGTAAACAGGACAACCAGCCCCAACACAGCGAGAACGGCCGTACCCGCCGACACCCGCCAATCAAACAAACCACGCGCCTTCGTCCGGGCTGGAATCAGCATAGGAACCACCATCACCCAAAAGGCAATGAACATCGCTGCCACCATAAACCAGAATCCGGGCGCGAAATTGCCCCACAGCTTGCTTGCCAGCACAGGGAACTCATTCACTTCCTGCCCGGCGGCCAGCGTTAAGTGTTCCGCGCCTGTGAAGTACATCCATACCGCGTTCATGATGATGAATAGCAGCCCCAAATTGCGGTACTGCCGCTCGGTGATGTACGCTTCCAACCCCATCGCTTTCCGCACAATGCTCATCGCAATGAACAACGCCCCAATGCCGGAGAAAATCGCGCCAACGACGAAGTAAGGGCCGAATATGGTGGAATGCCAGCCGGGCTGCACCGTTGTCGCCAAAATCCAGGAGATGATGGTGTGTACAGAAATGGCGATGGGAATGATCAAAATCGCCATCACGCCGATTGCTTTTTCCAGTCGCAGCCATTGCTCTTTGTTGCCGCGCCAACCCAATGCCAGCGTGGTATACAATCGTTTGCGCCAGGCCGGTCCATCTTCCGGGAAATTGTCCCGCAGCAGGGCTACATCGGGGATAAGGGGCAAAAACAGGTAGGTGATGGAGCCAGTGAAGTAGGCGGTGACGGAGATGGCATCCCACAGCAATGGGGATTGGAGACGGCCGTAAATAAACACATTCAACGCCCGATCCAACCGCCCCATATCCACAAAAATTTGCAGCGTACCGACAATGAGGGCAACGGCCGTGATCGCCTCCGCCACCCGCGTAATCGGCCGGCGCCATTCCGCCCCCGTCACCCGCAAAATTGCCGAAATCAGCGTTCCGGCGTGGCTAATGCCGATGAAAAAGACGAAGTTGACCATATATACGCCCCAATAAACAGGACGCTGCATCCCCGTCTCGCCCAGCCCAAACATCAACTGACGCACATAGTAATAACCGCCCCAGGCCATCGTCAGAACCAGGAACCCAATCCAGACCCAAAAACGCGGCGACGCCGTGTACAGCGGATCGAGTAATTTTGCTTTATCTTGCGCTTCTACTTTGAGCATCATTCATTCTATCCTTCACGCAAATAAATCGTTTTGGGGTGCGTACCCACGTCTTCCAATAACCGGAATGCACGCGGGTTCTGCGCCAAAATGGAGACCGTGCTTTCAGGGTCGTCCAAATCGCCGAAGAAGCGTGCTTTGCCAGTGCAGGTTTGCACGCAAGCGGGGACGTACTCATCGGGCCGAAAATCGCGCTCTTCTGCTACGGCGCGGGCGCGGGCCTTTTGTAGCCGGTGGATGCAGTAGGTGCATTTCTCCACAATCCCGGTCACGCGCGCCGCCGGGCCTTCCAACGATCCATCGCCCACCACTTTGTCCGGCGTGAGATGCTGCGCCATTTCCGGCGTCCATTCCGGTTTGTACCAGTTGAAATAGCGTACCCCATAAGGGCAGGCGACGGTGCAGAAACGGCAGCCGATGCAGCGTTCATAATTTTGCCGCACAATGCCTTCTTCGTCTTTGTAGGTGGCCTGAACCGGGCAGACTTTCACGCAAGGCGGATTTTCACAGTGCATACACGGCCGTGTCAGATACCGCGTTCGCACATGGGGATATTCGCCCGTTTCCTCAGTGGCGTTCACCGGGTTGGGAAACACATCATTCCACAAAATGTTCCGTCCCTGAGCCGCTTCCTCCGGTGACACTACCGGCGTGTTGTTCTCAAAACGGCAGGCGATGCTGCACCCCTGGCAGGCCACGCATTTGTCTAAATCAATAACCATCGACCAATTTGTCATAATGTTGTCTCGTGTTGGAGACTGGAGTCTGGAGATTAGAGGTTTTGACCTATCTCCAGGCTCTAGCCCCTGGCTATGCTTTGTACACCTTCACTCTTGTATTGGTAAATGCTGCCAACCCGGAGAACGGCTCGCTGGCCGGATTAAGGATTGACAATCCATTTACGCCGCGATTTTTGGCCCAACGGCCAACGGCCGTATGTCCTTGGTTGTGCGGCACATTCACCACATACGGGCTGACCGCCGCAACCAGCTTCAGCTTGGTTTGTACTTGGCCGAACGGGCTTTCGATGATCACCTGATCGTTATTGTTCAAACCCAGTTCGTGAGCTGATTCCGGGTTCATTTCCACCCAACTGGTCCACGTTTCGCGCACCGTCATGCCGCTGATTTCTTGCAGCGTGGGCATGTTGGCGTTATGGCTGTACGGCCCCAGGCTCATCAACGTCACCACGTTAAGGACGAACGGGAATTCCGCTTCTTCTCCCTCATACGCCACATCTTCGTGATGAGGCATAAAGAGCGGATCGCCGGAAACGCCTGCGCCCATCGCCGCCAGTTCGTCGCCGCTCAGGTCGCCAATCAGGCAGTTTAGTTCCCGGCTGTAGAAGTCGAAACGGCCGTCTCGCGGTGCCAATCGTCGTTCCGGGCCAACCACTTCATTGACCCAACGGTCGCCACCACGCCGAGCATAACGATAGCCCGGCGTCAGCCACACGCCCAAGTCAACCAGCGTCTGCCAATCCGCACCTACGTGTTGCAGCCGTTCTTGCAAAACCTCCTCAAACGAGGCCCAGGGGAACGCCTGCGCTACTGGGCCACCCATTTTCTGCGCCACTTGCAGCAGAAAATCGGCCGTGTTCATCGTGTCGTGCAGCGGTTCTACTACCGGCTGCCGCAGACCGACGCCGGGATACCCCAACCCTTCCATATAATCATCTTGCCATCGTTCCAGAAAAGTCGGCTCAGGCAAAACCAGATCGGCATACTGTGCCGTCTCATCCATGAAAGTGGCAAACGACACAATGAACGGAATATGCTCAAACGCCTGTACGAATTTATCGCCGCTTGGCGTTTCATAAACCGGGTTGGCGTCGTAGAGGAACAACGCTTCCAACGGATAACCGTCCAATACCCGTTCAGCTACTGCCTGGTAAGCGTGGCGGGCTACCGGGAACAGCGTTCCGGCTCCGTCGGCCCGTTCGGCCGCGCGTCCGGCTTCGGCCGTCGCATCGGTGGGCAGCTCCGGCCAGGGATCACACTGCGGATACCGCTGGGTCAAAATACCGCCCGGCGTTTCCAGGCTGCCCACCAGCGCGTTTAAGCAGTGGATTGCCATCGCCGTAGCGACGCCGTTGAAACTGCCGTTGAGCAGGCCGCCCTTGCCGGGCACAATCGCCACCGCCGGACGGTTGCCCGCAAATTCCCCGGCAATCCGCGAAATTGTTGTCGCCGGGATGCCGGTAATTTGCTCCACCCGGCGCGGGTCGTAATTTTCCAGCACGTAGTTTTTGAACCCTTTGCGGTCTTTGCCATCGGCCTGAAAATCCTCAAAGCCAAAGCCGTAATTTTGGGCAAAATCGGAATCAAACTGGCCGGTTTTGATGATGACGTGGGCAATTCCCAGCGCCAGTGCCGCATCTGTGCCCGGCTTGATGGGAATCCACTCGTCCGCTTTAGCTCCGGTCACGCCCTGGCGCGGGTCAACGACGACCACTTTAGCGCGATCGGCGCGGCCACGCCGGATGTAACTGTAACCGGAGACCATGCGCTGCGGATTGCGCCCAGCTTCCAAGAAACTGGCGCCAAAACTCAAAACATAATTGCTGTTTTCTAAATCATAGGCGGGCAAATCGTAAATGCCCTGCGTTAAATAACTGCCTAATTTGGCGGCTTCGATGTTGAGGCTGTCATGGGAGATGGCGTTAGGCGAACCAACGGCGTGCATGAAGCGCTCGAAGAAGCCGCGCATCTGGCCGCGCGTTTCGCCGTAAAGCAGGGCGGCGCGTTCGGGATGTCCGGCGGTGCGCAATTCGTCCAGTTTGTCGGCCACGAGGCCGATCGCTTCATCCCAACTAATTTCCTCCCATTCCCCCGCGCCCCGTTCGCCGGTACGTCGCAGAGGACCGGTAAGTCGGTCAGGATTGTAGAGCAGTTCCGGGGCAGCCTGCCCTTTGGGGCATAGCGCGCCCAGGTTGATCGGGTGCATGGGGCTGCCTTCCATTTTGACCAGATTGCCGTCGGCAACGCGGGCTAACATGCCGCATCCGGCGGGACAAAGCAGGCAGACGGTAGGGACGATGCGCTCATTTTGGGCCGTTTCCAGCCAGACGGCCGTTTTGGGATCAGACCCCAGCCGGTTCAACAAGCGGGGGGCGGTTGTCATTACGGCCGCCGATCCCATCACAGTGGCGGAGAGTCGCAAAAATTGGCGGCGGGACATGGTATCATTTCGGCTCATGCTAGTTCCCTCCGCATTTAAGTACGGCCGTTACCGGATCGCACGTAAATTGACCAGTCGGAAGTTCATAACTGGTTGGCGGCGGCTCAATCTGACCCGATGCCAGTCCGGCCGTGTAAGTTACCAGCGCCGTCAGTTGTTCATCCGTCAACTGCCCTTCGTAAGCTGGCATCCCGCTGCGCTCTCGTCCGCGCACAATAGCTGTTTCCACCTTTCGTTCTTGCAATCCGCTGCCTGCAATTGCCGGGCCAAACAATCCTTCGCCCGACAAGCCGTGACATCCGGCGCAGCCAATGTCATACAACTCAGCGCCATCCGTTACGCCAGGCGCAATATTGATGGTAAGGGCTGGCAGCGCATCGGGTCTGCCTTGCGCCGACCACATCAACCCGGCCATCGTGCGCGGGCCACCGCCGCCCGGATTTACATGACAGGCTCCGCACGCTTCTCCGGTGCGGCTGGCATATTCAGGCAGGGCGTGGGCCGGTCGTTCTTGCGTCATCAAACCGACGACGACCATCGTTCCGATTGCCAGAACTGCTAACGCGCCGATTTGCATAGCTTTAATCATGTTGGCTTGTTTCATGAAATACCCCGTCGGCAGGGAAAGAGGGATGGGCGGGCTGTCCCGCCCATCCCTCTTTCAAGATTTGATCCATTGAAGGATTACTCTGCTGGCAAAGTTTGGGCATAGGCCAACAAATTCACCAAGTCTTCAATGCTCCAGCCCATTTCGCGGCCTTGCGTCATGTGCGTGCCCGGCTGGCCGTTTGTGATCTTGTGTAGAATCTCCCATGGGTTGTCGTTGGAGATCGTGCCTACGTATTCGGGCTCGCTTTCGTCGCCGAATATGATGTTTTTGCCATCATCGCCGTGGCATCGGGTGCAGCCTTGTGCGTAAAGACCTTCGCCCAATGCGGCGTCGCCATTGACGGTTTTGTCGTCGTTGATGTACGGAGCCATGTCAAATGTGCCGTCTTGCATGAAGGCAACCATCAAGTCCATAGCGGCTTCATCCATGTAAGCCGAGAAGTCGTGGTCGGCATTGGCCGTACCGTTCAGCCAGCCAACCAACTCGTCGGCGGACATGTCGGCGGCGGCCATAATGCCAGCAAAACCGGTCATGTGCGAGCCGCTGCCATAAGCGCCATCTACTCCGGCGTAATCCCAGCCGTGACATTCTTTACAACGCCAGGTGTCAGCGCCGCTGCGCTCGTTGGTATCTTGAGTGGCCCACAGGGGCATGTCGTCTTCCGGCGCGTCTAAACCGAGGGCGACCCACCATTTGTCATAGAGGATGCCGCCGTTGGAAACGGCCGGGAATTCAGGCAAGCCTTGGGCATAGGCCAGCAGTGCGGCTTGTTCTTCAATCGTCCAGCCAGCGTCTACGGCGGACATCATGTCGGTTCCAGGTTGGCCGACGCGGACTTTGTGCATGAACTCCCAAGGATTGCCTGCTGCCAGACCGCCGACGTACTCGGGATCATTGACTTCGGTGTGGAAGTTAACGGCCAGACCTTCGGGGCCATGGCAGTCGGCGCAGTCCAGGAATAGTTCTTCGCCCAGGGCTACATCGCCGCTGACCGGAGTTTTGTCGGTGTTGGTGAATTGGGCCATGTCGGCCATTTCTTCGCTGATGAAAAGGGCCAGGTCAGTGAGGGCTTGTTCGTCCATGACGGCGGAAAAGTCGTGATCGGGGTTGGTGGAACCTTGGAGCATGGCCAGGATGTCGGCGGCGGGGGTTTCGGCCAGGTGGTATACGCCGCCAAAGCCAGTCATGTGAGAGCCGCTGCTATAGGCACCATCTACGCCGAGATAATCCCAGCCATGACATTCTTTACAGCGCCAGTTGTCGCCAGGGCCGCGGGTGTTGGTATCTTGCTCGGCCCACAGGGGATGGTCTTCTGTCGGGGTGTCGGCGCCAGTGACTGACCACCACTTGTCGTAAAGCATGCCACCGCGCAGCGGGTCGCCGAATAGTTTAACAACGGGTTCTTCGGCGGCTGCCGGTTCTTCCGCAGCGGGTTCCTCGGCAACGGGTTCTTCCGCAGCGGGTTCTTCGGCTGCGGGGGCGGCTGGCTCTTCACCACTGCCGCAAGCGGCCAGGATTAAGGCTAGCAGCGCTACTAGAATGAATATTGAGAATAGGTTTTTTCGCTTCATCTTTCCTCCAAGGGATTTTGGGATTATGCCAAAACGGGCTTGTTGGGAGACAAGACGGCCGTTTTAGCTTTCATAATATTTTAAGAAATAGTAGCGCAAGCCATGTTACTTTTATGTCATAACGACGTCAGGATGTGTCAAAAATGTGTCACAATTACGCTTGACAGGCGGCGACAGCGTATTTTTGACATGGGCAGGTGCTATAATGTTTTGTATCTGGACATGCCAGATAATATGAGGATCGTCATGACAAGTATTATTCAGTTTGATCGAGAAGGGGAACGCGGCTTGCGACAAGTTGAAATGATCCGCGTCTTTTTGCCATTGCTGCTATTTTCGATTGTGGCTGTATTTGAAACGCAGGAGCACTGGTTAAGTACGGGCGTGTTTGAGTTTCAATTGGTGTCGGAGATTGTTTTCTTTGGCGTGATTGGGCCAACGGCCGTTTTTCTGGCGCTCACCTATATGAAGTCGTTATTGCAGGAAGTGATTAAAGCGCGCGAGGAAACAGAAACGATCAATCGTTCTTTGGAACAAACGGTGGCTGAACGCACGGCGGCACTGGCCGAGCGAAACCAGGAATTGGCGGAGGCAAACACGGAACTGCAAAAACTGGACGAAATGAAATCGGATTTTGTCTCTTTGGTGAGCCATGAGTTAAGAGCGCCGCTAACAACGCTGAACGGCGGCCTGGAAATGGCGCTGCAAAGTGGCGACCAACTACCGGAAAAAACCCGGCATGTTTTGGACGTCATGGCAGAAGAGAGCGAGCGGCTGACGCAGTTTGTGCAAACGATATTAGATGTGTCGCAGCTTGAGGTGGGTCAGCTTTCGCTGAATTTAGGGCCTATTGCGGTACGGCCGTTGCTGGAAAGAGCTGCCACAACCGTTTTAGGAAAAGACAGGCGCACTATCCATTGGCAAATCCAGCCCGATCTAGTTCCGTTATGGGCTGACGAAATCTACTTTGAAGAAATCGTGCGCAACTTGCTCACCAACGCAGATAAATACAGCGATCCGGACCAGCCGATCACCATCGCCGCCTACACAAAAGACGATTGTTTGAAGGTAACCGTCACCGACTATGGCCCCGGCATCCCCGACGCTCAAAAGAAGTCGGTCTTTTCTCGCTTCGAGCGACTGGAGCGCGGCGACAAAGTGGCTCATCGTGGTTGGGGGTTGGGACTTTATTTTGCCAACGCCTTAACCGAGGCGCAGGGCGGTTGTCTATCATTGGAGTCGCCCGTTTGTGACGATGCCCAGCATCCTGGCTCCCGATTTACGATTACTTTACCGCTCACAGAGGATGCCCCCGACGATGGCGAAGCTACTTTTAATTGATGATGATCGCGGTTTGACGGATTTGTTGGCTGATTACCTGCGCAATCAAGGCCATGTTGTCCACATTGCCAATGATGGCCTGAGCGGTATTCGCCAGGTATTCACGGTGCAACCTGATCTAGTCATCTTAGACGTTACCATGCCGCAGCGTGATGGGTGGGAAGTGCTGGCGCGCATCCGCGAACTTTCTACGATGCCTGTTATTATGCTGACAGCGCGGGATGAAGAACCCCATATTCTGCAAGGGTTTTCGCTGGGAGCGGATGATTACGTAACGAAGCCTTTTTCTTTTGCCCAACTGGCTGCCAGAGTGGAAGCGGTGTTAACCAGGGTTGGTCAGCCTAAAAGTGACGCTGCGGACAAACTAAGCCAGGGTGATTTGTTGGTAGATATGGTCACAAAGCATGTCTGGCGGGGCAAAGAGATCATTCACCTGACGCCTACCGAATTTAACTTGCTGGTTGTGATGATGCAGCGGTCGGGGGAGGTGATTACGCCGGAAGAATTAGTAAGCGAAGTGTGGGGGGAACAATATGCCGATGATATTGGTTATGTACGCCGGTATATCTGGCATTTACGCAAAAAGGTGGAGCCAGACCCAGAAAATCCCATCTATATTCATAATGTGCGCGGATTTGGTTATCGGTTTAGTGTAACGGCCGTTTAGCGGCCTCCTTCGCTCCCACACAAATTTCAAGATCTGCAAGGGTTATTATCCCAATTCATCGCTGGGATTACAACACCCCCCATCGAAGAAACGATGGAAACCTTGCACAATATTGTTAAGGCGGGGAAGGTGCACTACATTGGCGCTTCCGCCATGTATGCGATTCAGTTCCAAAAGGCACTTCATGTGGCTGAAAAGCACGGCTGGACACGCTTTGTTTCGATGCAAAATCACTACAACCTCATTTACCGGGAAGAAGAACGGGAGATGATGCCGCTTTGTGGTGTCCCTTACGCCCACATCTCCCTGGCCTGGCTGCGGCACAAAAACCCTGTTGTCGCGCCAGTCATCGGGGCCACAAAGCTGCCGCATTTGGAGAGCGCCGTTGTTGGGTCGTTGTCGGTCAATTTAACACTGGAAGAAATGATATACTTGGAAGAGCCGTATGCACCTCATCCAATCGTTGGCTTAATTCCGTACGGTGGCCAGTTATTGAGCGCTCAGAGATAAGTGGCGTAGTTAGAAAATGTCAGCGACAAAAAAATATCAAATAGGAGATGAATAATGCACATTGGATTACAAATTCCGTCGTTTAAGTATCCTGGTGGAACGGCCGTTATCCGTCCCAAACTGAAAGAAATCGTCACCACCGCTGAAGCAGCAGGCTTTTACAGTCTCTGGGTCATGGATCATTATTACCAAATCAAAGGGTTGTTCGGCGAAGCGTACACTGACCCGATGCTGGAAAGCTACACGACGCTCGGTTATTTTGCTGGACTCACGGAAAAAGCATATCTTGGTGTCCTGGTCACGGGCGTTATCTATCGTTACCCTCCGGTGTTGATGAAAATGATCAACACGCTTGACATCCTCTCCGGCGGTCGGGCCTATCTGGGCATTGGTGCCGCCTGGTACGAAGATGAAGCAAAAGGCTTTGGTGTCCCCTACCCGTCCACCTCAGAGCGTTTTGAACACCTGGAAGACAACCTGCAACTGGCAAAAGCACTTTGGGCCGGTGATGAAACTGCCTTTGCGGGCCAGCATTTTTCTGCACCAGCGATTACCAATAACCCGCGTCCGCTCTCAACCCCACACCCACGCATTATGATTGGTGGAATGGGCCCAAAGAAAACCCTGCGCATGGTGGCTCAATATGCAGATGCCTGCAATTTCTTTGAAGGAGCCGGTATAGAAAACATGCAAAAAGCGCTGGACACGCTTAAAGCACATTGCGAAAAGCTAGGGCGCGATTACGATACCATCGAGAAAACATCGCTTGGCACGGTGCATCTTTCTGAAAAAGATACGGTAGACAGCACCATCAAACGTCTCAAAACTCTCTCCGAGATGGGCTTCAGTCACGCGATTTTCAACATGCCAGATGTTTACAAAATCGCACCGCTGGAAACATTTGCCAAGGAGATCATGCCAGCAGTGGCCGAGCTCTAAAAGTGCAAAAATAGTGGAGGCATGGTAGTGGACATTGAAACATTAAGACAGTGGATTGCCCAACGAGATTCCTTCAGCATTTTGGAAACGGTCGATGTGCATACCGGCGAAAGAACCGTGCTCCAGGAATATGATCACGTGATCGAAGCGCCAAACTGGACGAAAGACGGCCGTTTCCTCATCTACAACAGCGGCGGCAAAATGTACACCTACGAGCTGGCCACCGGGGAAAACAAGGGGATTGACACTGGCTTTGCCACCGACTGCAACAATGACCACGTGCTCTCGCCAGATAACCAGCAGCTGGCCGTCAGCCACCACACAAATGAAGACGCCACCTCGCGGATTTACATTGTGCCCCTGGCAGGCGGCACGCCCGTGTTGGTGACCGAAAAAGGGCCCAGCTACCTGCACGGCTGGTCGCCCGATGGCCAACGGCTGGCTTATTGTGCCGAGCGCAACGGCCAGGACGACATCTACACCATTGCCATGACTGGTGGACCGGAAACCCAGCTCACTAACGAGCCAGGGCTAGACGACGGGCCAGAGTATTCGCCAGACGGCAAACACCTTTGGTTCAATTCCACCCGCAGCGGCCTGATGCAAATTTGGCGCATGGAAGTGGATGGCTCAAACCCAACCCACATGGTGCAGGAGGCGGCTAACTGCTGGTTCCCGCACGTCTCGCCAAACGGCCGTCTTGTGGCCTACATTGCCTACGGTAAAGATGATGTGGCACCAGGCGATCATCCACCAAACAAACAGGTGGAACTGCGGCTGGTTTCGGCTGAAGGGGGCGCTTCCAAAACGATTGTGAGGCTGTTTGGTGGCCAGGGCACAATGAACGTCAACTCCTGGTCGCCCGATAGCCGGACGTTAGCTTTTGTTTCATATCGACTCAAGGAATAGGGTGATAAATTTCACGCAAAGGCGCGAAGGCGCAAAGAAAACTTAGCGTCTTGGCAGCTTTGCGAGCTAATTAGAGGTTAGATCATGACAATAAAACCCGTAAAAACGGCTGTTATCGGTTGTGGCAACATCAGCGACATCTATCTGGAAAACGCGGCCAAGTGGGACATCTTGGATTTAGTGGCTTGCGCCAACCGCACCCTACCCCGCGCCCAAAGCCAGGCTGAAAAATACAACGTGCCCCAGGCCAAGCCTATCGCCGACGTTTTAGCCGAGCCGGAAATTGAACTGATCATCAACCTGACTACTCCGGATGTCCATGCCGAAATTGGGTTGGCCGCGCTGCGGGCGGGTAAATCGGTCTACAATGAAAAACCATTGGCGATTAGTCGGGAAGACGGCCGTCTTCTCCTGCAAGAGGCTGAAATGCGCGGCCTGCTGGTGGGTTGTGCGCCGGACACTTTCTTGGGCGGCGGCCTGCAAACCTGCCGCCAAATTTTAGATTCGGGTGAAATTGGCACGCCGGTGGCGGCCCAGGCGTTTATGCTCATTCGAGGTCCCGAAGCGTGGCATCCCAGCCCCGAGTTCCTCTT
Source organism: Promineifilaceae bacterium (SeqCode) (assembly GCA_050292445.1). Taxonomy (GTDB): domain Bacteria; phylum Chloroflexota; class Anaerolineae; order Promineifilales; family Promineifilaceae; genus Leptofilum. Next base: position 11,703 of record JBNKLQ010000065.1, on the reverse strand, counting down.
CCAGGTGGGCGCAGGGCCGCTGTTCGACGTTGGGCCGTACTACCTCACCGCCTTGATTTCGCTGCTGGGTCCCGTTCGCCGCGTGACCGGCTCGGCGCGCACAACCTATGCAGAGCGCACCATCGGTAGCGGTCCCAAGCAAGGGCAAACCTTCACAGTGGGAACACCGACTCACATCGCCAGCATCCTCGATTTTGCCAGCGGACCAGTCGCCACGTTGACGACCAGTTTTGATGTCGCCGTCTCGGCGGGTGCGGCGATTAATCTGTACGATGTGGGCGGAGCCTTGCTGGAAATTCAGGGCACCAAGGGCACATTGTGCTTGCCAGACCCCAACATATTTGACGGTCCGGTACGGGTCCGTCGCCTGGGCGAAAAAGAGTGGCGTGAAATTCCCTTAACCCACGGCCACACGACAAATAGCCGTGGCATTGGTGTGGCTGATATGGCGTATGCCATACGCAACGGCCGTTCCCACCGGGCCAACGGCGAACTAGCGTATCACGTTCTGGATGTGATGCACGGCGTGCTGGAAGCGTCTAGCAGCGGGCGACATGTGGAATTGAGCAGTGATTGCAAACGGCCGTCCCCCCTACCCAACAGCTTCCCAAACGACCAACTTGAGGAATAGATCAAACAACCATCCAGTGGCAGTTGCTGAGCAAGACGAACTCTTTACCTTCATTAGTGAGAAAAGTTGTTGGGTGGCTCTACGTTATGTATTACCCGCCACAACTTTTCGGCCGTTAATGGCATATCCAAGTTGCGCACACCTAAGTGGGAGAGCGCATCCACGACGGCGTTGACAATCGTGGGCGTGGAACCGATGGTTGCCGCTTCGCCAATGCCTTTAACGCCCATCGGATTGAGAGGTGTTGGCGTTTCGGTGCGGTTTGTCTCAAAGGCAAAGAAATTGTCTGAGCGAGGCAGTGCATAATCCAGCAGCGAACCACTGACCAGGTTGCCCGATTCATTATAACGCGAGCCTTCGTACAGGGCCTGGCCAATGCCTTGGGCAATGCCGCCATGCACCTGCCCCTCAACAATGAGGGGGTTGATGACAACACCGCAATCGTCCACAGTAACATAACGTACGATGTCTACGACACCGGTTTCGGTATCTATCTCAACGACCGCGACGTGGGTACCGAAAGGATAAAGATTACCCTCAGGCGAAAAATCAGTGTCACTTTCCAGGCCACCGTGTAACGCCTCGGGCAGGTGATCATCGCTGGCGGCGGCGACTTCAGCCCAACCCAGGCTGCGATTCGGGACACCAGCCACCTGGAAACGGCCGTTCACCAACTGTACATCCACTTCTGCCGCCTCCAACAAATGAGCTGCAATCTGCCGCGCCTTGTCACGCACAGAAATGGCGTTGTTATGGACGGAACTGCCAGCAACAGCCGCACTGCGACTGCCAAACGTGCCGATGCCGCGCGGCACGACGGCCGTATCGCCATGCTTTACCACAATATCTTCCGGGGGAATTTGCAGCGCATCGGCTGCGATTTGCGCCCAGGCCGTTTGATGTCCCTGACCATGAGGCGAACTACCCGTGAGGATGGTCACTTTGGCGTTTTCATCCATGTAAACGCTGCCCATTTCCCACGGGCCGAAGCCACACACTTCCACATAGGTTGCCAGGCCAATCCCCATCAACTTGTTGCTGCCATGTCGGCGACGATGGTCCTGCTCCCGGCGCAGCTTATCGTACTCTATTAATGCCAGCGCTTTGTCCAAACCGCGCGCATATTCGCCGCTGTCGTAAACAGCACCGCTGGGCGTGGTGTAGGGGAAAGCCTCAGGCGGGATATAGTTGCGGCGGCGCAGTTCGGCGGGGTCGAGGTCCATTTCGCTGGCCAAGGCAGTCATCGCCCGTTCGATCAGGAAAGCCCCTTCAGGGCGACCAGCCCCACGATACGGTTCGGCGGGATGTTTGTTGGTGAAGACGGCCGTTACCTCCGCATGAATTTTAGGAAACGCATACACACCACACATCATCATGACAGTGAGTGTGGGAATGATGGGGCCGATTTGGCTGTAATAAGCGCCACATTCAAAAAGGATGTGTAGATCGGCCGCCTGGACACGGCCGTTTTCGTCTGCGGCCAACCGAATAGTATTGGTTTGCCCTCGGCCGTGATAGGTAGAAAGGTAATCTTCGCTGCGGGTGGCCACCCATTTAATGGGCTGGCCCAGACGCCGTGCCAAATAAGCCGCCACAATTTCCTCAGGGTAGACAGGCGCTTTGGCTCCAAAACCGCCGCCTACTTCCGGAGCAATGACCCGTAAGCTCTCCCTGTCTACACCCAGGGCACCAGCCAGACCTTCCCGTGCCCCATGGGCGGATTGGGTCGTGGACCAAACCGTTGTGATGCCGCTGTCGGCATCGTAACTGGCCAGGGCGGCCCTTGGCTCCATAGCGTTGGGGATAACACGTTGATTTTCCAAACGCAGTTCAACAGTGTGCGCCGCCTGAGCAAAAATCTCCGCAACGTCCTCTCCAATTGGTCCCCAACGAAAAGCCAAATTGTTATCCCACTCTTCATGAATGATCGGAGACCCTTCAGCCAGAGCTGCTTCGGGATCGATCACGACGTCTAGCGGTTCATAATCGACGAAGATCGTTTCAAGGGCATCAACGGCCGTTGCCGGACTGTCAGCGACAACAACCGCAACCGGTTCACCGGCAAAGCGTACCTTTCCACTGCCCAGCACTGGCCGGGGCGGATTTTTACCTTCGGCATAAGGGGGATCACCACCAGGGGCACCAATGGGCACACCGCCAGCCAGGTCAGGATTGATGTCGTCGCCAGTGAATACAGCCACAACACCAGACATCGCCTCGGCTTCATTGCTATCAATGCTTAGTATTTTGGCGTGGGCATAGGGGCTGCGCACAAAAGCAAGGTAGAGTGTGTTTTCAGGGCTAAAATCGGCCGTATATTTGCCTTGGCCGGTGATGAGAGCGGGATCTTCGCGACGGCGAACACGGGCGCCCATGAATTGAGGAATGCCTGATAAGTCCGAGGTCTTCATATTGCTTTCTCACTTTTCGCCAAGGTTCAGGCGAGCTTTGTATCCGATTGCCAATATGTATCAGGTAGGTGGAAGATGATAGTATAGATAGGAATACTACTTTACAATGTGCATCTGTCAAGACCAGATCAAATTTGTTTTTCCGATATTGTTTTACGGAAGGAAAAATCATGAAAATAGCGGTCATCGGTGGGGGGTCCAGCTATACCCCCGAACTCATTAACGGATTTATTGAACGAGCAGATAGTTTGCCCGTCAGCGAACTGTGGTTGATGGATATTCTGCCCGAACGCCTGGAAGTTGTTGGTGGATTCGCCCAGCGGATGGTGGCCGCCAAAGGATCGCCGTTCCAGGTGCATTTGACCACCAGCCAGCAAGAAGCGATTGCCAGAGCCAGCTACGTCACGACGCAGCTACGCGTTGGCTGGATGCAAGCCCGCCGCGAGGATGAATATTTGGGACGGCAGCACGGCCTCATCGGCCAGGAAACAACTGGCATTGGGGGCATGGCTAAGGCGCTGCGCACCATTCCCGTGATTCTAGGCATCGCGCAGGACATGGTTGAATTGGCCCAACCGGACGCACTGCTGGTTAACTTCACCAATCCGGCCGGACTGGTAACGCAGGCCTTGACGCAGCACGCACCGGAGGTAACGGCCGTTGGCGTTTGCAACGCCCCTTTCCACATGAAAATGAACGTGCTGGAAGGTTTAGCCAAGATAGGCATCAAGGTCGAACCAGAGCGGGCCCAGTTGGACACGCTAGGACTGAATCACCTCACCTGGCATCGCGGCTTCACAGTGGATGGCGAAGACGTCTGGCCCCGCGTGATAGAGCAGTTTGTCGCCCAGCTGCGCCAAGCCGCAGAACCTGAATGGCCACCGGAACTCATCGAATCACTGCAAATGATTCCCAACTATTACCTGCACTACTTTTATGCCACCGGGCGTAAACTGGCCGAGCAGGACGCGTGGCCACCCTCCCGTGCCGAAGAAGTGATGAAAATTGAAGCCGAACTGCTGGCGCAATACGCGGAACCAGACCGCACCGAACCACCAGAAGGGTTGATGCAGCGTGGCGGCGCTTATTATTCCACCGTGGCCACCCAACTGCTTAACGCCCATTACAACGATCTGCACGAGCAGCACGTGATCAACGTGCCCAATCAGGGCGCGGTCGCCGAGTGGCCAGACCATTGGGTGTTAGAACTTCCGGCGTTGGTGAGCCGCAATGGCATCAAACCGATTTCCGCCGAACCGCTGCTCCCGGTCGCCTTTGGCTTGATGCAGCAGGTGAAACAGTACGAACTGCTTACGGTGGAAGCGGCCGTTCACGGGGATCGCAACGCCGCCTACCAGGCCCTGCTGGCCCATCCGCTGGGTCCGGCAGTGGATAAAGCTGAGGCCGTGCTGGACGATATGCTCAACACGTACCGGGCCTATTTACCCCAATTTTTTGGTGATTCGTAGCATGAGATATTTTTTAGGGGTAGACATTGGCAATAGCAAAAGCCACGCCCTGATCGCTGATGAGAACGGCCGTTGCGCAGGCTTTGGTCAGGCAGGGCCGGGCAGTTGGGAAGCAATCGGTTGGGAAGCCGCCGGAAAGGTACTGCACCAGATCGTCGATCAGGCATTGGCTCATGCACGGGTGGACAAAGCAGCTATCGTTGGGGCCGGATTTGGTTATGCTGGCTACGATTGGCCCGAAGACCGACCGGGGCATGTGGCCCTCATCGAATCGCTGGGGCTGGTAAATGCTCGTTATACCTTGGGCAACGATACGCTCGTCGGCTTAATGGCTGGCGCTAAAGAGGGCTGGGGCGTTGTGGTTGTTGCGGGAACTAGCAATAACTGTCTTGGGCGTAATCGGCAGGGACGAGAAGGGCGCGTCACCGGGATGGGGTCCTGGTTTGGCGAATATGGCGGCGCGGCAGAAATCGTGGCGCGGGCCACGCAGGCAGTGGCCGCCGCCTGGACGCAGCGCGGGCCAGCAACGTTGCTGAGCGATGCCTTTGTCGCTCAAGCTGGCGCAGCTGACGTCGTTGATTTACTGGCTGGGCTGGTGCGCGAGCGATACCAGCTTTCGGCGGCAACGGCACCGCTGGTTTTTGCTGTGGCCGCTCAGGGAGATTTGGTGGCGCAGGAAATCATTACCTGGGCCGGACAGGAATTGGGGAGCCTTGCTGTTGGGGTTATTCGCCAGCTTGACCTGGCCGATGAAGCATTTGACGTGGTACTGTCTGGCAGCCTGTACAAAGGGGGAGAGCCACTCATCACCCCCATGCGCCAAACAATTCAGGTCGTAGCGCCGGGAGCCAGGTTGGTGCGCCTGGAAGCGCCACCTGTTGTCGGCGGCGTATTGTTGGGGATGGAACAAGTTGGTTTGGATACGGCCGTTTACCGTCAGCCTCTTTTACACTCAGTGTTCACCGATTTGTGAGGTGCCGCTCAGGTAACGAGCCATGAAGCCAATTACCCGAGCAACACCATCAAAACGTATCGGTTCTACGCGTCGTCCTCTTGCTCTGCCAGAGCAAAAGCAATCAGTCTTGAAGTATCAATGCCCAACCGATGCCGACCATTGGTAGCCTTACCGAAAATGTGCAAACTGGCGGCAAATGCGGCATCCACACAGGTGCCTACCAGTTCCACAGGCGTGAAGTTCCGCCGGTAATAACTGCCTACCTTGCTGTAGGGTGCTGTGGTCGTTGGCGCGCTCGCGGCAGCAGTCTCTACATAGGGAGCCAACGTGGAGGCTGAATTCAACTTATGCGAGCCTCGTACGATGTTAAATCTGAACACCGCATGGTCATTGGGATGGGTAGCCAGGTAGCGAATGTGGACCAGATCGCCCGGTTCATAGCGCAGGAAGCCACAGTCATCGCTCGCCGCCACGCCGCCGATGCTGGGTTGGGGCAAATTCGCCGACACACGATTATTGTCTACATGAACCAGCATGACATAAGCTCCACCAGCTATTTCTGCTGATGTCGCCAGGCGTGTCGTCGTGCCGTCGGCGTTGCGCGCCAGGAAGCGGAAGGTGGAAGCGCCAGGCATGACTTGATTGCCCGCTGAGTCAAATAGTTCAATTTTGACCTCGAAATCACCAGCATCATCCGTTGTATTGTCAGCAGACAGCGGCGGGGCCGGTATTTCTGTATTCCAGCTAGCGGCCGTTTCACCCAAATTCCCCCGCGTCCATTCACGGGCTTCGACAGTTAACGGGTCTGTAGGACGCACGGGAGGTGTTTGCGGTTTGAACTCGAACAGGCCGCTCTGCGAACCAACCGTCACCGGCCCAACCGGATAGGATTCATAGGTAGGAAATCGATCAGAATACTCCATCCGATACCCACGGGACAGCGACGCGGCAATTGGCGTCCAGGTAGGATCATTTGCGCCCGTATTGGGGCTACCCGGATTGGCACGACGATACGAGTAACGATAATACTTAATGTCGCTGGAAGGGATAAAGTAGGAATCGTCATGGATGAAGTTCAGGGTACCGCCAAAGGGGGCATTGTACAGCCAGCCAAGCGATGATCCCGAATGATAATAATTGACATAGCCGTCTGGACGCACCCAGCCATCCGGGGCTGGCGGCGCGCCAGAGGGAATTCCCCAAATTGGCGTATCGGCAATGGCGTACGGCAATACAAACAGCGTGACGCCCGGTGGAATATCATAGGGTGGCTCCTGGCATGCTTCTGCGCCAGGCAAGTTGAGCACAATCTCGGACCCACAATCATAGTTCCAATGGGTACCGCAGCCAATGCTCGGCTTGTAGACCGTATGCCAGGCTCCTTCGTGGAATTGTTCAACCCAGAAATAGAGATCGGGCTTATCTTTGCAATCGTAGGCGATGATGGCGCTGAACCGACCCTCACTGTCTACTTCTACCGTGGTTAGGCAATCTTTCCGGAAGAACGGCCATAGGTAAAGCCAATCACAAAGATAGATTTTGATAATCTCCGACAGATTAGCAAGCTGGTAACGTATCTGGGATACGGCCGTAACACCAGCCAAAGCAGTCACGGATTGCTGTTGCCCAGCACTGAAGGATGAAATTGATCTCAGTTGAGGGCTTTCGATTTGTTCAGCCAAACGCAGCGGGCCTGGGTCAGGGATAGGCGGAATGGGCCAGGGGATCACTTTCAATTTTTCCAGGAGATCGTCGCGCAATTGCAAGATTAGGGGATCGGGCAGCTTGGCAATGACCAGGGGGATATAATCTACTTCACAGATGTGAACGCGCGCATTGCAGATAGGCCATTCTCCGATGGTACCATCTGGCAGCGTCACCCGTTTTACCAGTCTGCCATGCACAAAACATAGACACCAGGACGGGAAAATCCCGACGGGAATATTCAGTTCCAACTCAGGCTTTTTCACTAAATATTGCGTCGGTTTAACATACGCACCCATGCGTTTAAGGGCTGCGGCTGTGGGTGCTGGCTGATCTTCTTCTACTTGGGGGCCAAGGATGACATCCACATTACGGCCGTCCAGTGCCACCGGCAACGCCACCGCAACCGATTCTTTTTCGACCGGCTCACTGCCGAGGAGTTTGCCATCTTTGCTAAACACATAGGCTTGCAAAGGTGGTGCCTGGCCCTTACCTGTAAAATTGAGGTTGATATGAAGACGAGAACTTTTCTTGGATTTCATTACACGCTCCTTACGCTATAACAATACTTAATGACAATACTGCTTCTGAACGATAAACGAAGGTGATCTTGAAATTCCGGCATAGCCAGGCACTTTTCATTTATTTGCTTGTCCAGCCTAGCTAAATTTGCTACCATCTTTCCAGTGAGCCTGGTTTTTCGCTCACCAAAATTCAGTAACCATCCTGTGTGACGACAATGGCTGACCTCCTCATCCGCACCAAGCTGCGCCTGCCTTTCACCCGGCTAGAATTGGTCCCTCGTCCGAGACTTCAAGAGCAAATTGCCCAAGGGTTGCAGGGGCCATTTACTCTGGTAATCGCTCCTGCCGGTTTTGGCAAGACGACCCTCGTTGCATCTTGTGTCGCCGATTCTGGATGTTCCTTCGCCTGGCTTTCACTGGACAAGAATGATAATCAAGACGGCCGTTTCCTAAACTATCTCATCGCTGCCCTGCAACAAGCTGATCCGACGATTGGCAGCGAGGCGGCACAATTGCTGACGGCGTCCCGTCAACTGCCACCTGAGCTGGTGCTCACCAGCCTCGTCAATGAGCTTGACGCTGCCACTAGAGAAATTGCTCTCGTGCTGGACGATTACCACACCATCAACAACCAGAGCGTGCATACGGCCGTAACATTTTTGCTCGATCACGCCCCCCAAACGCTCCATCTGGTGATCGCTAGCCGCTCTGACCCCCCGCTACCCTCAGTCCGTCTCCGCGCCCGTGGCCAGCTAGTTGAACTCCGCACTGCCGATCTCAGTTTTACCGAGGCTGAAGCAGCCCAGTTCTTGAATCATGTCATGGGACTGCACCTGGATGCCCCATTGGTCACCAGGCTTGCTGAGCAAACGGAGGGTTGGATTGTTGGTTTACAGATGGCCGCCCTCTCCATGCGGGATCATGAAGACGTCCACCGATTTATCAATAGCTTCTCCGGCACAAACCGTCACATTCTGGACTACCTGCTGGAGGAAGTGCTGGCGCGCGAACCGGAAGCGGTTCAAACTTTTCTACTTCAGACCGCAATCCTCACCCGACTCACTGGACCGCTTTGCGACGCAGTGACCGGCACGCCAAACGGCCAGGAAATGCTCAAACGGTTGGAGAGACGCAATCTTTTTGTCATTCCCCTGGATGACGAGCGGCGCTGGTATCGCTATCATCATCTCTTTGCCGATCTACTCCAAGCCCGACTTCATCAATCGGGGCCAGAAAGGGTAGCGCAACTATTCTCACGCGCTGCCGCATGGTGTGCGCGTAATGGGCAAATCGCCGAGGCCATAAGCTACGCCCTGGCTGCTAAGGATTATGACCAGGCCGCCGGGGTGATTGCCCGACAATGGGGACAGGCTACAAGCGAAGGGGAGATCGAAACCGTTTGGTCTTGGCTAAAAGCGCTGCCTGAAAACACGATCAAAAACAGTGCGCCGCTTAGCCTTGCCTACTGTTGGCTGCTCTGGTTCAGAGGAGAGATCGAAACAATCACCACGCACCTAGTGATTGCAGAGCGCATAATGAGTAAACTGAATGTGCCTGAGCCTGAATTATCCGCGCAACTCGCTGCCTTGCGTGCATTTGTGGCTCGTTATCAAGGTGAGTTTGAAACCGCCATCGCCTGTGGCAAGCAAGCCCTTTCCTTATTGCCTGAAGATTTACCACCCTCGATCAACGCGCAGCTGCGCTCAATGGTCTTCCTGGCAATGGCAACGGCCTATGATGGCGCAGGCGATCTAGAACAGGCAGTCAGCGCCTACACTGAAACGATTCGCTGGAGCCGTGTTGGCACAAGTGCCGCCGGAGTCACTGGCATCACCTACCGGTTGGTCGGCGCATTACGACTGCTGGGACGCCTACGGGAGGCAAACGAGGCATGTCGGGAAGCGCTGGCTTTCATTGAGGCACAGGGCATGACCCGCCTGCCAGCAGCCGGAATTTTACACCTGGCGCTGAGCGAGGTGCTGGTGGAGCAAAACGATCTCGCGGCAGCGGAGACACACCTGGCACAAGGCATCGAGCTGGGCAAGTGGAGCGGCCGTCTTGATGCAGCCAAGAATGCGGTTCATGCGCAAGCCCGACTGAAGCTGGCTTTTGATGATGTGGACGGTGCGCTAACGGCCGTTCAAGAAGCAATCGCAAACCTCAGCCAACCGCCCTCCCCACTGGCCAAAGCCGAGCTGCTGGCGCTAAAGGCCAAAGTGCTGCTCCGGCAAGGTGCCACAGCCGAGGCGGCTGCGTGCACCAAGGAAGCAGTCCACCTGGCGAGCAATGACCGCGGCCAGACTGGGCAGATGGCGGCCCTCGCCGCGTGCCGGGTGCAGATTGCCCAAAATGAGGACGAAGCCATCGGGCAGTTAACACAATCTCTTGTTGCCGCAGAGAAGAACGGCCGTTTAGGTGTGGCCATTGAATTGTACATCTTACGTAGTCTGGTGCAGGCACGGTGGGGCGACTCGCCAGAAGCAAAAGCCGATCTGGCACGCGCCCTTTCCCTGGCCCAGCCAGAAGGTTACGTGCGACTCTTCCTGGATGAAGGCCAGCCCATGCAAAGGTTGCTCACCCAGTGGTTGGCTCATTCCGATGCCAGCCCGTTACGGCCGTACGCCAACCAACTGCTCTCTCAATTTGGTGCCGAACAACAAATGGCAGCAGCACATGAAAAAGTCTCCCCAGCCACTGAATTGGTTGAGCCACTTAGCCCACGCGAACTGGAAGTTCTCCAGATCATAGCCCTGGGCAAAACCAACAAGCAGATCGCCCAACAACTCTTCGTGGCAAGGGGCACTGTCAAAGCACACACCGCCAGTATTTATCGAAAGCTAGACGTGGCCAACCGAACCGAAGCAGTCGCCCGCGCCAGAGCGCTTGGCCTCCTTCCCTGATCCCCCTAAACCCTTCAAATAAACCCTCAATTATCCCATTTGGCAGATGTGGGTTTCCTCGCCGCGCGCTAAATTATTAGCCAGATACAAAGCAGGAGAACCACATGACAGAACAAGTTGAGATCAAAATCAAAGGACATCTAGATCAACAATGGTCAAATTGGTTTGCTGGCCTGGAGCTGGCGCACCTGGCAGACAACAAAACGCTGCTTTACGGTCAACTGCCCGACCAGGCTGCCCTCCACGGCCTGCTCGAACGCATCCGCGATCTCAATTTGAAATTGATCTCAGTTTCCTGCACCAATCCAGCCATAAAATAAGCCACAGGGGAGCAAGAGAAGAAAGATGCATCTCAATAACCTCTGTGCCTAATAAATCCTAACAAGGAGGATATCATGACGACAATAAAGAATTTCATCAAGCATTACCCGGTGCTGGCCTACTTTGCCCTGACGTTTATTTTTACCTGGGGCTGCATGGCTTTGGCCGTTTACCCCGGCGGGTTCCCCATTACGGAAGAGCAATTCAAGACTGCCGGAGCGCTTGTGTACATGGCAATGCTCATTGGCCCGAGTGGGGCAGGTCTTCTTTTGACCGGTCTCCTCAATGGCCGGGAAGGATTTCGCGATCTGTTGGCCCGTTTGCTACGGTGGCGAGTAGACGCTCGTTGGGTCGCCGGGGCGCTTTTGGCCGCTCCACTCATGATCACCACGATACTTCTGGTACTTTCGCTGGTCTCAGCTGAATTTCAACCTGCCTTATTCACTGCTGATGGGAAAACGGCCGTTCTCCTATCTTCTATTGCCGCAGGGCTGGCCGTTGGCTTTTTTGAGGAGCTTGGCTGGACAGGGTTTGCCGTGCCCCAGCTCAAGCAGCGGTACGGCGTTTTGACTACCGGGCTCGTAGTGGGCATCGTCTGGGGCGCGTGGCATTTCCTACCTTTTTGGGAAAGCGACACATTCTCGGCCGCATTCCCGCTGGTTCTTTTGCTCGGACAACTTTTCTCCTGGCTGCCACCCTACCGCATACTCATGGTGTGGGTCTACGACCAGACGGAGAGCTTGCTCGTGTCCGTACTCATGCACGCCAGCCTGATGGCCAGCCTGACC
>JBNKLQ010000064.1:0-25255 GCA_050292445.1 Promineifilaceae bacterium (SeqCode) | reverse complement strand
AAGAGAAACCTTGTCCATGGGCCGTAAACTATCCATTTCTCCAGCCGGTGTTCATTATGGATTGAGTTTTGTGCCCTGGCCAAAAATCACCCATATCCAATCAACCCCGTCCATCCCAATGCCGATCATCACGCTTCAGGATGAGAATGAGCAGCCTCTATTAAGCATCCATGTTCACGAAGTGAATAATGCGCATGTTTTGCAGGCTATCCTGACCCGTTATCAGGCCACCATCAAGGCAAATCCCCCGACAGAAGATATGGTTGCTGCCGCCACACCGGGCATCCATGCCCTCAAGAGCAGTACCTTTCTGGAGGCGCTCCTCAATGTGGTCCTGTTCAGTTTTTTTGGCTTTTTGGCAGGAGGCTTAATCAGCCTCATGCTGACTTTGAGCCAAGTTGCCCAAACAAATTTGTCTAATTATCTCATGGTGGGCGGCATAATTTTCGGTGGCGTAATAGGCATTCTCCAATCCTGGGCGCACCACTCGGTGTGGCGCAATAAACTCGTGCTGGGTTTTGCCGCATTTGGCGTCGCTGCCATGTTTGCCGTGGGTGTTACGCTGTTTGCCACCGCCTTTTTTCCGCAGAATCTGGCGTTGATCTTCGGTACGGTTGTGTTTATTGTCTTAACGGCCGTTTTCTACACCAACAAACTCGACTCCCGTTGGGGGCAAGCAATCTTCCGTGCTGTATCCAGCTTCATCAGCGCCATCCTTTCCGGCTATCTGGTCTATTTTCTACTTCAAGGTTGGCTGGGAGCGTTGTTAGCCAGTGGTATTGCCATTGTCCTCGGTTTGGTAGTGGTCAGCACCATTTTGGGGATGCCCTTTGCTGAACTGCTAGGCACTATTTCCCAACCCAATAAAGACCATCAAAGTCTCAAATAACGAAACCGCAGTTTGAATAGGGAGTACACAAATCCCATTGATAATAAGGAGCGATCAAATGCCTGATTATTCACAATATGTAAAAAGCAGTTACATCTTTCATGAACCGCGTGAACTATTGCCAATGCCGATTTCAGTTCTCTTAGGGGTTAGTCCGGAAGCCGAAATAATCTTAAAGTCATTAAAAATCGTCTCTGTGTTTGACTTAGCCACTTCACGTATCTTTGACAATGCAAGGAAAATTGTTGAAGTGGCACATTCAGCAAATACAACTTTTGGTCGATATGGAGGTGTCCCCTCTGATGTCGTCGATAGTAACGGGCACAATGTCGATGTCACTGAGTTACAGATGAAGCCAGTTCAGTTGCTAGAAGGTATCGGCCCGAAAAATGGCCCACCGTTGGTGCAGGCACTTCAGGTTGAGACGATTCGTGATTTGGCGCTTTGGCCACCGTATGTCGCAGCCTCCAAAATCGTTACTTTTATACTCACCCCGGAGAAGACACCTGATTATGATCCTGAAGCACCCTCCGATCTGATTCCTAGATCGGGAGATTTTCCAACGGAAAAAGTTTTTTACAGAACCGTTGTTATTGACCAAATACAAGGGCAAAATGCTATCGAGCTTGACCCTTCCGATGAAGCGGGCAAAGCATTAAATATTCAAATTGATGTTGCTGATATCAGCATGGGGGATACGGGCTTTAACAAAATCGCAACTGGCGCCATTATCTCGATGGAGCAGGCCTGGTATGCTCAAGGGGTAGCTCTTGGCAATTTGCTACATTCCGTTGCTCTTGCTCCTGGGGAAAGCACCAACATTGCGATGATAGACTGGACTCGTAAAACGTCCGCCAACACAAACTCAAATGTATCGCAAACAGAAATGTTGAGTGCTAACACTTTCCATGAACGATCCATTGAAGAAGTAACAAATTCAGTGGCGACCGAAGCGCAGAATGGGTTTTCTGAAACATATTCAGGGGCAAAAAGCGACTCGCATGGTTACAGCAGTGGAGGTTTCGTACCCAGCCCCTTTCCTATTCCGGTGATGTTTGGTGCATCAGGGAGCGGCTCAATCAACAAGGCAAGGGGACAAACCGTTACTGCCTCAGATGGCCGTCGGGATTTGTTTGCCAAAATGACTCAAGGTGTAACTGATAGCACCCAGCAAAATGCAAATTCAGCCCGCACAAGACGAGCCTCTATTATTAAGGAAGTTTCTCAGGAAGAAAAAGAAACGCTAACCACCCGTACAGTTACCAATTACAATCACATGCACGCCATGTCCATCCAATATTACGAAGTTGTGCAGATTTATCGAACAACGACAAGGGTTAATAAGGTGGATAAATGTTTATTCATCCCAATGAAACCAATAAATTTCCGAAATCTAAATAGTATTGATAGATTTCGGGACATTTTATGGCTCAGTGCTCTAAACGAAAATGTTCGGTCGGCACTTAACGCGAAAATGCAGCTTGTTGAAATAAAATGTTTGACCACTGTACGGATAGATCAGGGGCAAAGATATCAACCATACATTGAAGCTGCGCGTTTAGTGACTGGTGATTATGTCGCAGAAGATTATGTTGGGAAGCGCGACTATCAACCCTGGAAAATTAAGAAAGATGTTCAATTACTGAAAATTGTAGCAGGAGACGATGATCCATTGTTTGCCAAGAAGGTTGTCATCACAAGACGAAACCAACCTGATGTCGAGTGGGAATCTCAAGACGTTAATACGAAGATTGACTTCACGCTTGGCACTCCAATTCCAATAGAAGATATTGATTTCATATATGCAGAATATGACGAAAAGACAAACCAGAGTGGACAATTATTTCTCATATTTAGCTTTGAAGAACAAACTTTCGAACATTATCACGAATTATATTGGGCCTCTGAGGATTACGTCAAAAAAAGTGGAGGATACACCCTTGAGCTATTTCAGTTCCATTATTCAGGATATTCGCTCTCTGACTGGTTAATAAAACATCTCGAACAAAACAGGCTGCATTATAGCCAAGCAGTATGGATGAACATGGGTTCGGCCGCTTTATCAATGCTGCTGTCTCGTTATTCTTATGGAAATCAGCCACTTTTACAGCAAATTGATCCTGTACCAGTAGCCAGTACAGGTAATTACCTTGGTTTCCGAATGAATGCCGATCCTGAAACTGATGATGATTGGAAAACTTGGCTAAAGGAGCATGGTTACTACAAAGATGATGGTGTGACGCTAAAGAATACGGCCGTTCACGAAACAGTTCCGCTACCTAGCGGCGGAGTCTTTGCTGAAGCTGTTCTTGGCAGATTCAACTCAGCCGAAAAGCTAGACATGACTCGCTTCTGGAACTGGCAAGATTCGCCCATTCCCTTTGCCGCACCTGATATTGCAGCTCTTCAAGCTGGTGGAAAAGCACAAAATCTTGATCCAAAAACGGACGGTTTGGAACCACCTGTCGTTCAACAAATGGCACCAACCAATCTTCCAGACCCACAAGGTTTGTCAGCCATCATTAACGCGTTGACTTCGGCAAACATGTTTAGAGATATGAGCGGATTGGCACAAACAACGGCGCTCGCCCAAGCAGCCTTGAATGCCGCCACAGCAGCCGATACAGCAGCCGGTGCACAAGCTGGCACAAATTTGGCAAATGCTGGTAAATATCAAGTTGAAATGACCAAAGCTCTGATGCCTCTTCTGACACAAATGGCCGGAGCCGGGCTTGGGAACATTTCAAATATTGGGGCAGCCCAAAATAGTGAAGGCATAGCTTTTTTGGACCCTAAGAAATATGGTGGCGTGCTTAGCCCAGGAGAACTAACACCCCCAAACTTTGATGGGTTTTGGGATACGCCAGCACCCTCAAATGGAAAACCAACTCCAAAATCACCCCCCAAAAAAGTTTCCAATAATATCAACAGGCTATTCATTCAGTTTTATGATTTAGATGGCTCGGCACTGGATCGCAACCAGACTGCCTTAAACCTTGCTTTTTATCAAGGGGAAGCACATCAGTTTCAAGTCAATTCTCAAGGTGGGTCTGATCCTTCTGGTGAATTCTCGCCACCTCATGAATTAAAGCTACTCAACACAGATCTAAAAGTAGGTGAAGCCATCCGCTTAATTTGTATAGGAGATATTGATGGGGTTTCTGTAAACGGAAATCTTGCATTCACACCAGAGTCCGAGGAAGTTATTATTCGAGCTGAATGGGTGGGCATTGAAGATTCGATTGTTTCTACAAGTGAAGAAAAAGCTGTCACAAGCGCTACAGAAACCCAGCAGTTCCTAAAGGCCTGGGGAGCTATGATGAAAGCAACTCCGGGAGCAAAAATATTAGATTCTATCAAAAAGTGGATCTCTGTTGAAGGAGATGGAGAAATCAAAAACGAGGATTCCAACACGACCACTGATACAACTTCATCTACCAATACAGTCACGGAGACGCAAACCTACATTGTTAGGTCTCCAACTCCAGAAATTCGTTTTAGGGTAGTTAATTAAAATTGTTTTGCCTAATGGCCGTTTCCACTTCGACATGGGAGGTGTTGTGGGGAAAACGGCCGTTAATTACTCATTTCAGAAGGTCTGGCTTAGAAAACAAAGTACTAGCTTTGCAGCAAGGTTAGTTTACCCGGCAAAATCTCGTACTCAATTTGCGTGGCGGCTTCGGCAATGATTTCGCCGTCGGCATGGATGGGGGTGCCGGGTGAACTGGTGATGGAAATATGGGTGGTACGGCCGTACACTACCTGCGGATGAAAAATGTGCGTTTTGCGGAACAACCGTACCAAAATGGCCAGCACCGTCAGCTTAGGCACCTCCGGCGCAAAAACAAAATCAAACAAGCCGTCTTCAACGGCCGCATCCGGAGCCATGTAAAAACCGCCCGTGCGCGGCCCGTTGCACACCGAGAGCAAATAGGCCGGGCCATCGTGCCCGCCATCGTCCCAGCGCACCTGCATGTTCCACGCCTTAAGCTTGATAAGCCCTTTCACCAGCGCTACCACATAGCGCAGTTCGCCAGACAACCACTTCATGCGGATGTTTTCAATCGTAATCATCGGCTCCATCGCCACGGCGCAATTATTGATGAAAAAATGATCGTTAACCTGCCCCGCATCAATTTGGCGTGTCTGCCCGGCAGCAATTATTTGCGCCGCCATGTTCAGCTCACGAGGCAAACCAACCATATCGCTAAAATCGTTGGCTGTGCCAATGGGCAAAATGCCAAAAGGTATCGTTGGGCCATCCCCGGCGGCACGCAGCAGACCGTTGGCGACTTCATTCAGGGTACCATCGCCGCCAGCGGCAATCACGGCATCGTAGTCTTCGTTTACGGCCGTTTCGGCCAAAGCAATTGCCTCGCGTGGTTTTTCTGTCTGAACGATGTCGGGCTGCAAGGAAACAGACGCGTCGACAGACGCAAACGCCGTCCGCACCTCATCCACCCGAGACCCGGCCCGCCAGCGATTAGCGTAAGGGTTTAAAATGACCTTAACTTTTTTCATGACTAAACAACGTGTCGAGGATCAGTTTGGGTTGATTGGTAATGATGGCATGGACACCCAAATCAGCTAACCGCTGCGCCTCTGCCGGATCGTCTACCGTCCAGACATGCACCCGCCAATTATTTTTTTTGGCCCAGGTCATGTAAGCAATATCCACCATCCGATAGTAAGGATGCACGGCCTGCACTGGAATCAACGAATGCTTGAATTTCAGAGCCGGTTTGTAGCTGAGATGGGCTACCCAGGTAGATTGCGTCAGGTGGCGGCGAGCATAGCGCACTGCCAGAGGATTAAACGAAGAAACAACAGTCTGATTCTCCACATGATGTGCCTGGATGCGATCCGCCACGGCAGCGGCCAAACCATTGTCACGGAGAGCGGCCGTTTTTAGTTCCACGTTGTATAAAAAGCTGGGACCAAACGTCTCGAAAACCTCGTCCAGCGTGGGGATCGACTGCCCTTCACCAGCATCCAGCGCTTGTAGTTGGGCCAACGTCAACTGCTGCACCTGGCCCTGTCCATTGGTCGTCCTTTCTAGCTTGCCATCATGGATAACCACTGGCCAGCCATCAGCCGAAAGCTGCACATCGAATTCAATACCATCAGCGCCTTGAGCTTGCGCCAAGGCAAACGCCGCCAGCGTGTTTTCCGGTGCTTCTGCACTGGCTCCCCGATGACCAATGATTAACGGCCGTGGCGCAGAAGACCAATCCAACATTAGCTAAAGCTCAACGAAGTATGAATCAGCCGCTTTGTCAAGAAGCTCTTTTGTTAACTGTGGCTTGACGCCCAAATAATCGGCAATATCCATCAGCTGGTCTAGCAAATCACGCGGATGGTTGGCGCGCAGTTTTTGGTTACGCTTAATGTAATACTCTTGCAGCAGATAACGGACGCCCTGTTCATCATATTCCACCCGCCGCCGCTCACATACCCGCTTAAAGATTTCGCGGTAGCCGTCAAATGAAGGTGAGGTCACCTCAATTTTGTGCCGGATGCGGCGCAAAAATGCCTCATCAACCAGATCGCGCGGCGGCAAGTTGGTGGAGAAGACAATGAGTACCTCAAACGGCACCTCCACTTTCCGCCCCGTATGCAGCGCCAAAAAGTCAATCTGCTTTTCCATGGGTACAATCCAACGATTTAACAGATCACGAGGGCGTACCTGCTGGCGACCAAAGTCATCAATGAGGAACATGCCACCATTGGCCTTCATTTGGAAGGGGGCTTCATAATATTTGTTGCTGGGATCGTAAATGAGTTCCAGTCCATCCAGCGTCAACTCACCACCCACCATAATCACAGGCCGCTTAATGCGTATCCAGCGCGCATCCCCTCGGCGTGGCCCCAACTGCCCGGTAGACATCTTGCGCTCAATGTCGGGCACGGCCACATGGTTGATCTCATCAAACACCTTGATAATCTGACCATCAACCTCCACGGCGTAGGGAATATACATGTCGCTGGTCAAAATCATACGGCCGATACTTTCCGCAATGGTCGTTTTACCATTTCCCGGCGGACCATACAAAAAGATCGATTTACCGGAGTTGGCGGCTGGACCAATCTTGCCAAAAACGGTCTCTTCCAAGATCAGATGAGACAGCGACTGCTGCATCATCTTGGGGCTCACTTTTAACCGATTGCCGCCTTGGGCTTTGATAGCCGCAACGTAATTATCCCACGGCACAGGGGCAGCTCCTACATAGGTCGTGCGCTCTAACTGCTCGCGGGCACGTTCGGCACCTTTATTCGTGATGGAATATTGATAGGTGGCAGCACCTAATCCACCTGAACCTTTGACCTCACACATCTGCTCCCGCTTGAGAAACTCCATGATGGTACTCACAACAGTGGCAAAGGGTAAATGCATATATTCGGCAATGTCATGCCCGGTTAACTGACCACGAAAATACATGATTTTCAAGGCTAAATCCTGCAAAAAGCCCTGTGATAACCCAGTATCTTCTATTCCTTTTATTGCTGGGGGCTCCCAGTCAAGCCGTTGTGGACTTGGTCCTGCTGTACTCATTTGTCATTCTCCGTGAAATCTGCAACTGCTATGAACGAATGGAGTGGTAATAGAATCGTATTGTAATTCGCCTAAATTATTTTCACAAGGGCATTACAAACTTGCGATCAGGCTATTTCATGAACCTGGATAAGATTGGTTTGGCCCTGCTGACCAAACGGAACACCAGCCGTAATGACGAGTTTATCGCCAGAGCTTAAGTTGAAACGTTGCATGGCTGCGGCCGTTTTTTCCAGCATCTCATCTGTATTGGAAAAATCTGGCACCAATACACACTCCACACCCCAAACTAGAGAGAGCTTACGCCGTGTCCGTTCCAGCGGTGAGACCGCCATCACCAGGGTTGGTGGCCGGTGGCGAGCAATCTGTGTGGCTGTGTAACCAGACATGGTAGTACTCACAATGGCCCGCGCGCCTATTTGCTCGGCTACGTCACAGCAGGCAGCGCTAATTGCCTGGGTCACGGTATGGGCTTCAACCACCTCAGCCTGCCGCCGATTGCGCCACTCCGTGTACGGGAAGGCACCCTCGATAATCTCGCTAATTTGCTTCATCATCAGCACCGATTCCACAGGAAAATGACCAGAGGCTGTTTCACCAGAAAGCATCACGGCATCGGTGCCGTCCAGAATAGCATTGGCCACATCACTAGCCTCAGCGCGGGTAGGCCGGGGGTGTTCCACCATGGATTGCAGCATTTGCGTAGCCGTGATGACCGGCTTGCCGACAGCATTGCACGTGCTGATGATGCGCTTTTGCAGCAGGGGCACCTCTTGTGGCTGTACTTCAATTCCCAGGTCGCCGCGGGCCACCATCATGCCGTCAGCTGCATCTCGGATTTCTTCCAGATGCTCGATAGCTTCACTTTTTTCAATTTTGGCAATGATGGGGATTTCAGCCCCTTCCACTTTCATCAACTCACGTAATTCTTCAATGTCTGCGGCCGTTCGCACAAACGAGAGCGCTACAAAATCTAGCTCTAACTGACACACCAGCTTCAAATCTTCTTTGTCTTTGTCGGTAATGCTGGAAATGGGTAAATCTGTGCCGGGAGCATTAACGCCCTTGCGTGATTCCAACAGGCCAGCGACGGTGGTCATGCAGCGCAGGGCATCGCCCATTTTTTCGGCCACAGTAAATTCTACTTCGCCATCGCCAATCACCAGGCGTGCGCCTGGCTCAATAACCTCAATGAGGTCTGGGTGGGGCATGTGGATCATGGCAGGCTGCCCGCGATGTGGCGTGAGAACAACTTCTTCACCGAGCGAGAGCTGGATACCGCCTGTTTTAACATGCCCCAAGCGAATCTTTGGGCCTTGAAGATCGCCCAGAATACCCAGGACTTTGCCTTCGCTTTCGGCAACTTCGCGGAGCATCTTGACGGTTTTGGTGTGCTGTTCGTGGTCTCCGTGGGAGAAGTTAACACGAGCCACACGCATGCCAGCGGCAATCATGCGGCGGATGGTTTCGGGGTTATTAGAAGCGGGGCCAATGGTAGCGACGATTTTTGTTCGGGCCATACAATTTCCTTGTTAGAGTCATCAATATTCTTCTGGGTAATGGTATCCCAACCAGAAAACCCTAACAACTTGGAATAGTTATGGAATTTGATAGGGAGTACTTGGGATTTGTCATTTCGAACGAAGCAAGAAATCTTTCATAAGATCACATGCTCATGGTCTGCCAAGTTCAGAGGGACTTCTCGCCAAAAGCGGCTCGAAATGACAAGGTAAGGAGCTTCGCAATAGGCCCTAGATCCTTTTGAATGTAAAAAAGCTACAGCGGCGCTTTTACGTTACAAACCGAAATCTGATAACCGAACACCGATTACCGTTTACTGATCACCAAGTAGCACCTCAACTTGCTTGTCAGCGCGGTAGCTACTGCGCACCAGGGGACCACTTTCTACCCAGCGGAAGCCCATCTCCGTGCCAATCTGCTTGAGCTGGGCAAACTCTTCTGGCGTGTAGTAGCGGTCGATGGGCCAATGCTTGCGGGTGGGCTGCAAATATTGGCCGATGGTCAAAATATCGATGCCCCAGCTGCGTAAATCTTGCAGGGTGGCCAGTAATTCATCCCAGGTTTCGCCCAGGCCGACCATGATGCCGCTTTTGGTGAGCAGGTCGGGGGCCATCTGCTTGGCGTTGGTAAGGGTGGCTTTGGCCCATTCATATTTGTCCTGCGGCTGGATGGTACGGAAGAGGCGCTCTACGGTTTCCACATTGTGGTTGAGGATTTCCGGGCGAGCATCCATCACAATTTGCAGCGCCTCACGGCTACCTTTGAAGTCGGGGATGAGCACTTCGATGGAGCAGCCGGGCTGCACCTCGCGGATGCGGTTGATGCAAGCGGCAAAGATGGGCGCGCCGCCATCTTCCCGCTCATCTCGGTTAACAGAGGTGATGACAACGTGTTTGAGGTTCATGGTGCGCACGGCCTGGGCCACACGCTCTGGTTCTTCCCAATCCATGGGCAACGGCCGTCCCGTTTTCACGTCACAAAAATGGCAGCTGCGGGTACAAATGTCGCCCATGATGAGGAACGTGGCCGTGCCTGACCCCCAACATTCGCCGATGTTAGGACAGCGTGCTTCTTCGCAAACGGTGTGCAGCTCTTTGCGGCGCATCAGCCCTTTGAGAGTGCGGTAGTTGTCGTTAACGTCGTGAATATTGCGGACTTTGATCCAAGACGGCCGTCTTTGCGGTTTAGTTGTCTCTTTGATCGAATCTAATGGTATGCGAGCCATGTTTCTCCTTAATAGGACGCAGATGAACGCTGATAAACGCTGATAAAAATCCTGTTAATCTGCGTAATCTGCTGATTTTTACTCGTAGTGCTTTTATCTGGGGACATGGGCAACTTCTACATTGGTTTGGAGTTGAAAAACAGTCGAAAAAGCAGAAATGACCTGGGGCAGCACATCAGCGATGGTAATTGGCCGTGGCAGCAGTTGAGCCATACTCACTACCCCGTGATCCTGAATGCCGCAGGGGATGATGTTGTCAAAATAAGCGAGGTCGGGATTGACGTTGAGGGCAAAACCGTGACTGGTGATGCCGCCCCTTTGAATGCGTACGCCAATGGCGGCGATCTTGTTTAGCCCAACGGCCGTTTCCACCCAAACGCCGCGATGTCCAGCAAAACGCTGGGCTTCAATGCCAAATTGGGCCAACGTTTGGATAAGCATCGCTTCTAAATCGTTCACATAGCGCTGCACCATACCCAGGCCAGGCTGGTCATACACCCGTTTTAGCGAGAGGATGGGGTAGCCCACCAATTGGCCTGGGCCATGATAGGTGATGTCGCCGCCCCGATCTACCTGGTAAAAGGCAATGCCGCGCTTATTCAGTTCGTCTTCAGTGAGGAGAAGGTTTTCTAAACGGCCGTTTCGGCCCAAAGTGTAGGTCGGTGGATGTTCCAACAGCAGCAGCTTACCTGCCAAGTCTGGGTTGGCCATGCGTTCAGCCACCAACATTTTTTGCTGCTCCCAAGCCATCAAATAATCGACTCGTCCTAGCCATTCAACATCAATGTGCATTCGTTTGCTCCCAAAAAATAACGGCCGTATTTTAGCACAATTTTGGCAGAATACGGCCGTTTCAGATAGTTTCAAGTTGTCGCTAACTTACCTGCTTAATTCACAAGGAAACACAATGAAAACGCCCTTGTCATCCCCACCTAAAAAATTACCATACGACCATAAGAATCGTCCCAAACCAGCGGACCTGACTCTAAATTCAGATTGGTTTCTTAGTAGTTCAGATTTTTGAATTGTTACCTGGATACTCACCGCAGACTGCGTCCAAATTCCTTTGTCATAATAGGCAACGTCGCCACCTATCCAACCATCAAATTGCTCAAATGAACCGTCATCTAAAAATATCCATTTGTGTCGGGGATAGATGGGACACCATTCATTGCTAACTAATTTACCCTTGGAAATTGGCATGGGCAGCAAAACAACAAAAATGGGAAGTACAAGCAAGATGCCAAGTAAATGCTTTTTTCGCTGGCGAACCCAGAGCAAAAGCTTTTTGAACATCCTGTCCCCAAAAAACGGTGGTCAGGAATCAACTGATTACCGACCACCGATTACTGAATACCGATCACAGTCTCGCCTGAACCAACGTTTTCACGGATTGTAGACGGCCGTTTAAATCATCCTGACCCTGATCACCCGCCTGCTCCATCACCTGGTCAATCAATTGAATGAGATCGTCCGAGACAAACTGCTCATTTTCATCAAGTAACTGTACCTGCTCTTCAGGCGATTCAGAACGTACCAGTTCATTTAGCAGCTGCACGTGCGGCGGCAGCGTGCGCTCCATCTGAGCATAAATCAGGCCATGAATCTCGTTCAATGCCTGGAACTGAGCCATGTCGTTCTTTTGCTCCGCTTCGTTCATTCTGGCAACCAATACAGCCATAAACGCCTCGTCGATATTTTGTGCATTTTCCGCCAAGGCCTGGTTCTTATCCGGCGCTTCTAAAATAGTGTTGAGCATGTCCATTGCCGCTTGCATCATGTTTTTGGACTGCTCTTGCATCCCCTCATAAAGCTTCAGCAAATCAGCTCGTAAGGCCGTCAGACGCTCTACAGAGGCTTTGTCGCCGGCCTGTTCCAGCTTCTCGATTTCGGCCGTGAGCAGGCTAAAAAATTCGTACTGCAAAGCGCCTTGCCCGGCCATCACCAGGGCATCAACCACATGCGGCTGCTCCTGGTTGGCGATGATATGTTCAACCATCATCGCGGGCGTTAGGCCACCTTGCTTTTTAGCTTCCCGGCTTAGCTTGTGCAGCGCCATTTGCTGCTGCTCCATACGCTGACCGGCCGGCGTTTCCGTCATCAAGCGCGCCCGCAAATTAGTGATCTTCACCATTTGCTGGTTATCCTGCATTTGAGAGGCCATATCAACAAATTGTTGCAGCATCGCAAAAAATGTCTCATCAATTTCGTCAGCGCGCTCAGCTAGCAACACATCTTGTACATCCTTGTCTGCCTTGATGAGCGTTTGCAGCAGTTCAGACTGCTTCTTTTGCCGGGCGATCATTTCGGGGGTGATACCCTCGGTTTCCAGCACTTTTTCCATAAATGTTTGCCAATTCAGCATAATTTGGGGCTGGAACATGTAGGCGCGGCGCTCTTCGGGCGGCATATCGTCCATCACCTGCTTGGTTAGCTGGCCAATCATCTGCTCACGCTGCATGGTGTTCAAATTGAGTTCTTGAGGCACATGCACCATAAACATTTCATGGTCGGCATCGTGGAACAGCAAAATGGTGGCCATCTGGCCGCCCGCGCCGCAGTTTGGGCAAACTGCGACGTTGAGCTGGCCATTCAACAACTGCTGCTTGAGCTGGGGAGTATGTTTGGAATCAACGACCTGGTGTACCTCGGCCGAATAGGGCGTGCCACATTGCGGGCACGTAAGTTGTGTGTGCATAATTGCTCCTTAAAAGCGGCTAGTTGTTAGTCGATGGTGGCTGTAAATATTACAAGCCACGAAACACCAGCCACGAATTTAATTTCTTGGTAAGGAAAAGGTGAAGGTGGTACCGTGACCCTCAGGATTTTTGTGAAACCAGATACGGCCGTCATGCGCCTCAATTATTGCTTTGCAGAGGAACAAACCCAGGCCAGTGCCTTCTGTTTTGCGGCTTAGGGCATTGTCTAGCCGCGAAAATTTTTGAAAGATACGATGCTGCTCATGATCGGGAATGCCAATGCCACTATCCCGCACCGAAACGGTCACATGCTGAGGATGAGTTTCCCCGCGAATAAGAATATCACCACCGTCTGGCGAATATTTAATAGCGTTGCTAATCAGGTTGTTCATCACCTGTCCCAGCCGCCGCTCGTCACCCCAAATAGGGGGGAAATCCTCAGCAAATTGCACCTGGATTTGATGCTTGTTTGTTTGATTGCGAAATTTACGAGCCGTATTCTCTACGACGCGGTTGAGCTGCACGTCTTCGCTGACTTCCAGGTTAAACGTTCCGGCCTGCAAGCGAGACACTTCCAGCAAGCTGTCGATCAAATCAGTCAGATTATCCGCCTCTTCTTCAATGACGGCCAGAGAATCTTGCATGATTTCCGGCGACCAGTTGGCATCCTGCCGCCGCAGCGTGCCCGCATACCCTTTAATAATAGAAACAGGCGTTTTCAGCTCATGGCTAACCACGGAGATGAATGTTTTTTGCAGCGCTTCTTCTTCGCGGTAGCGGGTCAGGTCGCGCACGTTGGCAATGATGTCGGTCATACGGCCGTCTGCATCCATCAGTGGCGCGTACGTAATACCCAAATTGATGCGCTGACCGTCGGCGGTTTCGTCTTGTTCGTCTAACGGCCGTTGCATGTCACCTTCCACATACAGATGCGCCGCACCCGGTAACGGCCAGCCATTGGCCAATGCCTGATGCAAATCCATATCCGTCTTTAACGACAGCCATTTGAAGACATCTTCATGGTGTTGCCCAATGACCTCATCTGGCTGTCTGCCCACCATGCGACTTAACGCCTTGTTAAAGTCCGTTATACGCAAGGATTGGTCCAGGATCATCACGCCATCCGCATTTTGCTGAATAATGGCGTCAAGGCGCTGCTTTTCTTTGTTAACCTGCTCATACAAACGGGCATTTTTCACGGCAATCGCCGCTTGCTCCGCAAAACTGCCCAGCAAAGAAGCCGCATCCTTGGGCAAATGATACGGCGTACCGGAAAGAAAAACATAAATCAAGCCAATTGTTTCGCCACCGCTCACCATCGGCAGGCGGACCATTTGCGTAAACCCCAGATTTGAGCGCCGGGCAATGGTTTGTAGGCGACGAGTTAACTCAGCCTCTTGTTCAGCGGTATCTAACGGGGGAATATCGCGCAGCAGCGGGGCAAAATAGTCCACCATTGGTGCCGGAATGCCGTAAACGGCCGCTACGCGCACACTGTCCAATTCCGGGTGATACAGGGCAATCATCCCTGCTTTGCCCGCCACCAGCTCCACAGCAGCCCGCAAAATGATGCGCAACACGTCCTGCAAATCCAGCTCAGCCGTAATGGCCCGGGAAATAGCCAACAGATATTCTCTTTGCAGAATGCGAACGTCTACTAATCCATGCGCCATGCGATAACTCTTTGGGCTTGCCTCTCTACCGCTTCCATATACTCATTTATCTTCACAGAAGCCAATCAATGATTGTAACATATTTAGTAACTGTTCGGAATTAACTGGAGTTGCAATCAAACGGCTACTTTAAGCCCATTCATCTGTTAGAAAGCGAATGGGCAATTGATAGGCAAAACAGGGGCTAAATCTAGCACAACGGCATTATAGTTGCGTAAACGCACAACGGGAATTGGCGCAAATAAGCACACAAATTCGCGATGAATGTCCCCAACTTGCCAAAAATTATCCCATTACGGCCAAAATACGTTATTATGAGCACGATCTTTACAATGCACCCTAAAAGGAGTTTGGTGTATGGACGCAAACATCAACGTCCGCCCTGTAACGGAAGCCGACTTACCGGCCGTGCGTGATTTATTTTACCGCAGCTACGGCGAAGAATATCCTTACAAAGAATTCTACAATGATGAATGGCTCAAACGCAGCATTTACCAGGACAGTTATCTTTTTCTGTTGGCAGAGCTTAAAGGAAAAGTGGTGGGCACGGCCTCTGTCTATTTTGAGGTTGGGGCCTATGCAGATTTGTGCGGCGAATTCGGCCGTTTAGCCGTTGATCCCAATTACAGAGGGCAAGGGGTGGGCAGCGCCCTCATGGAAGCGCGCCTGGCCTTTGCCAACCGGCGGCTCCATTTTGGCCTCACAGAATGCCGCACCGCTCACCCTTATGCCCAGCGCATCTCCGAAAAGTTCGATCTGAAGCCCATTGGCTTTTTGCCCCAAAAGGTATTGCTCGATAATCGAGAAAGCCTCGTCATGATGGCCAAACCGTTTGGCCCAGCCCGAGAATTGCGCTGCAACAATCCGCGCGTCATTCCCGAGGCTTTTTTGCTAGGCCAGTTGGCGCTGCAAAACATGGGCTTCCACAGCGATCTTATTGCCGTTGACGATGTGGATGGCTACCCGATTGGCACCGGTTTTCAAGTGGAAGAGCTAACAGAATCTGGGCTACCATCTCTGCTGCGCATTGAGCGTGGTCGGCTTTCCCGGCGGCACGTCTTTGGCAACTTGCAGCTTAGCTATGGCCTTTTCTTATTGGAATCGCGCAATGTACGTTACCTGGTCGCACGTGAAGACGAACGCATTGTGGGGGCCATCGGTTTTACCCTGGACCCCATTGGCCACAGCATTAAAGTGCTGGAGCTGATTGATTTGCGCGACGATGTGGCTGGTTTTTTGCTGAAAGAACTTGATGCCTGGGCCAAAGAGATTTACAAAGCAGCGTACCTTGAAATTACCATCACCGCTTACTGGCCAGATATCCAACGCACGCTAAGCAATCTGGGATTTGTGCCGGTAGCTTACTGTCCCTCATTCGTTTTTCACGAAGTGGAACGGCTAGATACACTGAAAATGGCCAAGCTCTACGTACCACTCAACATTGACGAGGCTCAACTAACTCCGGCCAGCCAAGAAATCTTCGAGCTGGTGCGAGCGGGTTTTGAAGAGAAACGACTTGGCATTTCTGTGAATGAAACGACACGCCACATGGCCATTTTTGAAGGGCTGCAAGAAGGCGAATTGAGCAAAATTGCCGGGCTTTGCACAGTCGTCCATAAATCGGCGGGGGAGATGGTGCTCCAAGCGGGGATGACGGGCGACGTGTTTTATATGGTGATGGAGGGCCAGATGGACATTTTGGCACCGGATAGATCGCATTCGGTGGGCAAAGTGGAAGCTGGCGACTTTTTAGGGGAAATTGCACTGGTGAGCCACCAACCGTATACGGCAACGGCCGTTGCCGCCACAGATGTCCAGTTAATTGCTCTAAAATACCAGGATTTTGAAAATCTCATCAATCGCTACCCGCGCATTGGCCTGCGGGTGATGCGTAATATTGCCATTTCTGTTGGGGAAAAACTGCGACTGCTCAACATGAAAACATTGAAATAAAAAACGGCCGCTTCTGGCGAAACGGCCGTTCCTATCATTTTACTCAGTCAGACAATCCTGCAATAGTTTACTTTACACTCTTGGGATCAATCCCTGCGGCTTTAAGCGCCTTATTATAGGCCGATTTTGCCTTGGAATTGGCAATACGAGCGGCACGTTTGTCATCCGGGGACATATCATCAGTAATTTCGACCAAATCCGGCTTGGGAATGTTGGCTGCGGCAGCAGCTGGACTTGTCGCAGCGGGCGCAGCTACCGGTGCCGCTTGGGCAGCAGCGGCGGGTGCGGCGGCAACAACTGGTTGACCACCAGACATCACAACTTTGCCATCCACGATCTCGACGGACTTGGGATCGATCCCGGCCGCCTTGAGTGCCTTGTTGAAGGCAGACTTGGCTTTTGAGTTGGCAATCCGCGCCCGACGCAGTTCATCGGGCGGCATGCCGTCGGTGATCTCGATGAGTTCCGGCGGCTCGACATTCACTGCCTGGGCTGGCGCAGAGGCTTGCGCCGCAGCAGGGGCAGATGCCGCAGCAGCCACGGGAGCACCGCCAGGGATGACGACCTTGCCATCCACAATTTCCACCTCTTTGGGATTCACACCAGCCGCCTTAAGCGCCTTATTAAAGGCTGACTTCGCCTTGGAATTGGCAATACGTGCCTTACGCAGCTCATCGGGGGACATATCATCAGTAATTTCGGTGAGTTGTGGCGGTTCAATATTCACTGACTGTGCGGCAGCGGCTCCAGCAGACGCGGGCGCGGCAGCAACAACTGGCGCTCCACCAGGCAAAACAACCTTGCCATCCACAATTTCCACCTCTTTAGGATCCACGCCAGCCGCTTTGAGTGCCTTGTTAAAAGCCGACTTCGCTTTTGAATTGGCAATACGCGCCTTACGCAATGCATCTGGTGGCATATCATCTGTAATCTCAATAAGCTGTGGTGGGTCAATAGCAACTGACTGGGCTGCGGCAGGCGCAGCGGCAGCGGGTGTAGCAACAGCAGCCACAGCACCCGTTCGGGCACCGTCCCAACCATGATGCATCGCAATGCGAACGGCCGTCATCGGATCTTCATCCAACGCAGAACTGGCTGTACGCAAATTAGAGTGCCCCTTACGGCCAATCCGCACATTGGCCCCACGTGGCAATGAAGCCGCTTTACGGGCCGCTTCTAGCCGTGCCTGCTTCAGCATTTCTTCGGGGGAGCCATCTACCTTTACTTCATGGCCAAACGTTACCGCCGGGTTAAACCCCTGATCCATGTTCTCAACCTCTTCCCTGGTTGTTTCCACCACGTTATCAAAACGGGAACTGCCCCAGGCAATTAAGCCGCCGAGCAAAAGAGGCAACAGGATGACACCTACAGCTATCAAAAAAATCATTTGAAACCCTCAATTATTGGCAAAATGTGAAAATTTTTGCTGTGATTTGCCACAAATTTTTGTCACAAGCCACGAAAAGCAAAACTGCTAATCAAGATGACAAGCAATTATACAGTTTGTGCGGATTTTCTCAAACTACAGACGGCTATTTTCTCCGCCAAGATCATGAGAACCCAGCGGCTCTCATTGCTTCAAGCATATCCTTATCCGCCAGCACAGAATAGTTGACGGGAGCCATAACATCTGCCACAATGTGAAAGATGGGGATATACAAAGTGTGTAATGAGTTTTGTAGTGTGAGTGGTTTAGGGAACGGCCGTACGCACCAGGCATTCTCTTTTCCTACTGATCTTGCACAATCCACCACAGCGCCCCCTAAAAACAAAACAGCCCGAACAACATTGTTCGAGCTGTCAACCAGATGCCGAAGGTGGGAGTCGAACCCACACGAGCGTAATGCTCACTACGCCCTGAACGTAGCGCGTCTGCCTATTTCGCCACTTCGGCTCAGTCGTGCGATAGTTTATCAACGATTTAATAAATGTCAATATTTCGGCCGTATTCACCCCCCTTTCGGAGGCACTCATGTCAATCTCTAACTTGCTAAAACGGGTGCAGCTGTTTGCCAATCTGCAAACCGATGAGCTGGAACAACTTGCGGCAATTTGCCAGGAAAAGAGTCTACCTGCTGGCGAGATGATCATTACCCAAAATACCACTGGAAACGAAATGTACATTGTCGCTAAGGGTTCCGTGGAAGTGTTCATCCAGGGCTTAAGCGATGCGCGCAGCCTGGTTGTTTTGGGAAAAGGTCAGGTCATTGGCGAGATGGCGCTGATTGACCAAGGGTATCGTTCAGCCTCGGTACGGGCCACCCGCGAAGGGGCCGAGCTTTATTTGATTGAAAGCGATGCGTTTTATAAATTGTGTGATGAAAATAACCATATTGGCTTTATTGTTATGCGGAATTTGGCGATAGACATTGCCTTTAAGCTGCGGCATCGAAATCTGGCGGAGCTATAATTTAAGGAGCGTGGGGCAATGAATGAAGATGTATTTTACAAAGTAAGTTATGTGGTGGCCGGTGGTGAGCATCCTGGCGCAATTATTAATATTGACAAGCGTCCAGAAATTGGAGAACAGGTCATGTTCGACGGCCGTATCTTTGAAATTCTGGAAGTGATGGAGCTCATGCCCCCGGTGGGTAATTTTGGCTTTTTGCATGCCACCTGTCGCTTTGTCCGCGACGCTACCCGAGAAGATGCCGTCGAGTGAAGTTTACTCAAATCACCTGGATCGCATTGACGGCTAGCTTCCCAGCTTCTTCTAAGCCAGTCAACGCCTGCCCTTTGGCATTGATCCAGCGAATGGTGTAATTATCCGCTAATTTATCCAAAGCTTGCCACAAATCTGCATTTGCCACGGGCTGCTCCCCGCCCTTCTTCATCCAGTTCCGCTTGCGCCAATTCCGAATCCACTGCGTAATCCCTTGAAACACATAATCTGAGGTCGTAAAAATCTGCACCTCGCTGCCAGGTGACAGCAGCAGCAAGCCTTCGATAGCAGCCGTAATTTCCATGCGGTTATTGGTCGTTTGCGGTTCTGAACCACTGGCTTGTTCCGTGTCGTCGCCTTCTTCCAAAACGACGCCCCAACCACCTGGCCCCGGGTTCCCCTTGCAAGAGGCGCGTAGAAAAAGGCGCGGTATGTTGGGATCGATCACATCGTTAGGCGTAATTTCCAGCCGGGCCTTTCGCGCCAGTTGATCGACTCGTTCGTTGTATTCATTCCCGGCGTGCCCTTTCACCCAATGCCATTCGATCTCATGCGTTTTGACTAGCGGCCATAACGTTTGCCACAAATCGGCGTTGGGAATTGGCTTGCCTTTCTTTTTCCACCCTTTGGCCGCCCACTCATCAATCCATTTGGTGATGCCTTTGCGCAAATATTCGGAATCGGTGTAGAAGTTGATGGAACACGGCCGTTTCAAAGCCTCCAAAGCACGAATGGCAGCCGTTAACTCCATCCGGTTGTTGGTGGCCTCCGGATCGTTTCCGGTCAGCACTTTTTCATGCTTACCAAAACGCAAAATGGCAGCCCAGCCCCCAATACCAGGATTGGGGTCCGAGCCACCATCGCTATAAATAACAACTTGATCTTTTGCGCTGTCCGCCAAAACTTACTGTTTTCCTAAGGCCGCTAGCATATCCGCCACTTTGGTAAACTTAATCCGGGGACGACCTTGGGCTTCGCCTGCGGCCGTTTCCAGTTCATTTAGCTTTAGCCAATCCTCATATGAGACGTAATTGGGCTTCTTTTCCTGCACCAAGTTGGTTGCGGCATCCAATCCAGGATGGTCAGGAGAGAGCACTTTTCCGGCAGCGAGATCGGCCAGCATACATTCGGCCGTTTCGGCCGCATCTGGCTTATTTGTGCCAATCACACCACTAGGCCCACGTTTAATCCAGCCTGCTGTGTACTCACCCAAAACAGGTTCGTTGTTGTCAGCATTCAACACACGCCCCTTCTCATTCAAAATGACGCCCCACCGCTCGTGGAAAGGCACGTCGGGAATCGGCACCCCACGGTAGCCAATGGAACGGAAGACAAGCCCGACAGGAATTTCCTCAAAATTATCTGTGGGACGGGGGCGCATTGTGCCGCTTTCCGTCTGGTACAGTTCATTTTTCACCAGCTTCATGGTCACAACTTCGCCTTCATCGTTGCCAATCAGCTCTGTAGGCGAAACTAGAAAGCGAATTGTTAATTGCTTTGGCTTGCCTGCCAATTCACGTTGGGACAGCTCCTTAATAATTTCGATATTGCGCATTGTGCCCCGGTCGGCATCGGCCAGCGATGCCTGGCTGAGCGGATCCAGTTCAGCCTCCTCGGGCAGCACAATGGTGTCCGCCCCTTTGAGTTCGCCCAATTCTTTGGCTTCTGGTGGCGTAAAGGCAGCCTGCGCCGGGCCACGACGCCCCAGCACATATACTTCTTTGACATTACTTTGGCTCAACTGCTCCAGCGCATAATCAGCAATGTCCGTTTCCATCAACTCTTCACGCGTGCGGCACAAAATACGGGCGACATCTACAGCCACGTTGCCGATACCAATCACCGCCACACTCTCCTGCGATAAATCAAATTCGTAGTCACGAAAATCTGGATGTCCATTGTACCAGGCCACAAACTCTGTAGCGGGGTGACTATTCTTTAAATCGATACCGGGAATATCAAGATAACGATCTGTTTGTGCCCCGGTTGTGTACACAATTTGATGATAATGCTGACGCAAATCTGCTACAGTTACGTCTGTCCCCAACTCTACATTGCCAAAAAAGCGGAACTGCGGCTTCGCAGCCAGCCGATCAAACACTTTGGTAACTGACTTTATTTTTTGATGATCTGGGGCAACTCCATTGCGCACCAAGCCAAAGGGAGTTGGCAAACGATCGTACATATCAACCGTGATGTGCAAATTTTTCTCTTTGAATAAGCGTTCGGCCGTATAAAACCCAGCCGGGCCAGCTCCCACAATAGCGACACGTAGTGGGTTCGTCTCGCTTCCAACATCAGACATATTGTCGCTCCTTAATGATTTTATTCAGTGGCTAAAATTTGTGTCTCTAAAGTGTCAATTTGCCCATGAAAGTAATCACGCTGCGCTTTCATCACATCTCCAATGGAAATCATCCCTAGCAGCGCACCTTCTTCAATTACCGGCATATGCCGAAAACGACGTTCAGTCATCACATGGGCCACCGACATTAAATCGTCTTGTGGCAAACAGGTGACAACTTCGGCCGTCATTACATTTTTTACCGGTTGGGACAGCAAATCATCTTGCTGATTCAACTGACGGGCAATGTCACGTTCAGACAGAATACCCGCTAATGCACCAGCGTTATCAAGCACAATGAGGGCACCAATGTTATGCTGGGCAAGCACGGCAACCGCCTCTCGAATCGATTGTTCTGGGGCAATGGTGATTAGTTTATTCCCTTTTGTAGCTAAAATTGTACTGACTTTCATCACATATCTCCCACTTAGTTCATCACGTCACCCAGCAGAGGACAGGCAGGACAGCTACCATCCGGGCGAATGATGGCATAACCAGCCTGCGGATCACCGTCTGGTTCGTATTTGATGAAATCTAAATTAAACACTATTGCTAAACGAATAGTGCCGCTGTTGGCGGCAATCTGGGTTGCTTCGGCCAGCCAGGAGGCGTGTTCGCTCAGGCTGGTGCCAGCCGCCCAGCTAAAACCGGACGGCAAGCCATCAAAACCTTCGGCCGTTAAATAGCCAAACTCGGTCAGGCACAGATCACGCGACCCGCTAAAGGCGTTGCGGTAGAGCGTAAGGGTTGGCACGTAATACCAACTGTAATGCCGATCGCCCGGATCGGCAGGATGGCCAGAGGTGGCGCTGGGGGATGTGGCTCCGGCATTGTAATGCACACCAACGCAATCGAGATAGCTGGCGGCTCCGGCATTGCGCATTCCCGTAAGGTAGCGGCTATCTGACCAGGCGTTGGTGGTGTTGTCGAAACCGGTGGGGGCTAATGCACCGGAGATAACTATGATGTTGGGGTTAATGGCTTTTACGGCCGTATACGCCGGTGCCAGCATATTGTTCACGTAAGAACTGGGGCTAATTTGTCCGGCGGGCCATTCAAAATCGATATTCATCTCATTCCAGATTTCCATCCCATCTGGCCCTAAAGCAGCAACCTGCTTTACAAAATCAATGTAGGCCAGGAAGTCGATGCCATTGGTATCTGGATACGGTGTATCTCCCGTGACGGTAACCAAAATTTTAAAACCCTCATCATGAGCTGAATCAATAACCGCCTCCAAATTGGCCAGCGTATCCTCAGATGGCCACTTGTATTGATATTTGATCCAGGTCATACCCGCTTCTTCCATCCGGGCTTTGTTATCCATGTTGAGCGTTTGGGCACCAAGGGCAAAACCTTCATCTGGCGGTGGTGGTGGCAAGGTTGGCACCGGGCCACTCCCAGGAATAGTCAACCGCTGGCCAACATAAATTAAATTAATGTTGGTAATGCCACTGGCCTGGGCAACGGCCGTTACGGTTGTATTGAAGCGGCGGGCAATGGCAGAAAGGGTATCCCCAGCGCGAACGATATAGATTTGGCTGCCCGTGGGCGGCGGTGTTGGAGTGGGCGTGGTACCAGGCGGTGGGGTTGGTGTGGGCGTTGTGTCTCCGGTAGGGATTTCCAAGTCTTGACCTACGTAGATAAGGTTGGGGTTACTGATTTGGGGATTGGCTTGGAGAATGGTGGAGATGCTGGTGCCAAAGCGGCGAGCAATGCCGGTGAGGGTATCCCCCCAGGTGACGCGATAAGTTAAGGCAGAGGCTATGGTGATAGTGAGGATTAGCAACACCAGCGCCAAAGCAGGGGCAAACCAACGCGATTTTTTCATTGTCAATCTCCTGGTGAACTACAGATGGCTTACCATCGGCAAGCTAACAACCCACATTATAATCGGAGATGACATAAACACAAACACGGATCACTTGGCGTGGGCGGAGTTCTCATTAACAAGCAGTGCCAGGCACAGAGCTTAAGGTCTCACTCAGGCCACGCCATTTTGCCCTGTGCCTGGCACTCGACCGCTCCCAAACAAATATTCTTCCGCGCCCACCTGGGAGAGTAGATTATAAGATTGTCCTGTCTCGAATCTGCTGAAATGCGTCAAACAGGTGTGACTTTGGCGTACCGTCACTTTTGACCATGCCTGCATTGCGCATATTATCCGACCAGGCAAACCAGATCAGCACTGGCACCTGAGCAGCATGTTTGGCGCTTACTTGCCGGTAAACGTCCTTCATATATTTGGCAATTTCCTGATAAGCCTCATTGGTGGAAACGGCCGCTTTATCGCCATCATTCACCGCGACCCCCATCTCCGTAATCCAGATGGGCATTTCAGGAAAAGCAGCCTGGTATTGCGCAAAGGCATCCTGGAGAAAATTGCCGAAATTAACCCAATCAAACGGTGCCCCTTCGCGAGTCGCTACAAATGTGTAGGGGTGAACAGCCAGTGCATCCACCGGCCAGGGGCCATTAAACGCCTGCTTGCAGGTTTGCAAATAGTGGATAATTTTGTCTGTTCTTTCCGCCATGCCGTTAAAGATGATGCGAGCATCGGGGCTATTTTGGCGGATGGCTACCGCAACTTTTTGCACCAACTCGGCCATCGCTTGCGGCTTCAGGAACACGGATGGGATGTGATCTACTTCCGTTTGATTAGGGTCATACGCTTTGTCACCCTCGTTCCAAAGTTGGTAGGCAATGTTACGGCCGTAGCTGCCGTAATGCGCCGCAATCTGGCCAACGGTGTTGGCTAAATGTTGGCAGTAGGCGGACCAATGGTGCGGTTCGCGCCAGTTAGGATTGGTGTGAAACGGCTGACGCGTCTCCTGATTGATGACAAAAAGTGTCCTCACGCCCTGCTCGCTGTAAGCCTTCACGATGGGATCGTATTGGGCAAAAGCATTGTTTAAATTGCGCGCTTCCGCAGGCTGGCGGTCATCTACCTTGAAGACAAGACGCACCCAATCCATACCGCGCAGCTGACCCGAAGCTGCCGGATTACTGTGTGGTGCATCCGGATTGATATTCATCCCAGTTTCCAGCGTTTGACTGCGCGTGACTTTTCTGGTTGCCTCTTTTGTTTCTTGTTTTGGTGCAACCTTTTCCGCCACAACAAAATCAATTGAGACGTAGCCCGTCTCGCCAGCCGCCTCGACCTGGTACCATCGGCGGTTCATGGCTGGGTTACGGTCGGCTACGGTGTTTAGGATTTTTAGCCGCGTGCCGTTTTCCAGCATGATTTTGATGGTGCTTTCTCCCGCATCTGTGGACGGTTCTGAACGTAAATTTAAGCCGTATTGTGAATTGACAGTGCCCCATACCACATCGCCTTCAGTTGCTTCTTCACGGCGTTTGCCGGTTACCACAATTGGCTTGCTTTCTGTTTCTTTTTCTTTGGGTTTGGCCTGGGTGGGAATGTCCAATGGGCCGTTTGGCTGCGGATCAGGAAAGCGCCATTCCAGCGTTTTGCGGGTGACAGGTTCCAGCAGTCGAACGGTATGGTTGTTGATCTTTGGCGAGCCAAGATATGGCCCCAGATACCAGATGAAGGCCCCTAATATTTGGGGATGCCGAGCATAGATTTCGGCCACCTGGCGGATGTGGCGAATGGCGACCTCTGGCGGTGGCGTTTGGTCATGTTTCCAGCCCCACTCGCCAAAAATGACGTTTGGCCGGGCAATGCCCATCTCATCACAGGCACGGAACAGGTATTGAAAACGGCCGACTTTCG
>JBNKLQ010000063.1:0-25415 GCA_050292445.1 Promineifilaceae bacterium (SeqCode) | reverse complement strand
TGGGTGCTTGGATTCATGCCATCATCGAAAAAAGCGAGGAACGGCGCGAGCTGCTGACCCAGCTGC
Source organism: Promineifilaceae bacterium (SeqCode) (assembly GCA_050292445.1). GTDB lineage: Bacteria > Chloroflexota > Anaerolineae > Promineifilales > Promineifilaceae > Leptofilum. Next base: position 25,349 of record JBNKLQ010000063.1, on the reverse strand, counting down.
ATGCCACTCAGACAGAGCTGGCGGAAGCACAGCACCAGGCCGGTATCCTGGCCGAGCGACAACGGCTGGCGCACGAAATCCACGACACGCTGGCCCAGGGCTTCATCAGCATCATCATGCATTTGGAAACGGCCGAACAAAGCCTGCCCTCCACAAATAGCGAAACGAGCCACCAAATTCAGCAGGCCAAAGAAACGGCTCGCCACAATTTACAGGCCGCCCGGCGCGTGGTGGCCGATTTGCGCCCGGAATCATTAGAAAACAACTCCCTGCCCGCCGCCATTGAGCGCACTGTGCAGCGTTGGAGTCAGCAGCACAACATCCCGGCCACGATGCAAACCACTGGAACGCCACTGCCCCTCCATCCAGGCATAGATGTGACGCTGCTGCGGGCCACGCAAGAGGCGCTGGCCAATATTCACAAACACTCCCAGGCGCAAAACGTCACCGTCACCCTCTCTTACATGGGGGATTCGGTGCTGCTAGATGTGCAGGATGATGGCGTGGGCTTAAATGGAGCCAGGCCCTCGCCCTTCGGCGGCGGCTTTGGTCTACAGGCAATGCGCGAAAGGGCGGCCCAATTCGGCGGCGAGATGTTGCTGGAGAGCGACCAAGAAGGCGGGACGACGGTAGTGGTAAAGATTCCGATTGGCGCTTGACTCTGAGTAAAAAGTGGTATGTGAAAAGAACTTTTTCACATACCACTTATCACTTTTCACTGCTTTTCAAGGACACGAAAATGGACAAAATAAAACTCATCCTGGTAGACGATCATCCTGTGGTACGAGAAGGGTTGGCAGGAATGCTGGCCGGGCAGCCGGATTTTGACGTGGTGGCCACCGCGTCAGATGGTTCTGAGGCACTAAGGCTGGACACCAAACACAAACCAGATGTCATTTTGATGGATTTGCGCATGCCAGGGATGGATGGGGTGACGGCGATTGGGGAGATTAAGGGGAAACGGCCGTCTGCCAACATCCTCGTCCTCACCACCTACGACAGCGACGCCGACATCCTGCGCGCCATCGAAGCCGGGGCAACGGGCTATTTGCTCAAGGACACCCCCCGCGAAGAGCTGTACCGCGCCATTCGCGCCACCGCCAACGGCGAATCGGTGCTGGCCCCGGCCGTAGCTGCCCGCCTCATGACCCGGATGCGCGCCCCGGCCGAGGAAAACCTGAGCGCCCGCGAAATTGAGGTGTTGCAGCTGGTGGCCAAAGGAGCTAGCAACCGGGAAATCGGCAAAAGCCTGCACATCAGTACCGCCACCGTCAAAACCCACCTCATCCACATCTTCAATAAGTTGGGGGTGGATGATCGGACGGCAGCCGTGACCGTTGCCCTGGAGCGGCAAATTATCACACTGAACAATTAATCTGTTGCGTAGGCAAGACAAAAAGGCGAGGCTGAAATGAGCCTCGCCTTTTTTATGTCAATAACTGTGTGCCGAATCTAGCGAATGATAAACGGCAAATAGAGGCTGTGTTCACCCCCGCTTAAAGAGGGGGCGCTGGCATCGCAGAGAAAACCACTGCACAATGTTTCGCTGTTTTGCACCGAGCCTACAGCGGGCTGGCCAACGGCCGTATGTAAAGTCAGGCCGCTTTGGCTTACCTGACCTCCACCGCCGCTCACCAGATCCCGTGAGGTGATAGTACCCCCAGCTAAAACCAATCCAACCGAGAACAACAACACGAGCGCCAGGCAAACCCAGATCATTGTTAGCTTCTTGCTAAGACCTTTCATTATGCGCTCCTTTGCCTTAATTACAAGCGGCAGCAGCCGTTGTGCCATCGCTTAAAGCAGCCCAGGTGCCCAAATTAAAATTACCCACGCAGCGTAGGCCAGTGCCAACACCAGTAATTTTATTGCCTAAATAACTAATACCAGAATCGGCAACGGAAATGCTGCCAGAGGCGGTAATCTCGAACAAGAAAGCCTGGCTGGTTGAGCTAACCTTCACGCTGCTGCTCTGAATTTGAGGATTCCCATTGGTGTACAGGCCAATGCCGCGATGTCCACCGCAAATATAGGTGTAGCGCACAAAAGGCGAGGAGTTGCTAAGCTGCATACCAAAACCGGTTCCTGTAGGATCGTTGCAGTTTTCCGCAAAGTTGTTGCTGCCGCCAATGAGAATGCTGTTCTCGATAAGCGCCTGGGGAAACCCAGCGCTGATATTAACGCTGCCAAATCCGGCGTTAACGGCCGTTCCAAAACCCACAGCCCCGCCAGCAAAAAGCGTGCTATTGCGAATGGTCGCTTCAGCATCGTTCCAGTAAGCGCCGTAATGTCCGGTGCCGCCAGTGCCAATGGCCTCGGCAACCACGTTGTCTACCACCGCGTCGCGGCTGGTTTCGGCGCTGTAGAGGGCAATGCCGTAGGTGCTGGTACCGGTATTGCGCACGGTGAGGTTGGAAATACGGCCGTTGTCCAACAAATCCACCGTAGCTGAGGCATTACTGGGTGATGCGCTGCTACGGCTGGAGGTGATCACCGTGGCATTTGGCCCAGAGCCACGCACATGGACGTATGATTTCACGGTCACCAGGCTGGTTTCGGTGTACTCGCCGGGCATCACCCGCACCAGGTACCGGTTAGTTGAAGAAGAATCGGTGATGCTGTTGAGGGCGCTAACGACAGAAGTGTAATCCCCACCGCTTTTGGCTACGGTAACAACATGGTCGTAGGTAGCTCCGTCATCTGTACCATCGGCAAACCCGGCGGGAACGGCCGTTAACCCGGACCAATCCATCATCTTAGCTTCTTCCGCTTGCAGAGCAAATGGCACAGAAGCCAGATTTTGGCGCGGGAACGTGGTGCCGTCTACCGTAACCTGTAGGTAACGGGACGTACCACTAAACGTGCTGGCTCCCAGCGGACAACCCGTCGTACAGCTACCGTTCCCCAGCAAAACGGAGAAATAACCGCCACCAACAGCCACGCTGGATTGGGTTTCTTCCCAAACCTTTGTGCCACCGCTGGCCGCATCATAAATGGCAAAGCTCATGCTGTAGTTGCCATCGCTCATGGGGGTGCCCCCGCTATCTGCCAAAAAACCCTGATAGCTAATAATCGAGGGCGCTCCGCTGCTGACTGCAGCAGTGTCTGCCAGAAGCTTGCGTCCCCCGTTAGCCGCTACCAAACTAAAACAAAAAACGACTGCTAAAATGATGAGTGTTACTGATCGCTTATTCATGCGTACCTCCATACATTAAAGTTGATTTGTCGGCAGCATAGCAAGCCAGTCTCGTTAAGTTCTCGCAGGCACGGAAAAAAGTTGGGGTATTGTGACAAATAGAGGAATTGTGCGGCAATCAGGAACACTGTTCCCTGGGATTAGACCAATTTCCCTTTCAAAACAACCAATCGATCAACAAACAAATTGGTCCAATCTTTTTATATTAGACGGTACGTCGGCGGGTAGGGAGCGTGACATTGTCTGCGGCTAACGCTTCCATGTCGCGCAAAATGGTGCGACGGCTAACGCCCAACACGTTGGCCAAATCGGTGTCAGTGGGGGCCGCCCCTTGTGCTTCTGCCTCGGTGAGTAGCCGCTGCAAAATGTGGCGGCGGCGGGCCACAGAAGAAGCAATAAGGGCATCTGTGGGCAGGGAAATGGTCCAAGTGACCGTTTTGTAGTCGGCTGCAGTTAAGGCACTGCCCAGCGGCACAGACGCTTTTACCAACTGTACAGTTTGCTGTTCCGCCTGTTGCTGTAACGCGTGCATGATTTGCCGATTAAGAGGAACCCGCGCCCAATAATTATCGTGCTCGTTGGGAGGCAGCTTGTGGGCAATCTCGTTTGTCGCCTGGGCCGCCGCACGTAAATGGGTAACGGCCGTTTCCATCTCCCCTTTTTGTTCATGCAGATGATATGCAACAAAATGCACCCAGCGCAGCCAAAAAGGATGGACATTTGGCCCTGACAGCAAGTCCAACGCAGTAGTCAGGCGCTCTGCTGCCTCTGACCATTCAGCCCGAGCCAGGTGAATCAGCACCAGCCCGGCTAACGTTTCCGACTGCTTAAACCGCTCGCCAACAGTCTGCCACAGGGCGAGCGCTTCTTCCAAAGATTGCTGCGCCTCAGCATACTGATGCAGTCCCAGCTGCGCCAAACCGATACCGTTGAGCGTATGTGCTTCACCACGCGTAAACCCCTTGGCGCGGTTTAAGGCCAGCGCTTCGTGGTAATAATCTAGCGACTCCCCCCACTCTGCCAACTCCCGGTATGCTTCCCCCAGGTTGTTCAGCGTCATCGCCACGCTGCGAGGATTGTCGATTGCGTGGCTGACCGTGAGCGCTTGCTGATACCAGGAAACGGCCGTTTCATAATCCCCCAACTCATAAGCAATATTGCCCAGCAAAACCAGCTGCGCCCACTGCGTATGCCGATCACCAAATGAGATGGCAATATCTAAAACTTGGCGGTGCATCAGCTGAGCCTGCTCATAATTACCGTGTGCCTTTTGTGCCAATGCTTCCCCGCTAAGCGCCCGCGCTTCATAAGGTACGGCCCCAACCTGCCTGAAGAGCGTAGCTGCCTGCTGGTGCATGGTCACAGCCTGCTCAAATTCACCCGCCTCAAAAGCCAAATTGGCCAATTTATCTAATGCCGACGCGTGGCCAAACAGATCGCCAACGGCCACGTAGAGGTCTCGTGACTGTTCAATCCACTGCTGTGCCTGCCGGTAATCGCCATGATTACGCGCCACCCGCGCCAGCATCTCTAAGAACCAGGCCTCACTATGACCATCGCCCGCTTTTTGGGAGAGCACCAAGCCTTTGTTGGTTAGCTGCTCGGCGTCTGTTTGTGCGCCGGCGTTCCAGGCAAATTCGGCCTGCATTTTAAGCACCGGAATCTGGAATTCGGCCTCTGCCAACTGCTTATTTAGCACCTGCAACTGCTGCAAGTCTATTTCTAACAACTCTAGTTCCGACAACCTGGCGTACGCTTTGGCCCGGCCCACCAGGGCACTGTGCAGAAGGGTTAGGTCACGGGCGGCGTCAGCCTCAATCACCTGCGAAAAATAGGTAACGGCATCACGGTAAGCAAAACGTGCCAACGATTCTTGCCCGGCCTGATGGGCGTAGCGGGCAACGGCCGTTTCCACCTCGCCCTGAACCGCATGATTCAACAAAGATTGGGTAGCCTCTGGCTCGAATTCGGCACAAGCCACCAGCGCCCGTTGATGCAAAAGTCGCCGTCGGGCGGCCGGAATATCTTCATACACGCAGGCACGCAGCGTGTCATGCGGAAAACGATACCCCTCAGGCTCCAAAATAAGAAAACGGCTCTGCTCCAGCTCCCCAGCCAGAACGGGCAGTTCGCCTTCACCAATGCCGGTAACAATCGATTCCCACAGCACATAATCAAAGCGATAACCCAAAATAGCGGCTGCCTGCAAACCGAGCAAGGTTGCGTCGGCCAGGGTGGTGAGGCGCTGTCGCTGCATATCTAACAGTTGGGGTTGAGAAACGGCCGTAATCGGGCCACTCTGTTCCAATAAGCCCAAAGCCAGCAAGGGATTCCCCCCGCTCACCTGATGCAAATGGGTCAATTCAGCTGAGGACAGCTGCGCCCGTCCTGTTGCTTTGGCCAGGTCGGCCAACATCTGTGGCTCTAGCCCTTCCAAATGAAGCACAGTGGCACCAGTTTGTTCCCAGGATTGTATCGTCTGCCAGGCACTCTCTTGTTCCATTAAGGATGTTGTCCGACCACTTAGCACAATCAAAAGAGACATTTCACGCAAGGCTGGCTGCAACTCGGTAAGCAACTGCCAGATAGCCGGGTCGGCCCACTGCACATCATCCAGCAGCAAGAGATGAGGTGCAACTTGCTGCAACCCAGACAAAACGGCCTGCAACGCTCGCGGCAGCTCTGCTTCTGCCTGCACGCCTTCTGGCAATGAGGGGAGTTCTATTTGTGCAGTCAATTCTGGCATCAGCCGAGACAGAAAGACCAACCACCAGACAGGTACAAGACGCATCAGCTGCTGCAAACGGGGCCGGGGTAATGCAGTTGATAACGCCGCCACGAGCGGCGCATAAGGTGTAGGCAGCGCAAATTCTTCCCCGGTGCCCCAGGCCACCTGCCAGCCACGCCAATTGGCTGACTGCGCCAGGGATTCCAGCAGGCGCGTCTTGCCCATGCCAGCCTCTCCCAAAATTGTCACAAGCCCGCCACGACCTGCGCGCGCCTCATCCAAGCGGGCCAATAATTGATGGCGTTCGGCAATACGTCCCACAAATGGCGCTGGGGTTGGTTCAACGAGGGCCTGCTTTTGCAGCTCCCATTCTGTTTGTAACTGTTGAGCCAACCGCTGGGCCTGGGCTGAAGGGGAAGTATGCAGCTCTTGTGCCAAAAGTTGTGTGAAGGTTTCATAGGTAGTCAGCGCTTCTTCCAGGCGGCGTTGACCAGCCAGACTGCGCATCAGCCCACAGTGCGCGCCTTCGTTAAGTTCATCCATGCCGATAAGGCGATTGTAATATTGTTTGGCCTGGGCAAATTGATGTTTGTGTTCGGCCGTTTCAGCCAGTTTTAGCAATACGGCCGTCATCTCATCCAGCACATGCTCCCGCAGGGGGCGAAGCCACTCGTCTTCAAATTCTGGCACCAAATCACCTTGATAGAGTGCAGCAGCTTCCGCCAGTTGCCCTTCCTCTCTAGACTGAATCAGTTGATGGAACGACCATAAATCCACCCACAAATCAGGCACCGCGTGCAGCGTAAGCGCCTCTGTTTGAACATGCAGCCAATGTTCGGGGATTGTTTGGCGCAGCCGGTAGAGCGCATCAGAAAGGAGACGACGCCCATGAGCAGGCGGGTCCGCAGGCCACAGTTCGCTTGCCAATCGATCTCGCGAGTGTGCCTGGTCTGGCCACAACAGCAGATAAACAAGCAGGCGCTGGGCATTACGGCCTAAAAACTTTATTGTTGGCTTTGTTTGAAGCTCACCCAATAAGAAAATTTGCTGCGTTGTTGTCACGGGCAAAATTATACTTCATTCACCAGAGTCATTGATGGCAAATACGGCCGTATCCTTACCCATATGTCCTACCTAAACCAGACATTTATCAACCACCTCGGCAGCTATTTCCCGCAAAGTGATCATAATTTATGGTATGATTGTGCCTCGTGGGGAACAAGACAGTAATAAGTGAAAATGAAAAGTGAAAAGATGCAATTTTTCGCTTATTACTTTTCACTTCTCACTCCAATCCCCTTTACCTAGACAAAACGTTCAATCGGAGCAAACAGATGACCAGTTGGGCTATAGAAACGCGAGGACTCACTCGCCAGTTTGATAAAAAAGTAGCAGTAGACAATCTCGATCTCACGGTGTCTACTGGTGAGTTTTTTGGCTTTTTGGGTCCAAACGGGGCGGGCAAAAGCACTACTATCAACATGCTGGTGGGTTTGCTGCGCCCAACCAGCGGTACGGCGCTCATCGACGGCATTGACATTTGGGCAGACCCGCTGGCAGCAAAGGCCCGCATTGGCGTCCTGCCGGAAGGCATGCAGCTCTACCAGCGGCTAACAGCGCGTGAATACGTGCGTTTTTCCGGCACCATGTACGGCGTGTCCAAGGCAGAAGTGGAACAGCGCACCGAAGAACTGCTCGACTTGCTCACCCTCACCGACGACGCAGATAAATTGATCGTAGATTATTCACACGGCATGCGGAAGAAGACGGCGCTGGCCGCAGCCATCATTCATGCACCGCGCGTGCTCTTTTTGGATGAACCGTTTGAAGGGATTGATGCGATTTCTGGCCGGATTATTCGGGATGTGTTGGGACGGCTGCGGGAGCACGGCACGACGATCTTTTTCTCCTCACACATTCTGGAAGTGGTGGAGCGGTTGTGTACCCGGGTGGCGGTGATTGATGACGGCCGTCTCGTGGCCCAAGGCAGCATGGAAGAGTTACGCCACCAGGCCGAAACCGGGGACGAAACCACGCTGGAAGAGCTATTCCTGCGGGCAGTCGGGGCCTCCAGCGATGTGGAATCTGAAGGCAGGTTGTCATGGCTGCGCTAGACGACCCCAATCCGACCCGCTCACAGCTGGGCACCTTGTTCCGGATGCGTGGCAAGCTGACGCTGCGTCAGTTCACCCGTGAACGCGGGCGCATCATCGGGGCCATCGTGGTGATTCTGGTGTTTGCCCCCATGATTTTGGCGGCGACCATCGGCACGGCTACAGGCTACCGCACCCTGGAAGGGCAGTGGCCAACGGCTCTATTTGGCGGCGTTATGGTAGCGCTGTGGCTCATCTGGCTGGGCTTTCCCATCATTGCCACCTCTATCAACGAAAGTGCCGACATTACGCGGCTGCTCGTCTTTCCCATTGCACGGCGCGACCTCATTTTTAGCACGCTGCTAGGGACACTTTTTGATTATCCCACCTACCTGATGCTGCCGCTGTTTGTTGCTGTCTTCGTTGGGTTTGGCTTTACCGCTGCTTCTCCTGTGGTGATTGTGGCCATCTTTCTATGCTATGGGCATATGGTGCTCATTGGGCAGTTTATCTCGGTGGCCATTGGTGGCGTTTTACAAAGCCGCCGTTTCCGGGACGTAGCGATCATCGTCTTTTCGCTGCTGGGCAGCTCCTGTTACTTCATCAACCTTGCCTTCCAAAATGGTATGGAGCGGCTGGTGGATTCGCTTTCGCCGGGACAAGAAGAAGCCTTTGCTGAGTCGTTTGCGAACTTCCAGCCTTTGAACATTTTGCAATGGTTCCCCACAGGTGCTCCGGCGCGGGCAGTAGAGCAGGCGTTGGTTGGATCTTGGGGAACGGCCGTATTCTGGTTGCTGTATTCGGCCGTTTTATTGGCCGCGATTACCTGGGTCTGGTTTCATCTAATGAACCGGCTGGCCACCGGTGGCGGTTTTCTCATTGGCGGGCGGTCGCAGACAGAAAAAGAGAAGCCTGCCAAGCGCAAAACCAATCGCCGCTCCCCCCTGGATTGGTTACCAGACGATTTGGCGGCGCTGGTGGGCAAAGAGTTGCGTTCGGCATGGCGCATACCGCAACGGCGCGTCGGGCTGGTGCAAGGACTGCTGTTACCTGTCTTTATGATGGGGCCATTCTTGTTCTCCGCCGATTTTTCTGGCGGCCGTTCTACCTTGCCTGACTGGTTCGGGCTGACCATGCCGCTCTATGCTCTCTTTTTATTCTGGTCCATGTCACAAAACATGCTGGCCTGGGAAGGGCGAGGCTTGCCTTCGCTGCTGCTATCGCCACAACCGCGCTGGCGGTTGTTCCTGGCCAAGGGCATGGTTTTTTTGCTAATTGCTGGCGTTCCTTACCTGGTTGTGGGTGGGGCCGTCATGATTTTGCTGCGAGACTCGATCGCGATTTTTGGCGTGTTAACTGGTTTGGGCATGGGCGTTGCGACTTTGGCGGTTACGGCCGTTGGCTCCGTACTCTTCCCCATCCCCATCAATTTGGAAGCCAAACGCACGCGTGGCGCATTCCAATCTGGGGGCAACTTCAAAACCGGCTGCGCCACAATAACGATAATCCCCATCAGTATTTTAGTGGTAAATATCCCCGCCGTGGCGATGCTGGGATCGGCCTTCTACTTTGACCTGCCCTGGTTGGCAGCAGTGGGCGCATTATTCAGCCTGGTTTATGGTGCTGGCATCTTGTATGCTGGCAGCCGCCTGGCCGGCAATCTGCTGTTGGAACGGGAACCTGAGCTGGTCGCCACCATGAAGCTGCCCGAAGAGTAGAACATTAGCGGCTGGTTGCGAGTGGCTGGTGACGGGTACTCATTATACCGACCACTAACCCCAAGGAGTTCTTCATGTCATTTTTTGCCTCATTAGCAGATTTTGAACCGACGCGGCGAACGCTGCATTTATACAGCCAGGCGGCCGGCGTCATTCCTCGCGTGCATGGCATTGCCCATCCCAAGTGGTGGCACATCAGCCTGAAGCTGCGTCCAGATGGTTTAACAACGGACAATATTCCTTTGCCAGACGGGGGCGTGCTGGCGCTGCGGCTGGATTTGCACCAGCATCGGTTAGTTATCACCAGCAGCAGTGGGGAGATACAAACAGCGAGCCTGGCGGAGGGGTTGACGGGCAGTGAGATGGGAGAGTGGGTGATTACGGCCGTTTCCCACTTTGGCCTAAAAAATCACTATCCCCGCGAAAAGTTCGCCAACGACGAGCCACGCCACTATGATCCAGAGCAAGCCAAACGCTTTTTTGGCGTACTCACCAACGTAGCCCGCACCTTTGAGAAGCACCGCGCCAGCCTGGAGGGACCGGTTAGCCCCGTGCAGGTTTGGCCCCACGGCTTCGACATCTCCTTTGAATGGTTTGGGAATCGGGTGGAGCGCACGGAAGAACATGGCGAAGTCCAAACGTTTCCTTCACAGCTTAACCTGGGCTTTTACCCTGGCGGCGATCCCTACTTTTATTCAAATCCGTGGCCGTTTGAGGCAGACCAACTGCTGGACAAACCGCTGCCCGCCGGAGCCAGATGGCACACAGAAGGCTGGCAAGGCACGATGCTGCCCTATAGCGAACTGGTTAACCACCCAGATGCCGAGGACAAGTTGCTCGAATTTGCCAGGGCCGTTCACAATTTGGCAGCCCCAACACTAACGATTTAAGCGACAAGTGCCAGGCGCGGGGATTCTGATCTTCATTTACCGAGGACTACGTACCCTGTGCCTGGCACTTTGGTTGGTAGCAGCGTTTCATCGACAAGACCGCTTGCTTTCCACTATAATGCACCCACTTTTTATACGATCCAATCCTGTGGAGACTTGAATGTCAAAAACTAAAAAAACGGCCAAGAAGAATGAAACGGCCGTTCCTGCACTACCTCCTGACAAACTACGCCAAATCTGCCAGACAGACAGATTCCTTTTTAGCAGCACAGCCGAACTTGAGGCCGAAACACAAATTATTGGTCAGCCCCGTGGCACCCGTTCCATCGCTTTTGGGATTGGCATTGCCAGCCACGGCTACAACATTTACGCGCTAGGCGCACACGGCACGGGCCGGGCCACGGCCATTGAGCATTTTTTGCAGCAGCAAACCCGCACCTCTCCTACCCCCAACGACTGGATTTACGTCCACAACTTTGCCATCCCGCACCAGCCTCGGGCAATTGCGCTGCCCGCCGGAAAAGGTGTCAAATTTAAAGCGCGTATGTCTCGCCTGATTACCGATCTGCGTCAAGATTTGCCCCAGGCATTTGATACAGACTCTTACCGCGAAACAATCAGCGGGATGCAGGGTGAATTTGAGCAACAGCGCAGCACGCTCCTGCAAGCGCTCCAGCAAAAAGCCGCCGCCGAAAACTTTGGCCTCATGCAAACGGCATCAGGGTTTACCATTGTGCCCGTGCAGAATGGACAGCAGCTTTCGCAAGAACAGATTCAACAGCTGCCTATCGAAACAAGGCAGGCGATGGAGCAGCAGGCGCAAATGCTTTCGGTAGAGTTGGAAGAGGTTGCCTACCAAATTCACGAACTGGAACTGCAAGCCCGGCAAAAGATGAAGCAGATTGACCGGAACGTAGCAAAAACGGCCGTACAGCACCACTTCGACGATCTCAAAAGCGCCTATCCAGATGACGACGAAATGTGCCTTTATCTGGACGAAGTGCAAGCCGACGTGCTGAACCAAATCGACGATTTCACTTCGCCAGTAGACAGTCCAGAGGAGATTGATCTAAGCCGCTATGAAGTAAATGTGCTGATTAACAATGCCGAAACCAACGGGGCACCGGTCATTGTGGAAGCCAATCCCACCTACAGCAATCTTTTTGGGCGGTTGGAATACGAAATGCGCAACGGGCTGCTGACCACCCACTTTACCAACATCAAATGCGGCAGCCTGCATTGGGCCAACGGCGGCTACCTCATCCTCAATGCCCATGATTTATTCAAACACCCAGAAGCGTGGGAAGCCCTCAAACGCGCCATCAAATCCGAAAAGATTTCGGTGCAGCCCGAAGCAATGATGAACAACGGCCAGGTGTTGGCCAAAACGCTGGACCCGGAGCCGATTCCGCTGTCGGTAAAAATCATCATGACGGGCAGCGTTGGGCTGTATTATGCCCTGTTTGAGCAGGATGAAGAGTTCCAATCCCTGTTTAAAGTGCGGGCCGATTTTGATTCGACGATGCCGCGTGATGAACCAGCCGAGCTAGCCTACGCCAACTTTATTGCCAACCGCTGCCACCAGGAGAATCTGCTCCATTTTGACCCAACGGCCGTTGCCAAAGTGGTCGAATATGGTTCCCGCCTGGCTGAAGACAAGCGCAAGCTCAGCACCCTGTTTGGCATGGTGGCCGATTTGGTACGCGAAGCCAGCTACTGGGCAGGGGTGAACGGCCGTTCCCTGGTCACCGCCTCTGATGTGCAGCACGCCCTCACCGAACGCACCGAGCGAGCCAACCGGCTGGAAGAAGATATGTTTGAGCAGATTCTAGACGACACCATCTTCATTGCCACAGAAAGCAGCGTGGTAGGCCAGGTGAACGGTCTATCCGTCATCGATACGGGGGATTACTCTTTTGGCCTGCCCGGGCGCATCACTGCCCGCACTTTTATGGGCGACGACGGCGTCATCCACATTGAGCGGGAAACGGAGATGGCTGGCCCTATTCATGAAAAAGGCGTGTTAACGCTTAACGGCTATTTGGGAGGCACCTACGCCCAGCGCCAACCGCTGTCGCTCACTGCCAGCCTGACTTTTGAGCAAAATTACGGCGGCATCGACGGGGACAGCGCCTCATCCACAGAGCTGTACGCGCTGCTTTCCAGCCTGAGCGAAATTCCCATCAAACAATCGCTGGCCGTCACTGGCTCGGTGAACCAGCGGGGCGAAATTCAGCCCATTGGTGGGGCCAACGAGAAGATCGAAGGATTTTTCCGGCTGTGTGAGGCGCGCGGCCTCACGGGCGAGCAAGGAGTCATTATTCCGGCCAGCAATGTGGATAATTTGATGCTGCATGAACGGGTGGTAACGGCCGTTGCCAAAGGCAAATTCCACATCTGGCCCGTCAAAACGCTGGATGAAGGAATTGAATTACTGATGGGCCTGCCTGCCGGAGAACGGCAAAAAGACAGCAGCTATCCTGAGGGCACTGTGCATCACGCCGTGCAGGCCCGCCTGCTGCAACTAGCAGAGGAACTCAATAAATTCGGCGAAGATGAAGACGATGAGGACGAATAATTATCAATTTAGCTCATAAACGTCCAACAAACTCGGCGAAAACAGAAAGCACATATTCAATCATATTGGGTGTGATGCGGGGATAAACGCCAATCCAGAAGGTTTGGTTCATGACTGTGTCGGTGTTGGTGAGGTTGCCCACGACGCGGTAATTGATATTCTCAAATGCGGGTTGGCGGGTGATGTTGCCACTAAACAGCAGACGCGTGGCCACCTGACTAGCATCTAAAAATTGGATCAGTTCGTTACGGCTAAATGGGGCATCGGGACGCACAGTGAGCAAAAAGCCAAACCAGCTCGGCTCGCTGTTGGGCGTGGCCTGGGGCAAGATAAAAAATTCCTCGAACTGTTGCAAACCATCGTACAAAAGCTGCCAGTTGCGCTTGCGGGCTTCAATGAAGCTGGGCAGCTTCTCCAGCTGAGCCACCCCCACGGCCGCTTGCATATCGGTCATCTTCAAATTGTAGCCGATGTGGGAATAAATGTATTTATGGTCATACCCTTCGGGCAGTTCACCCAGCTGCCAATCAAACCGCTTGCCGCAGGTATTGGCCACACCAGGCGCACACCAGCAGTCGCGCCCCCAGTCGCGGAAGGATTCCACCAGCTTCTTGAGCTGGGCATGGCGCGTAAGCACACAGCCCCCTTCCCCCATCGTGATGTGGTGGGCGGGATAAAAACTAACGGTAGACAGATGACCAAAAGAGCCGGTAAGACGGCCGTTATACGTCGTCCCCACCGCGTCACAATTGTCTTCAATGAGCCACAGATTGTACTTGTTGGCCACCGCCATCACAGCTTCCAGGTTGAAGGGGTTGCCCAGCGTGTGGGCGATCATGATCGCTTTGGTGCGGGGAGAAACGGCCGTTTCCAGCAATGACACATCCACATTGTACGTGCCCAGCTCAATATCCAGAAACACCGGCGTCAGCTGATTTTGCACAATTGGGTTCACCGTCGTGGGAAAACCGGCCGCCACCGTAATGACTTCATCTCCTGGCTTGATCTGGCGATCTTCAAGTTTAGGCGAGGTAAGCGCGGAAAGCGCCAACAGGTTGGCCGACGAACCAGAATTGCACAAGATAGCGTGGCGCATCCCCATCCAGCGGGCAAATTCACGTTCAAACTGGTCAGCATAGCGACCCGTGGTTAGCCAAAACTCCAGCGATGAATCAACCAGATTCACCATTTCGGCCGCGTCAAACACCCGCCCAGAGACGGGCACTTCAGTTTCGCCAGGCGTAAACGGCTGCTGGCTGTGCTCTGCCTCATAATATTCTTGAACCAGCGCCAGGATTTGCTGCCGCAGCGCTTCGCTTTTACTCATCTGTTGCTCCAATGCAATTTATACAGCAGAACGAGCTGATGCTGCCGCTGTTGGTTTTTCAATTTGGTTAGCCATAGAAATCAGAGTAAATCTCTCTAGTTTCTCTATCGCTTTTCAGATTTTCTCAGGGATAGCTTATTGCAAAACGAGGATTTGGGCGAATGGTCTAATCTATGTTGGGTTGCGGCTTTTTGACTGGCGGCGGGGTGGCTAACGGCCGTAAACCATCTACCATCAGCTGCTCCATGCGCCCCAACCGATACAGCACCACTCCCACCAAAAAGGTCGCACCACTGTAAATAAAGTAGAACCAATGCCAGGGAAGCGCCATCAGGGTAAAACGCGAACCACGTTTGTCCAGCAAAAATTGATAAAATGGCCAATTCAGCCAGATGAGCAGCAGCACCGCCAGCAGCACCGATAGCCAGGCCCAGCCAGAAAACAGGGTCCCCCCCAAGCTAAAAAGACCGATAAAGGCAACGGCCGTACTCAACCGCTGCGAAAAATTCAAGTTTAGATCATTGGGAGCGCCACCCCCCTGCAAAATGAGCCGCGTCCAGGGGAGCGCCCGGTCACGCACATCAGTGACAAGCATCTGGCGTGGAGTCCAGTGCTTCATGTGCTTCACTTGCAGCAGCTTCTCAAGCTGCACCCGGTGCCCCGCAGCCTGTAAGCGATAGCCTAGCTCAATATCCTCAACGCTAGGTCGTTCATAAAGATGTTCATTGAAGCCGCCCAACGCCAGAAAAACGTCTCTCCGAATGGCCCCACAGCCGCTCCAAAACGTGGAAGCGTCTATTTTGCCCCGTTGGTGCACATAATGGTGCAGCAGATTACGATATTGTGACAAGAAGTTTGGGGCCGATGGCTGATCATCATAAGAGCCAAAGCAAGCAGCCAAACCAGGATCAGCCTGCATGGTAGCGGCCACATGCCCTACCGTACCGGGTTGCACCAATACGTCCGCATCCACAAAAAAGAGAATCTCACCACGGGCGACCTGGGCACCAATGTTGCGCGCCTGGGCTGGCCCCAGCCGCCGCGATAGCCCCGTTACCAATCGAGCACTATGTGCATAAGCTATTTCTACAGAATTGTCGGTAGAGCCGTCCTCTACCACAATACATTCCCACCGTTCATACAGCGTTTGCTGCAAAGCAGTGAGACAGCGGTCAAACAACGGCCCGCCGTTGTGTACCGGAACAATCACCGAAATCATTGGTTTCATATGGTTATTTTCGCTGGCTGTGGCGGAGATGGAGAAAGAAGTTGTACAGAAAAGCTACAGCGTATCCCACTATAAATCCCGTCACAAGCCCATAAAGAAGACCAACAATGCTGCCCCAAAAGCTCACGGTATAGCCCCAAAAGAATTGGCCCAATAGTGCCAAATGGGGCCCGATTGGTTCACCGCCTTTAAGCAGCAGCCAGTTGGTTGCGATAAAAATGACTGACCCAAAAATAACGCCTGTTACTAAACCAGACACGAATGCGTTTAATCGCGTTAGTCGTGTCTTAACAATTTTTCTCAGGACTGGTTCCTCTTTTGTCATTTTCAAAAAAAAACTTTTTGGTCCTTGTCTTTACAATGTCTGGCTTTTTTGCCGACAAACGCGTTCAACCCCAAAAAGTTCCGTGTAATCATTAAGTTGTGGGCTGAGTGTATGTTCAGGTGAGAAACGGCCGTTGCCGTACTCACCTATTTCTCAGCAATCTAATACCAGTATTAACCAATTTTATCAGTTTGTGCAAGAATTAGCTGTTAAATATGCTCAAAAAATTGACGCATCGCGCTCTGTTGGGCTGAACGATACAAGCTTACCAGGTACAAAGCAGTCGCTGCATTGCGTAAAAAGGCATAGCCCCAACCCATCAAAAAACCGGTAAGCAATCCATAAATTAACCCGAGCAGACCGCCAACGGCCGTTACCGTATAGCCAGGATAAAACTGGCTTAATAACGTCAACGTCTTCCCAGATGCATCTCCCCCACGCAGCAGTAAGAGCCAGGTAGCCAACATAAGCCCGACCCCCAGGACAGTGCCTAAAGACATTCCCAAGGCCAAGGGGTCCAGCTTGGGGAACGCGCCATCCAGCACCTCATCAACCACCTGCGTCACTTCTTCGGGATCCAGCGCCTGCGTTAAGAGCAACTCTTCATGATATTCCTGCTCGGCATTGACCTGCCACAAATTATTTTGTTCGCCATGCAGCAAATTGCGCACGGCGAGCATGCCCGTCAACATGGCATGATCCTGGTTGTTGTAACGGTGCAGCCCATTGCGCCCAATTGTTTGCAAATTTTCTATTGTGGCCAGATACGCTTTAATAGTTTCCAGGCTCTCTACGTAATCAGAATCGTATACCGGATACGATTTTTCCACGCGGAAGACGGCCCCATCCACCACATCGGCTGCTTCTGCCAAGCCAATTTTGGCGATTTCCTGTTTGCCTAAAGCAATCAGTGCTTCGTCGGGCATCGTCCAGATTTCATCTCCCTCGTTGCAGAAATATTCCAGTCCCAGGCTGGTGGTAGCTTGATCGGGGACCATGTCGTCGCTCCAATTCTTGAAATTCTGGATGCGCCCGACCTGTACGCTGGGATCATGAATATAAATCCAGTTATCGGGGAAGACGTCTTGCTTTTTGATAATCAGGCAAACGGTGAGGAAGTCTCGATAGCTAAGCTGGTTGGCAGCGCGTAGGACATTGGCTGGCGGCGGTGGATCGAGCCATTTGAGTAGTTGGGTGACAGGCATGCTGGAAATAAAGCTGTGGCCGGTGGCGGTATGGGTACGGCCGTCTCGTTCTACAGTCACCCCGGTAATGCGCTGCCCTTCACGTTGAATCCCCACCACGTTACTATTAAGGTGAACCTGTCCCCCTTGCCCATTGATGCGGTCTTGAACGGCCGTCCACAACATGCCTGGCCCTCTGCGTGGATAATCAAACTCCTCAATGAGCGTTTTGATCGTTTCCTGCGGCTTCAGAAACATTGCCGTAATCGCCGTTTTCAGCGACAAATCTTTAATGCGCTGGGCAGCCCATTCCGCCTTTAGTTCACTACAAGGAATGCCCCACACCTTTTCCGTGTACGATTTAAAAAATGTCTCAAACAACCGCTTACCAAAGCGATTGGTCACCCACTGCTCGAACGTTTCCTCCTCTTTATAAGGAAAGAGGTGCCAGCGCAGATAGCTGGCAACAATGCGTATACCTTCAATTGGCCCCAGGCCCAACAGGGCATTAAATGGTTTCAGCGGATAATGGAAATATTTATTTTGGTAAAAAATGCGCGAAAGGCGGGGGCGGCGTAAAAATTCATCCCCCAAAACTTCCTGCCAAAATTCCTGAACCTGGGTCGATTTGGTAAAAAAACGATGCCCACCCATATCAAAGTGATAGCCACGATAATTTTCGGTACGGGCAATGCCACCGACTTTATTGTACTTCTCTAACACGATGGGCGTTTGCTGCTGCTTGACAAGTTCGTAAGCGGCCGTCAGCCCCGCCGGGCCACCGCCAATCACAATGATCGGCTCTGCGGCAGGGACATCAAACAAGCTGTGGTTTGGGTGGGTCTCGCTTTGAGTCATATGGCGAGAATCGTAGCCGCAGGCACTTACAGGGGCACTTACAAATCACCTTACAGTCATGGTACTTTGGAGCTATTCATCTTCGACAAATAGCCGCTTTTCCTTAGGTAACCTAAGTTGCTACCTTAAAAACATGGCCGAAGCTCATGGCCAAAATAAACAAGCTGACCTTGAGTTCAAAACCAACACTGGTCACGGCGTGAATGCTCTTGGGCATTATTCGCTCAATCAAGCTGCCCGTCGTCTCTATCATTTTGCGATGCAGGTGAATCCAGTATCGCTCCCAAGGTTCCCACTGCCGTGTCAGGTTTTTCTTACGCAGCGGCTTGAACAGGATGTCAGCTTCGTTCAAGACATCTTCGAGAACATAGTTGGTATAGATTCGGTCAGCATACACTTCTGAGCCTGGTGGTAAATCAAAATCAAACAGGTCCAGGCATTCCACGTCGCTGTCAGCACCAGGCGTCAGAAAGAACTCGACCGGCTGGCCATCTTTGGTCACGACCAGATGGATTTTCAAGCCGTAGAAATAACGCTTTTTGCTGGCAATGAAGCCTCGGTAAGCTTCACCCTGATAAAGGTGACAGCGTTTAATACGATAATTGTCACAAGCAGCCACCGGGAAAGTGTCGATGGCGTAGAGCGAGTCAGTATTGAGGTCTTTCCAGTGTTCGCCCAGCAAAAAGAATAAGCTGAGAAACCTGGCTTTCACTCGATGCAAGCGTCGATTGAAACGACTTTTGCTGAGCATGGCCGGAAAATAATGAGGCTCAGCCAGCAAACTGCGGGCAGATTCGTAATTTCCGGCGAAGAAGAGAGCGGCCACAATGGCTGTGGTCATCACTTCAGCGTCACTCATTTGACGTTGGGGGTCTTCATAATGATGAATGGCCATAAGAAAGTCGCTTACAATCGTATAAATTGCTACTATTTTATCGTCCATGGGAGTCTCCTTTTGGTTGTGGGTTAGACTCCAACAACTTTAAGGAGATTCTCCATGGATATCAAGCTACCTATTTAGGTAGCAACTTAGGTTAATTAATGATTTGCCTAAATTGGATAGTGGCCTGGATTTGTGGGACAATAGCGCCATGCTTCATTTGCGCACGATTCGCCTCAATTTGGACTCCCTGGATGATGCCGAGCGGCAGCAGTACCCATTTAACATTCCCGCTTTGCAGCAGGAAGATGGCATTGAATTGACGGCACCGGTTACCTTTTTAGTTGGTGAAAATGGGTCTGGGAAATCGACGTTGATCGAGGCGTTGGCCACGGCCGTTTCCGCATACACCGTCGGCAGCGAAGACATTTCGCGTGACGCCACCCTGGCTCCCGTACGGCGGCTGGCTGACAGGCTGCGGCTGGTCTGGTCAATAAAAACACGCAGCGGCTTCTTTTTGCGCGCCGAAGATTTTTTCGGCTACATCAAGCGCCTCAGCCTGATGGAAGCGGAACTGCTAGCTGAGATTCAGCAGGTGGACAAAACGTATGTGGGACGTTCCGAGAAGGCGAAGGGATTGGCCAAAATGCCTTACGTGACGGAACTCAATGCGCTGCGCTCGCAATACGGCCGTCACCTCAACACGTTCTCCCACGGCGAAAGCTTTTTGGAGCTGTTCCAATCCCGCTTCCAGCCCAACAGCCTCTACTTGCTGGATGAACCGGAAACGCCGCTCTCACCCATGCGGCAGCTGACGCTGCTTTCTATGATGAAAGAAATGGTGGCTCAAAACTGCCAATTTATTGTCGCCACCCATTCGCCCATCCTGATGGCCTATCCCGAGGCTACCTTGCTCAGCTTTGATTACAGTCCAGCTCAGGCAGTAGATTACGAAACGATTGAGCACGTCACCATTACCCGCTCATTCCTGAACAACCCAGAGCAATATTTACGACATCTTTAATTAGCCAATTATGCCCAATCTCCAATCCTTCAACTCCACTCAGGATAAGCTTCCAATCTCCAACCCAGATTTATCCGTTGTCATTGTTAATTACAATACCCGGGAGCTGCTGGACGATTGTTTGGCGTCGCTTTTGGCGGCGGAGCAGCCTGCGGGTGGGATGGAAATTATTGTGGTGGATAATGCTTCTCGTGATGGCAGCCAGGCGATGGTCCGGGAGAAATATCCGTCGGTGCAGCTGGTGGCCAGCGAGGTGAATCGGGGGTTTTCGGCGGCGAATAATTTGGGGGTTGGGGTGGCAAACGGCCGTAATATCCTCTTCCTCAACTCCGACACCCGCGTGGAGCCAGATGCACTGACAAAACCGCTGACTTACCTGAACCAGTATCCCGAAGTGGGGGCGCTAACGGTGCGGCTCATCTACCCTAACGGCGAGCGTGACCCGGACAATCACCGTGGTTTCCCTACGCCGTGGAACGCCATTTGCCATTTTTCTGGTCTTAGCCGATTGTTGCCCGAAAATCCCAGCTTTAATGGTTACTTCCAAAGTTACAAAAATATGGCCGAAACGCATCCGGTGGATGTGATTGCCGGATCGTATATGCTGATGCCCATGTTGCTTTGCCGGGAGCTGGGCGGTTGGGACGAGACCTATTTTTTCTACGGCGAAGATATTGATTTTTGCTACCGTATTCGGCAAGCAGGCTACCAGATTATCTATTATCCGCATGTGGAAGTGCTGCATTACAAAGGTGCCAGCTCTGGCCTGCGCAAAGAGTCGGCCAAAATTGCCAGGCCGCCTAAAGAAACGCGGGTGAAAGTGGCAAAAGAGTCCGTACGGGCGATGAAGATTTTTTACCGTAAGTTTTACCGGCAACAATATCCGTGGATTGTTACGGCCGTTGTCCTAACCGGCATCCAAATTCGCGGCTGGTTCCGCATCCTCAAACACCAACTCACCTGATTGGCCACAGAGAACACAGAGAATAAAGAGGCTTCTCTCCAATTCTCTGTGCCCTCTGTGGCCAAAAAGATTGACAAAATTTTTGGCAGATACTATACTCCCCCACAGTATATTTAAGGGAGTTATAGCTTTATGCCAATGTATGATTTTGCCTGCCGCGAATGTGGGCAGGTGTTTGAAAAGAAGTTAAGAATGTCGCAATCTAGCGAGCCGCAAATATGCCCCAGTTGTGGCAGCGGCGACACGCGGCGACACATGTCATCTTCATTTGCCGTAGGTGGAGGCGGCCGGAGTGCTGCACCTGTTGTGTCTGCCCCGCCGCCTAGCAGCCCATTCACCTGAGCGAGTGGCTGCTAGGCAAGCAGGTTGCTTGCCAGAACAATCCGTAGATTACACAAATAACACAGACTTTTCTCTGCGAAGCTCTGTGTTTCCTCTGTGCAGCTCTGTGTTCCTCTTTTTAAGGAGTACAAAATGAAAGTACCGAATACGGCCGTAAAAAAAGAACTGCAAACGCGCCTCAATCGCATCGAAGGGCAGGTTCGTGGTGTGCAGAAGATGCTGGATGATGATCGGGAGTGTCAGGAGATTGTGCAGCAGTTAACGGCCGTACGCTCGGCTGTACACAATGCCCGGCTCCAATTCATGCGCACCTATGCCCGCGACTGCCTGCTGCAAGGTGCAGAACTAAGCGAGGCTGAGCGCACGGTGCTGGTCGATGATTTGATGAATTTAATTGCCAAGGTGGAGTAAAAATGGGTAACGAAAAAACAGCTAAAGTTGTCTGGTCCGGCAGTGATTTGCAATTTAGCGGTACGCTGGGATCAGGGTATGAATTTGATTTAAACAGCAACGCCGGGCCAGGTGGGGGCAGCCCGATGGAGTTTTTGCTGGCGGGCGTGGCTGGCTGCACGGCGATGGACGTGATCAGCATTTTGCAAAAGATGCGGCAAAACGTACATGAATTTCTTGTAGAAATTTCCGGCGTACGGGCCGAGCAGCACCCCAAAGTGTACACCGAGGTGGACATCACCTACGTGGTGCGGGGCAAAAACATCAAAGAAGAGAATGTAGCCCGCGCCATTGAGCTTTCTGAAGATATTTACTGCTCTGCCAGCCAGATGTTCCGTCGTTCCGGCACGACTGTTACCAGTAGCTACCGCATTGAGGAAACGGCCGTATCCTAAAAATCATCTATTGAACTAGCCAGATAACCAAATTTTATTGATTTTTGGCCAAAAACCTGCAAAATAAGCAATGAAAGAAACAGTCGCTTAATAGTTCGAAATTTATTCATTGCAGCATATTGGCCAGTTTATTGTGCGAATTTGCTCAAAGTTGGCTGTCTTATTTGTCTAGCAGTCAAATGGGTCTGGAATTATGGATGATGAAAAGCATCTGTCAGATATTGAGTTCCAATCAGAAAACGATCTTGAAGTTTTAGAAAATCCCCCGGCGCAGCCTGAGAGACCCAAGAGAAACCTTAGGCTTATTTTGGGCATTATCGCAGTAATAGTTTGTTGTTGTTTAGCAATCGGCGGTGCGATCATTGCCTCGGGGCTAAACAGAGTTTCGTCAGAAAAAGCCCCGATTGAGGCTGTACTCGATCAATTTATGCAGGAAATGCTTGCAGAAGATGTTGATGCAGCCTATGCACTTTATTCACCCCGGGCGCAACGTCAATTTTCCAAGACAAATCTAGAAACTTTATTAGAAGGGAATAATTTTGTCCTTATTGAAGGCTATCAAAGCCTGACGATTGTCAACCTGAATATTAAGGCTGTTGCCAATACGAACCCGGATCTACCTCAAGGAACAGTCGCCGAAGTGTCTGGTACGATCTCATACGAGAATGATTTTTCGGGCCAATTTGATGCGATATTGGAAAAGGTTGATGGAGATTGGTTTCTTGACGGTATTAATATCACGGTTCCGCCCGATAAGTTACCGTAATGAGGCTAGGCGTCAAATTCCTGCATTTTTTACCAACATATAAGACCAAGTTTGAGTGTAGTCAAGGAAGAAGCAAACGTTCCTATTCAGCAATGGGGAGATGAAGGTCCAGCACAAACTCAACATCGGGCAAATCGGTTGCGATGCTTTTCTCTAGCCATTGATGCGTGCCGTGTTTGTATTTGCTGTCCTCAAGCCAGGTAACCAACTCCTGCCACTTTTCGCCAATCACTTCAAAATGCCCCTTTGGCACCTCGCACCGTTTAACGGCATAAAGCCCCCCCTCAAACGCCTCAATTCTTGTGTCCCCTTCGGGCAAAGTTTCGGGACCAACCTTTAGCCAAAGTTCATAGCCATAGTTCGGACTTCCGGCAGACGGATTCGGGTTGTTGAAGCCAAAGATGGGATGGTTTTCAAAATCATTGTACAAACCTTTGGGTTTTGCCCACGCTTCCAGCTTTCCCCAGGCCTCGTTTTCTGGGCTTGGGCCGAAGCCCCAGATGCTGGCCACCCGCATCGGTTCGAGTTCTACAATACGCACATCATTTTTACTCATCGAAATATCTCCTTTTTACTTGCTGGATGGTGCACCAGGTTCTCTTTAGGTAATATCCTTACGATACCATTCCATCCCTGACATCTGCTGTCAGGGTTCTGTGGCATAATGGCAAAAATTGTGATTTCAGGAGTGTTGTGATGCGTGCTGACCGCTTATTGTCGCTGCTCATGCTTTTACAAACTCGGGGGCAAATGACGGCCCAAGAACTGGCTAAAGAGCTAGAAGTGTCTGAGCGAACCATTTACCGGGACATGGATGCCTTGAGCGTGGCCGGAATTCCGATTTATGGCGAACCTGGCCCGGAGGGAGGTTTTGCCCTGCTCAACAGCTATCGCACCAACCTCACTGGCTTGACCGAAGGGGAAGTGCGGGCGCTGTTTATGCTGAGCATTCCCGCACCGCTGGCTGAGTTGGGAGTTAGTCAAGAACTACGGACCGCGCCGCTCAAATTGTCGGCCGCTTTGCCAGACAGCCACTGTCGCGACGAGGCGAAGGTGCGGCAGCGGTTTCATCTAGACTCAACCTGGTGGCATCAGGGTGAGGAGCAGCTACCTCATTTACCTGCTATTCATCATGCTTTGTGGCAGGATCGGCTGATTCGTGTTGTTTACCGTACGGCCGTTAATATTCAGCTTGAACGGTTGGTGGCGCCTTACGGGCTGGTAGCCAAGGCTGGCGTCTGGTACCTGGTTTGTGCCCGAAACGAGGCCATCCAGGTGCATCGGGTATCTAATTTGTTGGATGTGCAGGTGTCTGATGACGCATTTAAGCATCCCGCCAACTTCAATCTGGCTGCGTTCTGGGATAGCTGGTGTCGTGAATATGAATCCCTGCAGGTTCGTTTTGCAGCCACTGTGCGCGTGTCCCCGAACTTTGTGGCAGAGCTGACCCGCCGTTTTGGCCAGCAGATGCAGGAACAGATAGCCCAGGCCGGACCCCCGGATGATGAAGGCTGGATCAGTCTGGAACTTTCTTTTGCCTCGTTCGAAGATGCCAGAGATCGCATTCTAGGATTTGGGCGAGGAGTTGAGGTGTTGGCACCGCGTGCCTTGCGCCGAAGTGTGTTGGACTATGCCGAGCAAATCGTTGATCTGTATACGCATGGATGATTTGAATTTTATGAATTTACTGATTTCTTACGGCGTTTTCAATCATCGTTGCTTATCATCGTGGGCATGGAAAGTAAACATACGAATAATCTCTCAGGGTGGCGTAAGCTTTGGTTAAGTTTGGTCCTCGCTTTTATTTTGCCCCTCTTTTTGCTGCACAATTTAAGACAATCGGCTACGGTAACTGCGGCGGCGGATACGGCCGTATCCCCCTTTGCCTACGGGGCCAATGTTGCTGAATGGGACATTGCCAAACTGGACAGCATGGGCTTCAACTGGATCAAAGTGTTTAGCGGCCCCGGCAGCCGCTTGCCGCTAAACGTACTGATGCGGGTAGATGCCAATGCCAGCCACCTAAACGATCTGAGCGGCTTTGGTAACACCGTCCAAAGCCTGGCCCAGTCACAAAAAGGGTACGTAGACGCCTACGAAATTGGCAATGAGCCCAATTTGGATGCTTCTTACGGTTGGGGCGTGTCGCCCAATGCAGCCGATTATGCCACGTTGCTGTGTGAAGCATACGGCCGTATCAAATCAATCGATCCCAATGCCCTTGTCGTTTCCGCTGGATTGGCTCCCACCGGCCGCGTGCCAGAAACGTGGGATGGTCATGTCGGGCACAACGGCCGTTTCCAGGATGAACGCATCTTCATGCAAGAGATGTTGGACGCCATGCAAACCCTCAACGGCGGCCCCTGTTTTGATGTATTTGGCTACCATCCCTACGGCTACAGC
>JBNKLQ010000062.1:0-25556 GCA_050292445.1 Promineifilaceae bacterium (SeqCode) | reverse complement strand
CGATGACATCGTCCAGGGTCATCGTACCCTCGTTAGTGATGCCCGCCCCAAAGATGGCTGTATTGTTCTGCACAATAACATCGGTCAGACTCACATTGCCACTTTCATTTAAAAAGCCGCCGCCGCCATTTACACTGGTCGTATCACCATTTTGGATAGTGACACCAGAAATGGCAACTGTGGGACCGTTGGTGATCAAGAATACGCTGTCGGCCGCTTGGCCATCAATAATAGTTTGGCCAGACCCAGCACCTACCAGCGTCACCGAGCGCGTGATCTCAACTGTCTCACTAAAAGTTTCAGGGGCAATAGTCATGGGAATGTCTTCGGGACCAATCGTTGCTGCTTCTTGAATGGTAGGGTAAGTGCAGGAGGTAGCACAAATATCATACGTCGGGGTACCGGCGCGAATTTGGGTGGCAAACATCAGGGTGCCAATGAGCAGCAATGGTAAGGTTAAAGCAGTTAAGAGGAAGGGAAGTCGTTTGGTCATGGAAAATTCCTTTACATAATGATATTAACGGTGGGTCTTCTTTTTTAGAATTACGTTTTACCTGTTTTTTTGCACTTGTCTGATTTTCACTATCTTTGCACTTTTTATTTGTCATACCCGCGAATGCGGGAATCCATCCACTCTGGTGAGCAAAATGGATACCCGCCTGCGCGGGTATGACACGACCTTTGGTAAGATTGAAATCTGCAAACATAGTCTGATTTTATCATGCCCCCGATTTAGTGCCCTTACTGTCGGATTAAAGTTTTGGGGGATTCGTGTGTGCTTACGGCCGTTCACGATACAATCCCGCGCCATGTGGCCTAAGGGACTCAAGCTCACCTTCTTTTTTATCCTGCTGCTGTGGCTAACGGTGGCTTGTGAACGGCCGTCTGCCGCCGACACCAGTGCCCTTGCCCAGCTGCAAAGCAATCCCGCAGCCGTTGCCGCGCAGTCAGCCACGCCAACCCTGGCCAATACGGCCGTTCCCACCATACCTGTAACAGAAACGGCCGTTCCGCCCACCCCTACTATCACAGTGACCCCCTTCTTTACCGAAAGTGACAGCCTACCGTGCGGTCAAGTGCTGCCGCTGCTGCCCAGGAACAATACGCCCACCATCACCAGCCTCTCGCCCGATCCCGCCGCTGAAGCCGCTTTACTGGCCCAACTGCCTGAAGCAGCGCTCCCCGCCTGGGAATATCTACTAGCTGATCCTGGCAGTGTGGGTCTGGTCGTCTACCGCGTGGGGGATGAAGCCAACGGCGTTTACCACAACGCCGATGTGCAAATGCCCCTCGCTTCCGTAGCAAAGATCATTCACCTGGTGGCCTATGCCGAGGCCGTGGCGGCTGGTCAATTGGACCCCACCAGCTACGTTAACCTGGACACGCTAGACCAATATTATTTGCCCGGCTACGATCTTGGCTCCCACAACCGGGCTATTGACGAGCTAACGGAGGCTGGTCTAGTGCTCGCCAACCCAAAGCGGATACGTCTGGAAGACGTACCCTGGATGATGATACGCCACAGTGCCAACGCCGCCACCGATTATTTGCACACGCTTTTGGGACAGGATGTCATTGAGGAAACGGCCGTTTCCCTTAACCTCACCCAACAAACAGCCCCTTGCACCTTTTTAGGCCAATTTCTGGCCATGAGCAACCAAACCCGGCTGGGCAAAAGCGATCGGGCAGCCATTCAAGCTTATCTAGACAATCCAGCCACCTATGGCACAGAGGTTGTACAGTTGGCCGAAACATACGTGCAAGACAGCACCTTTCGTAACGCCGAGCAAGCCTATCACCGAGAAGAGAGACGGCCGTCTACACAAGATCAGCGCTACTTTAGCCACACCCTCAACGCCCAGGGCACCCCGCGTGAATACGCCGCCCTCATGGCCCAAATCGCCCAGAATGGCCTAAGCAATCCAGAAAGCAGCTTTTTAGCTCGTCGCTACCTGGAATGGCCCATGATTTTCCCGGCCAACCAGGAACGATTTAGCAATCTTGGCTACAAAAACGGTTCCCTGCCTGGCATCCTCAACACTGCGTACTATGCCTACCCCATCGGCGAAGTAACACCAACAGTCGTCATTCTCTTTTTTCATGATTTGCCTGGCAGCAGCTACCGCGAATGGCGCAATACCCTGGCCCACGACGAATTTGCCCGCTGGCTACTTGATAACCCTGAGGACATTGCCTTGCTCAAGGCAGCTCTGGCGCCAGCCCCTTAAGCAAATCATACAAAATTTCCCAATTTATATTATGTGGCAAACATTTTGGCGTCCAAAGAAAACCCTCACACTGGGAAATTAGTCAACGTTGTAGCGTAAACCGCTCTATCTCTGCTAAAATACTTTCCTAATATTTGTTACATTTTGGGGTAATCACATTTGTAATGGTAAATCGATTTTTCCTCAAAAAGTTCGCCTACTTCCGTACTGGCTGTTCACAGGCCAGATTAGCTGGATAATGAATTTAGCACTGGCCCCCTATCTCCTCACAATTTGCCTTTCAGTTTCTGCTTGTTGGTTTTTAGCATTCTATACATGGCGCAGACGTCACACCAAAGCCGCCTTCGCTTTTGGCGCTTTGATGCTGTTTGCTGGGCTTTGGGCCGCATTTTATGGGCTGGAACTCATAACACTTTCCCTGGAAGGCAAGTTGTTGTGGTTCAACATTAAACGATTGTTTTCCTCCCTGCTAGGACCATGCCTCGTTATTTTTGCCCTGGAGTACAGCAAACGCCGGATAAGATATCCACGCCTCCTTTATGCCGCACTCCTCATTGAGCCTTTCATTGCCCAGATTATTTACTGGACCAATGCTCAGTTAGGCTGGGCAGGCACACCATCTTTAGCGACAGATGTGGTGGCTTTTCCTTTGCTAATTTTTGATTACAGTCCCTGGTTTTGGATTAGCATTTTTATAGGATATTTGCTATTCGCCATCTCTACAATGATTTTACTAGCTCAGCTGCCGGGAGCGAATACTGTTTATCGGAAACAGCTCATTTTGATATTGAGTGGCATATTGCTACCGTGGCTAGCTGGTGTTTTGTCGCTTCTTGGCCTATGGCATCTGGAACTATTTGATGTTACACCGCTTGTGTTTCCGGTTTCAGGCGTACTGATTGTCTGGGGGTTGCTCCGGTATCATTTTTTGGGGCTGATGCCGGTGGTGTATTCGGCCGTTTTTTCCAGCATTCGAGATGGCATCTTAATCTTGGATGATGATTTCCACATCGCAGAGTCAAATCCGGCGGCGTTGCGCCTGCTAGGCTACAAAGAAAGCACTCTGATAGGCCAACCGATTACCCAAATATTCCCTGAGTGGGATCAATCCACCTTGTATGGCGCACCGTTTGATAGCACCGGAACTCTGGAACTTTATTATGAGGCAGGTGGACAATATCGTTATTTAGAAGTGCATGCTGGCAACATTGTGAACCACAGCAACCTCCCAACAGGTCATGTGCTGATCTTGTATGATGTTACTGACCGCAAGCTGGCGGAAAAATCGCAGCAGTTATCGGAGGATCGATACCGCACGATTTTCGAGTCAAGCACAGCGGCTACAATTATTTTGGAAGAAGATATGACCATCTCGCTGGCCAATGATCGCTTTGCCAGCTTATCTGGCTATACTCGTCAGGAAATTGAAGGTAAGAAAAAGTGGACAGAATTTGTTCATTCCGACGATCTGACACAGATGCAAGCCTATCATCAGGCAAGACGCCAAGCGAACGACAATCCAGCTAATGTACCCGATGAATATGAATTTCGCTTTCTGAATTGTCATGGCAAGATCTTAGATGCTTTTGTTTCAGTCGCCTTGATACCCGATTCAAAGATTAGTATTGCTTCCTTAATAGACATTACTGACCATAAATTGGCAGAGCAGCTACTACAACAACGGGCGGCCGATTTAGAGCTTGCAGTCCGAGGAGAACAGGAGCGAAGCGCCATAATTTTACAAAGTGTGAATGATGCCATTGCCGTCAGTGATTTAGATGCCCGGACAGTTTTTGTCAATCACGCTTTTTCCCAAATTACCGGTTATTCTCTGGAAGAGATTTTAGGCAGGCACGCAACGTTCATTTTAAACGGCCGTATCCCCAAACATATCGTGGACGCTATACAGAAAGCGCTCTTGAACCAGGTTGTGTGGGAGGGAGAATTGCAGTTCAGGCGGAAAGATGACACCGTTTACGATGCGGCTGTTCTCATCGCTCCCATGCGTGATGGCCTGGGCAAGCTTATTGGCTATGTTTCCAGCCATCGTGACGTTACTGAAGCCAAACAGCTGGAAAAGTCGCGCCGCCGCTTTATTACCAACATCTCGCATGAGCTGCGCACTCCGGTTACCAACCTTAAACTGTATATCGACCTGCTCCAACGCCACTACAATACCGTGCGCCAGGACCAATATTTTGCAACACTCCACGAGCAAATTGCCCGTTTGGAAAGCATTATTCAAAATTCTGTAGAAATCATTTCGTTGGAAGACGGGCAAAGAGGGCCATTAAGGCAACCTATTCAGGGGGAATTATTAAGCGAAAATTTACAAACCCGCCTGCGCCCCCTGGCTTTGAAAAAAAACATTGCCCTCCAGTTTAGTCCGGAGCTGGCAAATTTACCTATGATTATTGGTAATCCACAGCAAATCACACAGGCATTGTATGAACTCATCCGGAATGCGCTAAACTTTACCCAACAGGGCGGCGAGGTTGTCATAACGGGTACAGTGCAAACCCACGATGATCAAAAATGGCTGACGCTTGCCGTGTGCGATAACGGCCCAGGCATTGTCCCTAGTGAACAGTCTCGTATTTTTGAGCGCTTTTATCGTGGGCAGCAAGCAGCAACAGGCCATATCCCCGGTACTGGTCTGGGGTTAAATATCGTTTCATTAATTGCTCAGGCGCACAACGGCCGTCTCACTCTAGAAAGCCGTTTGGATCAAGGCAGTACCTTCACCCTTTGGCTCCCTCTCAACTAACGATCCCTACTTTCCCCTGCCACCGTTGCCATCTCACCCAATTCATCTATAGTTAAATATAGACACGAAACAGATTAGACCCTAAAGGCTTGACCGTTTTTAACTTTTGAGTTTCGGTAAACGGACAAGCCTTGGGGTTCGTTTCCTTATCTAAAGTTATTTGTGAACGAACCCTAAGCATTTCCCCCAACCCAAGAAAAACCTTTAGGGTCCTTGCTAGACAAAAAAACAGACAAGGAAGTTAGAGAAAATGGATATTTTGGAACAAGCGCAACAATTAATTTTTACTTCTGGCCTCAACATTTTAGGGGCAATTGTTATCATTTTAGTTGGCCGGTGGGTGGCGGGAATTGTCTCTGCCTGGGTCAGAAAAGCACTCACCAAAACCAGCAACGATGAAGCATTGTCCCGTTTTTTGAGCAACCTGGCTTACTATGCAATTTTCGCCTTCGCTGCGGTGGCGGCCCTGGCTCGCCTGGGCATCCAAACAGCTTCATTTATTGCTGTACTTGGCGCGGCCGGTCTGGCTATTGGCCTGGCACTAGAAGGAGCTTTGTCAAATTTTGCCTCCGGCGTCATGATTTTGTTGTTTAAACCATTTGAAATTGGCCATTATGTTGAAATTAGCGACTCTTTTGGCCAAGTAAAAGATATAAAAATCTTTAATACTGTGATGCAGACGCGCGACAAAAAAACCGTCATCATTCCCAATGGACTCATCATTAGTGACAAGATTGTCAACTACTCCAAACTGGGCTTCATTCGGGCCGACATGGTTTTTGGCATCGGCTACGATGATGATTTGCTAAAAGCCAAGCGCATTTTAGAAGAAATGGTGACAGAAGATGAGCGGGTTCTGGCTGAACCAGCCCCCCGAGTGGCGGTGTTGGAGCTGGCCGATAGCAGCGTCAATTTTGCGGTACGGCCGCACGTAAAAATTGAAGACTACTGGGACATTTTGCTAGATATGCCCGAACGCGTAAAGCTGCGCTTTGACCAGGAAGGCATTTCCATCCCGTTCCCGCAGCGAGATGTGCATCTTTTCCAACAAAATTAGATTGGCGTAAAGCAGGAACCATTACGTGAACAGAAAAATTATTGCCTACTTTCTTGCCTTTATTGCCTTGGGCATGACTTCGGCAGCGTTAGGACCCACATTGCCGGGGCTGGCTGAGCAAACCGGCACCCAGCTCAGCGGCATCAGCTTTTTGTTTGCTACCCGCTCTTTGGGCTTTTTAGCCGGGGCCATTCTGGCCGGGCGCGTCTATGACCGCCTGCCTGGCCATCCGCTGCTGATGAGTTTGCTGCTGCTCATGGGCGTTTCGTTGGCACTGGTACCGCTGGTGAGCCAGCTGTGGCTGCTGACCATTCTCATGTTCTTGGCTGGTTTTGTGGAGTCCGGCGTTGATGTGGGCAGCAACACACTGTTGGTTTGGCGCTTTGGCAAAAAAGTGGGGCCGTATATGAACAGCCTGCACTTCTTTTTTGGGCTGGGGGCGTTTTTGGCTCCCATCATCATTGCCCAAACGATGCTGGCCACTAATGGTGGCATCCGGCTGGCGTACTGGGTTTTGGCCCTGATGGTGCTGCCTGCTGCGTTTGCTTTTGTTCGGTTTCCCAGTTTGCCTATTCGCCATCGAGATACGGCCGTACACGGCGGCAAAGCCAACTGGTTCCTGGTCGTGTTGGTCGCAGCCTTTCTCTTCCTTTATGTGGGGGCAGAGGTTGCCTACGGCGGCTGGGTTTACACCTATGCCATCACCCTGGGCCTCAGCAGCGCCACCGTGGCCGCCTATCTCACCTCCTTCTTTTGGGGATCACTCACGG
The DNA here is from genome assembly GCA_050292445.1 of Promineifilaceae bacterium (SeqCode). Taxonomy (GTDB): domain Bacteria; phylum Chloroflexota; class Anaerolineae; order Promineifilales; family Promineifilaceae; genus Leptofilum. The sequence goes on along the minus strand of JBNKLQ010000062.1, from coordinate 18,734 downwards.
TGGGGCGATTGCTCTCTATCCCTATCACGGCCAAGCTGCACCCCAAAACATTATTGAGCGGTGCTCTGGCTGGCTGTTTGCTTAGCATGGCAGTGCTAATCATAGGGCAAAGCAGCGCCGTGGCGCTGTGGGCAGGCACCATCGGCCTGGGTCTGTCCATGTCAGTCATCTTCCCCACCACCATTGCCCTGGCCGAGCATACCCTGTCGCTCAGTGGGCAAATAACCAGTTACTTTTTCGTCGGGGCGGCCCTGGGTAGTATGTCGATTCCCTGGCTCATCGGCCAGCTATTTGAAACGACTGGCCCCGTGGTAACGATGCTAATTATTCTGGCGACACTGCTGGCGGCCGTCGTCGTTTTTAGCCTGCTCATCTGGCAAGCTCGGCTGCACCAAGAAGCCAAAGCCGCCAGGTTGACAACTTGATTTTTATCTGCGTTCATCAGCGTCCCATTTTTCGCAGGAGACGTCATTAGCGCAAGCTCAACACCATGAACAAAATAGAATGCTGATCTGCCTGATAACCCTGATCAGGTAGATCAGGATAATCAGCTTTCTATTTTCAGAGGAGGAATCATGACCCAAACAGTTTCCTGGCAAGAATCTGATTCGCAAGATTTTATTGATTACGGCCGTTACTTTGTGCCCCAACGTGAATACCAGCTGGAAACGATTGCCGACCTCATCCCACCACCCGATGGTCCGGCCCACATTTTGGAGCTGAGCTGTGGCGAGGGACTGCTGGCTGAACTGCTGCTGGCACGCTTCCCCGACGTAACGCTGCACGGCTACGACCTGTCCTCCGCCATGCTGAGCCAGGCACAAAACCGCCTGGCCCGATTTGGTGACCGCTTTGTGCCGCGTCAGTTTGATTTGGGGGAAACGGAATGGCGCGCAGCAGAGCCACCTTTCCACGCCGTGGTCAGTTCGCTCACGGTTCACCATCTGGACGGGCCAGACAAGCTACGGCTGTTCCTGGATGTGTACCAAATGCTGCAACCGGGCGGCGTGCTGGTCATTGCTGATTTGGTGGCTCCGATGCGGGAACTGGGAACGGCCGTTGCCGCCAAAGCATGGGATGAAGCCGTGCGTCAGCGCAGCCAGCAACTTGACGGCAATGATGATGCTCTGGCGCAGTTTAAACGGCTTAAGTGGAATTTGTACCATTACCCAGAAGACCCAGACACGGCCATCGACAAGCCCAGTAGCTTGCTGGATCAGCTAAAATGGCTGGAGCAAGCGGGCTTTACGGCCGTTGATCTGCATTGGGCATTGGCTGGCCACGTCATCTACAGTGGGGTGAAATGATGAGTGTCGGACGATTTTTAGGTGGCATCATGGCCCTGGTGCGCGAATTGGAAAACGGCCGTTACCTCCTCCTTCAGCGCGCCAGCAGCAAAGATGTGGGAGCAGGCACCTGGGAATGCGTCACCGGGCGGGTTGACCAGGGGGAAAGTTTTGAACAAGCCCTTTACCGCGAAGTGGAAGAAGAGCTGGGTGTGCGCCCCAAAATCGAATTTATTCTAGGCACCACCCATTTTTATCGCGGCCCGGCCAGCCCAGAGACGGATCTACTGGGCATGGCCTACGCCTGTACCATTCCTACGGCCAGCACCATCCAGCTCAGCGCCGAACATGATGCTCACCACTGGTTCACCTCTGCTGAACTTGTCGAATTTCTGCCGGAAAACCATTGGCTGCTGCCCGTCGTTGCCCGGGCTGAATTTATGCGGCAGCATTGGCCTGAACCGTTTAAAGCGTATTTTGCGGAACGGCCGTTTGACCTCAGTTGACGTCTATTCCTAGCGCACCAGCTATCATGCCACCACCCACCTTTTACGTCCGTGATGTGCCCGTTTACGGCGACACCACCCTCTCCCCGATGGCCGCGTATTCAGACGTTCCGTTCCGGGCGATTTGTCGCCAGCTTGGCGCGGCAATGCACTACACCGAATTTGTCCCTGCCGAAGCGCTGCTGCAAGGTCCAAATCCACTGTGGCGACGACTGGACATTCACCCAGGTGGTGAAAATCCGATGGTGTTCCAGATTTTTGGCCACGATGCCCGGCAAATTTTGCAGGCGGCGCAGCGCATTGAAGCGTGGGGGCCAACCATCATCGACATCAATCTGGGCTGCTCCGTCCCCAAAATTAGCGAAAAAGGGGCCGGCGTGGGCATGATGCGCCAGCCAAAGCTGGTAGCGGAAACGTTTCGCCTGCTCACCAAGCACCTCACTGTGCCGGTAACCGGCAAACTGCGCCTGGGCTGGGATGAATCCAGCCAAAACTACCTGGAGATTGCCAAAATCATGGTGGACAATGGCGCAGCGCTGCTGGCCTTGCACGGCCGTACCCGCAGTCAAAAATATCACGGTCAGGCAGATTGGGATGCAGTTGCCCGGCTAAAGCAGGCGGTCTCGGTGCCGGTGCTTGGCAATGGGGATGTGCGCACCGTGGCCGACATTGACCATCTCAAAGCGCACACGGGCTGCGACGGCGTGATGATTGGTCGGGCGGCGCTGGGGAATCCGTGGCTGTTTGCCCGGCAAGATCGGGAGCAGTTGACGTTTGGGGAGATAACGGCCGTTCTGCGCCACCATTTGCACGAAGCCCTGGCCTACTACGGACCAGCTGACGGTCTGCAAAACATGAATCGCCATCTGAAAAAATATTTTTCTGGATTGGCTCTCAAGCCATTTTTACGGGCTTTTCAAACAGCAAAAACGGTATCGGTATTTCAGGAATTGATAGATGAAATGGAAACGGCCGTTTCCCCCAACCTCACCATAGCAGAGCTGCGTAAAATCCCCTCCTTCCCTTTACCCGCCTAACCTTTTTCATCCATGCTGGCTTCCAATTGGCGGGCCAACTCTTGAACGTACGGCTCCTGAAGCAGCTCAAGATGGGTGCCAGGAATTTGGTACACTTGCACTTTCTGCGTTGTCAGTCGGTTCCAGCCCATGTCTGCCGGGATTTCTTCAGCTACGTCACCGCGACGAAAAACAGCAAGATCCCCTGAATAAACTTCAGGTACATATTGCTGTCGGGCCGTGCGGGCGGCTGCCAACATTTCATAATTGTGCAGGTGATGCGGCAACGGCCGACCGAGCGTTTTATAGAGGCGCACCAACCATTTATCGCGCGATTTACTCAAACGCCGCCAGCGACGGCGAACAGGCGCGAAAGCTATAAACAATTGGCGTGCCCATCTGGCAATCCTGAGCTTCATTTTTGCTTTAGTTGTTAAGAATTCACTATAACCGACAAGCTCCTCCGCTTGCGGTAGGCTTGCAGGGGGGATAATCTGCCCAATATAGCCAGGCTCCAGGGCGTCAATCAAAGCGACCAGCGCGACTTCTTCACCCATCTGGGTTAGCTGCTGAGCCATCTCAAAAGCGACGATGGCTCCAAAACAAAAACCGCCCACAGCATAAGGCCCTTCCGGCTGTACCTGCCGAATTTCTTCTAGATAAGCGGCGGCCATCTTTTTCACATCTTCTTCTGGATGGCCATTGTCCCCATTGCCTTTGCTTGGTTGCAGCCCATAAAACGGCTGGTCAGCCCCTAAATGGTGGGCCAAAGCACGATAATGGTAGACATGCCCCGCCCCACCATGCACGCAGAAAAACGGCCGTTTACTACCAGATGGCGCAATGGGCACCAGGGACGACCAGTTTTCCGTCTCGCCATTTTGGCGCATCACCTCAGCCAGCTTGGCAATCGTCGGTGCCTGAAAAATGGTAGCCAATGGTATCCGAGTCTGAAAAACCTTTTCAATTTGGGCAAATAAGGCAATTGTCTGCAAAGACTGCCCGCCGATTTCAAAATAATTATCATGGATACCAATCGGGCGGACATCCAAGACCTTTTCCCAAATGTTTACCAGCTGGTTTTCCAGGGCATCCGTGGGTGGTGCGTAGCGGGTACGGTCCAGCATGGCCGCCTGGTCGGGCAAGGGGAGTTGAGCATTATCGATTTTGCCATTGGGGGTCAGCGGCAGTTGTTCCAGCTGCACAAAAGCGGCAGGCAGCATGTAGGTGGGCAATGTTTTGCCAAGTTCCGTGCGTAAATCGATGGGGGAAAACGGCCGTTCCGCCGCCGCCATCACCAGATACGCCACCAACTGTACGTTGCCAACCGAATCAGCCGGTGCATTTACAACCGAGTTGACCACACCATCAATCTGACCCAACGCCGCTTCAATCTCCGGCAGTTCTACGCGGAAACCCCGAATTTTTACCTGCCGGTCGGCGCGGCCATAAAACATCACCGTGCCCGTTGGTGTGTAGCGCCCCAAATCGCCAGTCCGGTACCAGATGTCGTCCAGGTTACCCGTAAGCGGGCTGGCGATAAAGCGTTCTGAGGTGAGAGACGTGTTATGCAAATAGCCCTGCGCCAAATACGGCGTGCGGATATAAATTTCGCCCAGCTCACCAATACCAGCCAGCCGCCGCTGGGCGTTCAGCACCAGCAGCTGCACATCGGCAATGCCTTGCCCAATAGGCACCAGATTGTCAGTCGTTTCCTCCGTTGCGGCGTCTGGCGAGGCAATGTGGTAAGCCATCGCCTGCGGCGTTTCGGTGGTGCCGTAAAAGTTGACGCAGGTCACATCATTGGCCAGAGCTTTTAACGTGTGAACATCTTGCTGGGTCAATCGATCCCCGCCAAAAAAGGCGTAGCGCACCGTGGGCAGGGTAACGGCCGTTTGCGCCGCAGTTGTCATCGCCATCACTTGCCCCAATGCGGGGGTCAGGTGCGTCACGGTAATCGCGTGCTTAACCAGCCAACGGGCCAGTTGGCCCGGCTGAAGCATCTGGTCTTGGGTCGGGATATACAATGTTGCCCCAGCCAGCAGCGGCGTGAAGATGTCTCGCAGCAGTGGGTCATGGGCCAGACCAGAAAGCATCGTGAATCGGTCTTCCGCCTTAAGAGTGAAAGTCTCAATTTGCCAGGGGAAGAAGTGAGCCAGCGGACGATGACGGCCTAAAATACCTTTCGGCTTCCCGGTGGTGCCAGACGTAAAAATGAGGTAGGCGAGATCATCAGGGGCAACCGTGATTTCAGGTGGGGCTGTTGGCTGCTGCGCGAGGGCGGCGGGAACGGCCGTTGGCCCAGGCGGCAGCGTCACATGGCAGGCCAACGCAGCCTGGTCTAGCCATTCTGTGATGGTAGTTGGGGGGGAAACGGCCGTTTCCAGTTGAATCCAGCCTTTGGGTTGGGCCTCCCCCAAATATTGCCGCAAACGCCCTGCCGGATACGCCGGGTCTAAAATCAAAAAAGCGGCTCCCGCTTTCAAGATGCCCAACACGCTCCAAACCAATGAAGCGGCCCGATCTGCATAAATCGCCACCACATCCCCGGATTTAATGCCGTGCTCATGCAAATAATGGGCTAACTGATTACCCCGCGCTTCCAGTTCGGCATACGTCCAGGTTGCCTGTGCATCGGATAGCGCAATCTTTTCGGGGTCTTTTTGTGCTTGTTTGGAAACCAGGGTATGCACCGCCCCAGACCACGTTTCTGGCAATGGTTTTTGGGGAGTAGGTAGCAGTTTCTGGGCTGTTTTTGTCACCAGCTGATAATCAGCCAGCTTGTGGTTGGGCTGCCGAATAATTTGGTTTAGCAATGTTTGGAACTGGCGCAGAAGCTCGGCCATGCGCACGGCCGTAAACAAATCTGCATTGTAGATTAAGCGTAGGTGAATACGGTCGTTTTCCTCCCGCGCATACAGCGTCAGGTCAAACTTCGATTCCCGATCCGTACGCGACAGCCGTTCCACCTGCAACCCAGCCAAATCCAGTTGATACAGCTCCACATTTAGCATGTTAAAGAAGACCTGGAAGAGTGGCGTCCGGCTCAAATCTCGCTCTGGCTTTAACTCTTCCAGCAGCTTCTCAAACGGTAAATCCTGGTGGGCATACGCCCCCAACGCCTGCGCACGAACCTGCGTCAGCAGTTCACGAAACGTCAAATCATCCGCTACGCCCGTGCGTATCACCAAATTATTGATGAAAAATCCGATCAGATTTTCAATTTCCGCCCGGTTGCGTCCGGCAATGGGGGTGCCCACCACAATATCTTCTTGCCCCGCCAGCCGACGCAGCAAAATCTGGAAAGCAGAGAGAAGCGTCATGAATAAGGTGGCGTTTTCACGACGACTCAACGCATTTAGCTCTGTCGTCAAAGATTCCGACAGTACCAAAACTTCCCGTCCGCCACGAAAAGTTTGTTGATTCGGCCGTGGAAAATCCGTAGGCAGCTCCAGGAAAGGCGGTGCGCCCGTTAGCTGCTCACGCCAATAATCAAGCTGGTTGGCCAAGGTTTCCCCAGACAACCATTCCTGCTGCCATATGGCAAAATCAGCATACTGCACCGGCAGGTCTGGCAACTGTGGGTGCTCATCGGCCACAAGCCCGGCATATAGCGTCGATAATTCTTGCAGCAAGATGCCTTGTGAAGAGCCATCTGAAATAAGATGGTGCTTGGTGATGGCCAACAAATGCTGCTCATCTGCTATCTGGAACAAGCCAACACGCAGCAATGGGCCAGTTTTTAAGTCGAACGGCCGTTTATTAAACACGGCTATTTGCTGCTCAATTTCATCCTCTAATGCTGCCGGGGCAACCTGCCTCAAATCAACACGTTCCACCTGAAAAGGCATCTCAGGCAGAATCTTCTGATAAGGCACACCCTCTTCCTGACCAAAAACCGTTCGCAGCGATTCATGCCGCTCGATGATTTTGTTGAAACTCTGTTCAAGCGCCTCAATATGTAGCTTTCCCTGGAGCCGATACGCCACAGAAATGTGATAAGCGGCGCTCTCTGGCTCTAGCTGGCTCAAAAACCAAAGCCGCTGCTGTGAGAAAGAAAGCGGCATATGCGCTTGCCGCAAAACTGGTTCAATGGGTGAGGCAGCTTCCATCGACTGCGCTTGTCTTGCTGTGAGCGAGGCGGCTAATTCAGCAATGGTCGGTTTGGCAAAGATGTCCAGTGGCTCGATTGGCACCAAGAGCAGCTTACGGATACGTGAAACGAGCTGCGTCACCGATAACGAATGGCCACCCAACTCAAAAAAGTTGTCATGCACGCCAATTTGCTCAACGCGCAAGACCTCAGACCAGATGCGTGATAACGCTTTCTCCGGTTCGGAGCGTGGAGCCACATAATCCGTTACGCGCTCAGGGCGGCTGAGGTCGGGAATTGGTAAGGCTTTGCGATCCACTTTGCCATTGGGCGTACGCGGCAGCGCTTCTAACGTGACAAAAAATGAGGGGATCATGTAATCCGGCAGCTTCGATTTGAGAACATCACGAAGTTCGCGCCGGGAAATTTCTTCATTCTCTTGAGGAACGACGTAGGCGATGAGCTTCATGCTGCCAGCAGGGTCTTTATGCCCTATGACAACTGTTTCGCTTACCTGACCAGAAGCGCGGAGTGCAGCCTCAATTTCTGTCAGTTCAACCCGAAACCCTCGGATTTTCACCTGAAAATCTTTTCGACCGCGATGCACCAGGCAGCCATCGGGCAAAATAACGCCCAAATCGCCCGTGAGGTAGGTGCGTTCACCATTTTCTGGATGTTTGCGGAAGACGTTTTTGGTTAATTCTGGCCGTTGCCAGTAGCCAAGCGAAATATATTTACTGCGAACAGCTATTTCTCCGACTTGCCCTGGGTCAACCGGCTGTCCGGCTTTATTCAGGATCATGACTTCCATATTGTCTACCGGATACCCAGGGGGGACGGTGCTGTGATTTACGGCCGTTTCTTTATCCAACACAATTTGGCGCATGGTGCCTGCTTCTGTGGAGCCAATACCAACATACAACAGGGCTTGCGGAAAATGTTGTTTATACAGCGTCACATCGCTGCTCAGCGTTGCTTCTCCACCCAGGATAATTCCCCGCAAATGAGGAAAGGTCTGGTTAGCAGGTAATGTTTCTGCAAAAAAGCGAAAGAGTGAAGCAACCGAATGGTAGATCGTGATCTTTTCCTGAATCAACGTGCGCGTCAACTCGGGTAGACCATTTTCTTTAACATCAACGTAATAAAGCCCCGCCCCATTCAACAGCGCATTGTAGGTGACTCTTACGGCCCCCATCACACTGCTAGAATATAGTAGAATCAGCCGATCTTTCGCCTCGATTTTGTAGAGATTGGTTTGGTTACGGCAGTTGTGAAGCAAATTTCGATGATTCTGCATAACCCCTTTCGGCCGTCCAGTAGAGCCACTGGTATAAATGATGCAGGCCAGGGTATCGGGAGAAATGTGCAAGTGGGGATTCGCACCAGAAACATTATCGGGAATTTCATCCAGGTTAATAATGTGGCCACTGTCGGAAATCAGGTTGTGAGCCAATGCTTGGTACTCACTTGTAGTGATGAGAATGTTTGGCTGAGCGTCGGCAACAATCAAATCGAGCCTTTCTCGTGGAAATGAGGGATCGATAGGAATATACGTTTTGCCAGCCTTGAGCGTGCCCAACATCGCCGTTAAAAAAGCGGCACCTTGCTTAAGCAGCACGGCAACCATTCTTTCTTCTTCACTTTGTTGCAGGATAGAGTGCGCAAGGCGATTGGCAGCCTGATTTAAGCTGGCAAATGTCAGGCATTCTGCTTTGGACTTAATCGCTACATGATGAGGATAGCGACGCGCTATTTTCTCAAAACGATCCGGAATGGATTGCTCTATTTCGGAAAGCTTGAATTCGCTAAAGCCATTTGGGGAAGGGTAACTCTCTCCTGATGCGAGCCTTCGTTGAAGGGGAGAATTGGCAATGTATGGGTTTTGTTTAGTTAAAAGAAACTCGTTTTCATCAACGGTTTGACGTATTGATGATGATTTCATGAATGTATTCTTTGTTGTAAATTGTCAAATAATGAGTGCAAAAATTGCGAAATAAAAATAGGCAAAAGCATTCTATGCTTGTTGCTTTATGCTAAAACAAGACTTAAGCCAAAAATTCCCGCCAATTTTCTGCCGGATGAAACAGTTCTCTTACGGTAAATAGGTGGTTGGCTACCCCAATTCCAAAATTAGCTCCGTGCTTGAAATCGGTATTGTTCATGTTCGTGCCATGCAGACCGTAAGATTTTACTCTTACAGATTCAATTAAGCCTGGCGACAATGCCTACGACTATACACAAAGATTCTGACACAAATTCCCTCACCTATCCGACTAACACCTACCTGACGCACTCAAGTGTTTGACGCGGAACGGCCGTATCCGTACCCTGTCTCCTAACGATTGGGTTAAAAAGCTTGCCACTTTTTAACCAAAGGATGTGTTCACAAATAACTTTGATAAGGAAACGCATCCGCAAGGTTTGCCCGTTCTCCAAAAGCTAAAGTTGAAAACGGGCAAACCCAAAGGGGAGAAACCATGAGCGAGAAAACCGTTTGTCCATTTTGTGGTACCGAAAACGAGGCGAATCGCATGACCTGCCGCCACTGCCAGACCAACTTTCGCCAGGCCGATCTCTTTAGAACCCTGGCCCAACGGCTGGCCCGGATGGAAACCATCGTGGCCGAGTTACATCGCGAGGTCTCAACTAAAACGACCAAGCCCCCTCCTGAACCGGAGCCACTGCCGCAAACGGCCGTTCCCAAAACACCAGAACCGCCACCCGCACGAGAACCCTTGTTGGAAACCTCCACACCCAGTACCGCCCCACCACCACCAGTCACCTTACCCCCTGCTGTATGGGCACCTACCCCACAACCAGCAGAAACCTCATCAGACTTACCAATTAATCCGCCAGCACCATCGCAGTCTGAGCCACCGCACTTAAGCCTGCCCGAAAACATCTGGCGCAGCGATTTCTGGTTTAACAAGATCGGCCTGGGTCTGCTGCTGCTGGCGCTGGCCTTTCTGTTTAACTACGCGGTGGATCAGGGATGGATTGGTCCGCCAGAGCGGGTAGCGATTGGCCTACTGCTGGGCACTAGCTTGTTAGGAATTGGGTATAGAACATCACGGAAACGGCCGTATTTTGGCCAGGCATTACAAGGTGGCGGTGTTGCCGCTTACTACCTCACTGGCTTTGCTGCTTTTCGTTTGTATAATCTTGTCTCCTTCCCCGTCGCCTTTGGCTTTATGTTCCTGGTAACGATACTGACTTTTACGCTTTCGCTGCGCCAAAAAGAAGCGATGCTGTCTCTCATTGGCGGCTTGGGCGGATTAGCCACGCCGTTCCTGCTTTATACCGGTCAGGGCAACACCATCGGCCTTATCATTTACACCTGTTTAATTTGCGGCAGCCTGGTGCTGATTTACTTTTTCCAGGGATGGCAGATTTTGCTCTGGCTGGCCAACGTCGGCGGTTGGGGCATACTGCTTGGCGTGATGTGGACATCTAACCTGGTCAACAGCCCCACTTTCAGCGCAGACAACCTCACCTTGCAAGGCGGTATTTTGTTTGGCCTACTCATGTTTTGGGCCATGCCCGTTTTGCGCCATCTGGATTGGCTAGAAGACCCTAACCGTCTGCCACCCATCAAGTTTGGCATCGCCGATTCATATCTGGCCCAGATAGGTCAGCTGCCCTTGCAGGCGCATCCGCGCTTCACCATTATATTGAATCCCCTAATTGCCCTGTGGCTCACCTGGCAGCTTTGGCACCTTACAGATGTGAGCAAAGGCTTGATCACGCTGGGAGCCGCTTGTTTGTTTGCCCTGGTCGCGCTAGGGATCAGTGCCAAGCCAGGTCGCGATAACATGTGGTATATGCATGGGTTAACGGCCGTACTCTTTTTCAACATTGCCCTTGTTCAACTATTTGATGGCAGCTGGCTTCTGTTGGCCTTTGCCTTGGAAGCCACCCTCCTTCATTTTGGCACACGCTTCATTAAGTTCATTTCCTTACAGGTGGGTGCTCACGCTTTATCGCTGATTGTCATTGCTTTGTTGTTTGAAAGATTCTTTGAGAGATTCATTTTTTCGAGCAGGCACACACCAATTTTGAATCTGGATTCAGTTGTCGATCTCGTCATTATTGGCCTGCTTTTTGGGATTGCCTATTTTCTGCAAGCCGAAAAGAGGTCTGAGGTCCGCCTGGCTTATTGGCTCATTGCCCATGTGGCCATGCTGCTCTGGTGGCGACGCGAGCTGCAACTTTTTAACATACCTGGTCTGGTTACCATGAGCTGGGGGATTCATGCTGTTTTGTTCCATTGGAATGCGCGCCGCCAGGAACAGGAGCTGATGCGTTGGCTACCTCATTTGCTGTCTCTGGTTGTCATGTTTCTGTTATTCGACCAGATGTTACGGTATCGTCCAGCAACGGCCGTTCTGAACCTGCTCTCTTTCTTCAGCCTAGCTGTTATTGGTCTCATCTTTATCACTTCTTACCTCTTCACAGATGCAGAAGAGGCCTATGTTCGCATCGGGTATCGGCTAATAACCCATGTGGCCTTGCTTGCCTGGTTCTGGCAGGAATTCAACCTGCTCAGTGGTCAAGGCCTGGTGACCATCGTTTGGGGCATTTATGCCATTATCCTGCTAAGTGTAGCGCTTTACTTCCATAATCAACTCCTGCGGCTCGTGGCCCTGGCAACTCTATTTTTGCTGGTCGGCAAGCTATTCCTCGTCGATCTGGTCGTCGTGGAAACCGTCTGGCGCATTTTACTATTTGCCGGATTTGGTGGTCTCTTCCTGTTCATCAGCTACTTTTATGGCTCCTGGTTGGGCCTGCCAGATCTTACGGATTGAACCATCTTTACCGCGTCTGTCGGGGGGAACGGCCGTTCCCTTCGACACCCTCCTCACCCACCACCGCTGAATTTTAATTTTTCCTCTTGCTATTTTTTCCGCTTTGGTTCAGAATAAACTGGCAACTACCTAACAGAAGTCTGCACAACCTTGCTGTAATCAAATCCAAAATATGTATTTTCTTGCTGATCGCTCACAATCCAGTTTCATGTCTCAGGCAACCATGTGTAACCTAAAAATAATTTGCCTGATGGTTGGCACTTAAATCTTTGTTATCTAAATGCGCCACGCAAATGGCGCATTTTTGGTGTTTATCACTATCCCAAAACCCTACATCTCCAAAGGAGGAAGTGTACATGAAGTTTTCAAAGATAAGTCGGGTGATATTGGTTGCCGCTGTGCTGGTATTCGGCGCGTGGCTGCTCAGTTTTAGTTCTGGACCTGGTGCGGAAACGGCCGTTCGCCAGCAAGCCATTCAATCCTTCGCCCCAGCTGGGGCCGAGCAGGCAATGGATACCCAAGCTGTACAAACAGGTGCGTCCCGTCCCGTCACCGTCAACCTGCGCGACATTCCCGCAGGCGTTCGGGATAATAATAGCCAGCTCGACCGCTGGCGTCGTGGCGAGATTGACCTGAATGAAGTTGAAGGCATCCGTGGCGCAGCAGAAATGGCAGCCATGCAAGCGCGCGCCTTAGAACTGGCTCCCAGCGCCAACGTACAAGTTGCCGCCAGTGGTCCTTCTTTGGCTGCCCCGAGCGCTGGAACCGGCTTCGATAGCTTAGACTACACCGAATGCTGTGGCGGTGGTGGCAACGTGCCCCCCGATCCAGAACTAGCCGTCGGGCCTAGCCATGTCATTGCCGTTGTCAATGTGGCCTTTGAAATTTACGATAAAAACGGCAACTCTCTAGTGGCCCCCACCACATTTGATAGCTTCATGGCAGCAAATTCAAACTGCACCGGCGTGTTTGACCCCAACGCCAACTACGACGAAGAATATGATCGCTACGTCTTGGGCATCGATGCTGACGGCCTCGGTTACTGCATTGCCGTATCGCAAACGGGTGATCCAACCGGTTCCTGGAATCTTTACTACTTCGATACCACAGACGGCCGTCGTGACTTCTTCGATTATCCACATGCAGGTATTGGCCGCGACGCCATTTACATGGGCGCTAACATTTTCCGTGGCAACCGATTTGGAGAAGGGAAAGTTTGGGCCTTTGACAAAGTAGCTATGTACAATGGCCAGGCAGCGGCATCTGTATCCGTGGGGCTGGGCTCTGCAGACGACACACCCCAGCCACTCAACCTGCACGGTTGGGCGCAGGGCACCTGGCCCAGCAACGGCCCGCATTACTTCTTTGCCGAAACCGATTATGATGGCAGCACCCACACCGTCTACTCCTGGAGCGATCCGTTTGGCGCAAACAATTTCAGCACAGTTGGTACGGTTGACTTGAATTCGGCCACAGGTGTAACAGCCGGCATGCCGGTAGACACGCCACAGCTTGGTGGGCAAACCGTTCAAGCCAATGATTTCCGTCCCCAAGATTTTGAATACCGTGATGGGTTTGCTTGGACCTCCTCCACCGTGGCCTGTAACCCAGGTAGTGGCACCGTGAACTGTGTGCGCTGGGCCAAGATTAATCCAGCTACAGCCACGGTTGCTGATGCGGGTGTGTACGGTAGCAATGGTGAATACCGCACCTTTGCTGACCTGGCCGTTGATGCTTGTGGCAACATGGCGATTGGCTACAGCAAATCCAGCACCAGCATCTACCCTGGCGTTTTTGTTACGGGTCGGTTGGCCACAGATCCGGCTGGCACGTTACAGGCTGAAACGCTCGTGAAAGCTGGCGAAATTTCCTACACCTCATTTGAAACTTCGGCACCACGCCGCTGGGGTGACTACACGGAAATGACGATTGACCCCGCTGGGACAACCTTCTGGTATCTGGGCGAATACAGCAAAAACACAGGCACGACAGACGGCCGTTGGGGCACCTACATCAGCTCCTTCAGCTACAGCTGTAACCCAGGGAACAACCCCACACCCACACCTGGGCCAACTGCCACGGCTACAACCCCGCCACCCACACCCACCACGCCACCACCAACCGAAACGCCGCCTCCGAGCAGCATCACCTTAAGCGTGAACGCTTACAAGCAGCAGGGTCGCAAATTTGCCAACCTCACCTGGAGCGGAGCGAATGGTGCCAATGTAGACGTCTACTTTAACGGCAGCTTGCTCACCACCACAGCCAACGATGGTTTTTATACGGCTGGCTCATTTGGTCCTGGTGGCGGCACCTATGACTTCCAGGTCTGTGAAGCTGGAACCAGTACCTGCTCGCCCGTAGTTTCTGGCAGCTGGTAATTTTATCATTCGTTTAACTTTGTAAACTAAAAAGAGCTTCGTGTAAAAACACGAAGCTCTTTTTATGTAAACTACTCGCCCCTATTTATCGTCCAACAAAAGCTGGCGGCCGTTTTTCCAAAAACGCCCGCATTCCTTCTTGGGCATCCGCTGTAGCCCACAGCGCATAATAAGTACGCCGCTCAAAAAGGATACCTTCACGCAGGCTGCCTTCTTGGGCACGCTCAACGGCTTCACGCGCGGCAATTACGGCCGTTTTCCCCCAACAGCCAATCATTTCCGCCACCGCCAACGTTTCTGCCATTAAATCCTCAGCCGGAATAACGCGGGCCACCAACCCGGCGCGCTCCGCTTCCCCAGCGTCCATCATGCGACCTGTGAGCAGCATGTCCATCGCCTTGGCCTTGCCCACAAGTTTGGTCAATCGCTGTGAGCCGCCCATGCCGGGAATCAACCCCAGCTTGATTTCCGGCTGGCCAAATTTGGCCGTGTCTGCCGCGTAAATCAGATCGCACATCATCGCTAGTTCACAGCCACCACCGAGCGCATAACCAGAAACGGCCGCAATCTTCGGCGTGCGTAAGGCAGCAAACTGATCCCACGGGGCAAAAAAGTCCTCGTGGAACATCTCCATGTACGATTTTGAAGCCAGCTCCTTGATGTCTGCCCCGGCGGCAAAAGCCCGCTCGTTGCCGGTGATGACAAAACAGCCCACACTCGAATCGCGATCCAACTCCGACAATCGCGTCACCATCTCATGCATCACTTCCGAATTCAGCGCGTTCAACACCTCTGGCCGGTTTAACCGCACGATGACGACGCGTCCTTTTTGTTCAATTTGTATGCTCATGATCGTTCCTTTTCAGTAATCAGTTTTCAGTAACCAGTATTCAGTTGAACCGACTGAATACTAACTCACTGAATACTGACTCACCGATTACTGTTCACTGTTATGAGTCCCAAATCGCCCCATACGCCGGAATGCCCCGGCTTTCCATGCCGTAGACCACCCGCCAGGTGAGCTTCTTATTGGAGATAACGATCACCGCTTCGGCGTCGAATTCCTGCACGGCGTCGTAGGCCAGTTGGACCAAATCGGGACGGCCGTTTTCGTTCGTGTCCCAAATTAAGGCATTGGGTTCCGCCTCTAAAATCTCATCCACCAGGTCATCGCCGTAGGTGACGCGCGGCGTGCGGGTGGACCAGACCAGTCGCGCCGGAGCCGTGTGCGCCAGCAAATGGGGCAGCGTGGGGCCAATGCCGCTGCCGGTAGCAATCCACACCACCCGCTTAAACAGCTTGTCGATGTTGCCCACGCCCGCCGTGGGAATACCCTTCACCCAGACGTGCGAGGGCAAATCGTCGATCAGCTGGCCCGTCCAATCGCCTGCCCGACTGATCGTCAGGCGGAAGCCTTCTTTGCCCGGTGCAGGCACGTTGGCAAAGGAGTGCCATTCGGTGAGCGGACTGCGCGAGATGGCGGTGGAAGAACCGGCAAAGGGCGTCACGCCGTAATCAAAATGGGCCAAGACGACGTGGGAAGACGGCCGTTCCAACCGCACCGGCACCTTTTTCAGCCGCAGCCAGGGCAGAGCAATGCTCAAGGTAACAACCAGCAGCACCCAAAAGCCCGGTGCCGCCAGCAGCGTGCCACCTTGATCATTGGTGAACAACATCGTCTGCAGCCAAAAGAGCAGCAGCGCCGTCCAGCCGCCAAAGCGGTGCATTAGTTCAAACTGGTCGTGGTATTTAGCCCGCATCTGGGGCATCGACATGCCGATAATCGCCAGCAACAAAACAAGCAGCACGCCGGTTACAATCATTGTCGCTTGCGACACGCCCGGCAGCCCATTGGCCCAACTGAAAATCAGCGAACCGACAAACGCGCCAAACCAGAGCGTGCCCATTATCGCGCCGCCCACATGGATGCCGCCAAAGTGATACACCTTGCCCATCAAGGAGCGGATGCGCAGTGGCCAACTTGTGGGCACGCTGGTGGCCATCTTGAACAGTAAATTGATGACCAACTGCTGCCGAATCAGGATTGCCAAACCGATGTTGGCAATGACCAAATTAGACAGCGCGGTGAGGTTGATCGATTCGGCCGTCCACCACTGCCATTGGCGCAGGCCATAGCCCAGCAGCACCAGATTCACAATCACCACCAGGGCAATCAGCCGATGGTAGTGCATCAGGTAGCGATGTTTCCACATGCGTCGCAGCAAAGGTTGTTGGGGTGGTAACGTGCCGGGTTGATGGGTAGACGGCCGTTCCTGTTTCTCATCTCGTCGTCCGGCCAAAACTTTATTAGGGAATGTTCTTAACATGATTTCTTATCCTTCCTGTTATTCCACCCTCACCCCAGCCCTCTCCCTCAGAGGGAGAAGGAGCCAGTCCCCTCCCCTTTGCAGGGGGAGGGTTAGGGTGGGGTCAATTTATTCCGCCCAGCCGTAAACGGCCTGGGCTAGTTATGAAAGCCTCTGTGAGGCTACCTTTCAGCCCAATAGGGCTTCCACATCTAGCCGGGGGGCTTTAGTCCCCGGCGATTGCCAAAGCCTCGTCATGGGCTTTGGCCATTTCCAGCAGCAGCCGCTTGTCGATCTTGCCGCGCGGCGTTTTGGGCAACTCTGCCAGGTCGATGATGAATTTGGGCGTGCAGTAGTACGGCAGTTGACTGGCAACTGCTTCTCGCGCTGCCTCTACATCCACCGCGCGCGGCGAGACAAAACCGACCAAATCACGGCTGTCCAGCTTTAGCGCCACGGCCCGCTTGCAGTTGGGCGTCGATTCCAGCGCCGCCGACACCGAATCCAACTCTACGCGGAAACCGCGAATTTTCACCTGGTCATCGGTACGGCCGTAATGCTCCAGCTCCCCATCTGCCGTCCATTTGCCCAAATCACGGGTGCGGAACATCATATGGCCGTCACCCAAAAACGGGTCCGGGCGATACCGCTCGCTCGTCAATTCTTCATTGCCAATGTAGCCCTTGGAAACACAATCGCCCCCGGCCCACATCTCACCAATTTCACCGATTGGTAACGGCTGCAAATCTTCATCCAGCACGTACACTGTGTTGTTCGGGGTTGGTTTGCCGATGGTCAATCCTTCCTTCCAGGGGAGATGCTGCGCGGCGGTGTTGACAATCGTCACTTCGGTGGGGCCGCAGGAGTTGTAAAAGGTGCAAAATGCACCCCATTTGTCGGCCAATGGGCGCGGGCACGGTTCGCCCGCCACGGCCACGGCCTTGACGTTGTGCAGCTGGTCGGCGTCAAAAGAAGCCAAAATAGAGGGCGTGGAAATCACCACGTCCACCTGCCGCAGCACCTCCATAAAATCCTTGCCGCGAATGACCAGCGTGCCGCCGTTGCTTAGGCAGCCCAAAATCTCCCAGGCCGCCATGTCGAAGGCGATGCTGAGAATCTGCCCCACCTTCATCCCCGGCTGGATGCCCAGGTTACCCGGCGCGGTGAGCAAAATGTTACCTACGTTGCGGTGTCTCACCTGCACGCCGTTGGGGGTGCCCGTCGTGCCGGAGGTGAAAATGATGAAGCAGGTGTTTTGGGAAGAAACGGCCGTTTCTGGCACAAAACTCTCTACAAATTCCGTCTCGTCGGCAAACGGCTGCTGCACAAACTCATCGATGTTGAGAAGGATACGGCCGTCGGGCAGCGGCACCTCATCTGCCAACCGCGAAATGGTCAAAATCACATCGATGTTGGCTACGTCCAGCACGTACGCTAGGTGCGCGGGCGGAGCCACACCCACATGCTGCGGCACGTAGGCGGCACCCGCCTTCAGCGTGGCCAAAATGCCCACAATCATGGGGATGGAGCGCTGCAAAAAGAGAGCGACATGATCGCCGGTTTGCACGCCCAACTCGGCCAGATGCGCCGCCAGCCGATTAGCCTGCCGGTCCAGCTCCCCGTAGGTGATCGAGTCACCCAAATGCTGCACGGCAATCGCCTCCGGCTGGCTGGCGGCAAAATGCTCAAACGCCTGGTGCATCGTGGCGTATGGCACATCCACCAGCGGCCCCTGGCCAAAACGCTCAAACAGCACCTGGTCCAGCAGCGACAAATTGCTCAGGGCGCGCTTGTCAAAGACAAACCGATCCTGGCGTATGTGCCCTGGCGCTTTAAAAATTCGTTGTTCGTCTGATTGGATTCTTGTTTTTAACTGGGGCGGAAGTAAACGAGGTGGGGGATAATTCGGGATATTTAACATGGTCTGCTCCTTTCATCTACACTTTTCTGAGAAGATGGAGCAAAGTTTCGCTTGTAGATATTTCAGACCGATTACAAAGAGGTTACGATCGTATTACCATCCACGCGCATCCCAGGTGCGACGCACTTCCTCCTTCCAAATCTCAATCCAAAACAAGTGCGTCGCACCTTAACCATTTACCATTCCCCCTCTTTCTGCTACCATCTCCTCAACAAAGTTTCTACCGTTGCACTTGTCATTCCGAACGCAGTGAGGAATCTTTCAGCTTACAACGACCAAAGATTCCTCGTTTCACTCGGAAAGACAATTGGGGCTGACTTTTGTTTAGCAAACCATTCTTAACTGAAACCAAACCATCTGAATAGAGACATGACCGAATACGATCCAAACGGCACCATCCTGCAAAACCTGCGCGACTTT
>JBNKLQ010000061.1:0-25590 GCA_050292445.1 Promineifilaceae bacterium (SeqCode) | reverse complement strand
AATTCCACTCTCCTCTACCACCCTCAAGTCTTCCAGTTTCGAACGACCTCTCCCAGTTGAGCCAGGAGCTTTCACGTCCGACTTAAAAAACCGCCTACATGCGCTTTACGCCCAATAAATCCGGATAACGCTCGCCTCCTACGTTTTACCGCGGCTGCTGGCACGTAGTTAGCCGAGACTTATTCCTGGGGTACCGTCCTTTCTCTTCCCCCAGAAAAGGAGTTTACAACCCGAAGGCCGTCATCCTCCACGCGGTGTTGCTGCCTCAGACTTTCGTCCATTGGGCAATATTCCTTGCTGCTGCTACCCGCAGGTATCTGGTCCGTGTCTCAGTACCAGTGTGGGGGGTCACGCTCTCACGCCCCCTACCCGTCTTTGCCTTGGTAAGCCATTACCTTACCAACAAGCTGATGGGCCGCAGGCCCCTCCCGGAGCGCCGGGGCTTTAGTCAATGCTTTCTAAGCGCATTAACATCTGGGGTATTAGCCACCGTTTCCAGTGGTTGTCCCCCTCTCCGGGGCAGGTCACCTACGTGTTACTCACCCGTCCGCCACTCTCACCTTCAGACGAATCCAAAGGATCCCGTTCGACTTGCATGCATTAGGCACACCGCTAGCGTTCATCCTGAGCCAGGATCAAACTCTCCATAAAGAGAATTTGCATCCGTGGTTATTACCACGGAACTACTTTCATTTTTTGACTCGAGAACCCAAGCTTTACTGTCTTGTTTTCATCACTCTTCAACTGTTAAGGTGCTTTTTACGAGGACTCATCCAACTGTTTATAGAGCGCAAAAAACGACTCTGAGCGAGCCGCTTCATTTATATTACTTCTTTAAATGCCCTTTAGCTGGAGTTTGTACTTGTAATGGGCGTTTTGCTTTCGCAACGACATCCCGCTGTTATCGACAGCGAGGGATATTATCACAACCTCTTGTTGCTGTCAAGAACAAATTCTATCAATTTTGTTGTTCATGTTTCACTGTGTTTTCACACATTTCTGTGTCACATCAACGAGGCGGGATTATAGCCAGCGGTTGCGGGTGTGTCAAGGTGATTTTGAATTGATTTAGATTTTCACCGAGTTGTATACTGTGTGGCCAACAGGCAGTTCTCTGGATGAAACGATTTCTCTACCTTATTATAATAAGCGGATTTCTTACTTTAACAAATTCCGTAATCTTTTGCCTATAGGTGGCGCTTTTTTGCGCTCTATTAGACTAACAAACGCAATGCCAGACAGATGCACATAATCAAGAATGTAGATCAATTATGTATTTGCGCAGTTCTTCCACCGTAGCATAGTGTTGAATTAGTGGATGATCCTCAATTAATTGTTCCAGTAATGAAAGAGCCAAACTAAATGTCTGGCTACGATTTGCACCAAAAACGGCATTCAGTGTGCCATGGGCACGACCTAATTCAATAACTTGTTGCGGAGAGACACGAATAGAGGTCCAACTTGGTTCTTTTTCATCCGCAGTTGGTAAGGGAAGATCCCAAAGCAAGTAAAGTGATTCAAAATCTGTGATACCCTCAGGCATTTCACGGTTTCGATCAGCAACGGCACGCCGGAGTGCTTCCAGACGAGCCGATAAAATGGAAATAGCCAGATCTGGAACATCAGCCCGACTGATTTCATCGGCCAGTAGCCCAGCCAGTTGTTTCATCTGCTTTTTTTGGGATTTAGCCAAAGCCACGTAGACATTTTGCCGACTAACATTGTGAGACGGCCGTCCTCGTTTTGGTTTTTCCTTGAGCAACGCCGCCAACGTGCTGGCGCGCTGTTTGGCTTGATCCTCTTGCTGTTTGTCCTTTTTCTTGCTCATGAAGCCCGCTTATTCTGTAGCTCGACGGTAATCGTCATGTTTCTCCAGAAAATCCTTGACAAATTGTTCACCAATCTGCGTTAAATCATCATGGGTCAAAAATTCCAGGCACAAATGCAAACACAAGAGGCATATGCTCCGTGGATAGCCGCGCGTTTCACGCCAAATTGGCAAGATCGCGTCGTCAGTAAAAAGAACGCTTTGCTTGGAGTCTCGACCGGCAGCTAATAGCCGGTACTCAATAAGTGATTTTGTATCGTCAGGGGTTAATGGGTCGAGGGAAGAGCGTGTGGCCACCCGATCATTGAAATCTGGGGATTCGCGCAAATTGATGTCCAACTCTGGCCGTCCAAGCAGAACAAGCTGGTAAGCTTTGCCACCGCGCGGGTCTCTAAAGTTGAGCAAGCGGCGCAGCTCAATAAATTGCTCATGGCTTAATTCATGAGCTTCATCAACGATAATGAGTGGCAATACTCCCCTTTCGCTTTCTTCAACCAAAAAGGCCCGGAACTCATTGAGTTGGTCCTCGGTTGCGCGGCGGGTACGTAAGCCAAACTCGGCCGCGATGCGGCGCAAAAGAAGTAAACCGCTCTTCTTAGGCGCCTCGTCGATCTTGGCGGCTGTAAAGTCCGGCCGTCGATCGTAGCGGCTGTGGAACCAGGAAGCCAGGGTTGTTTTTCCTGTACCAATTTCACCCACGATGACAGATGCCCCTTGACCAGCTTCAACCATGTAGCTCACTTTGGAAAGTGCGCGCCTGGTTTCTGTAGATAAGTACATAAATCGGGGATCTGCTTCAATAGTGAATGGAGGAACTACAACACCTAACCTATCCCAATCCGGTGAATATTGGTTGAAATCAAGGTTAAAAGGAGTCGTTTCGTTCATCACAATATGGTATATAAGTCACAAATGGTTGTCAAGAGGGGGATAAAAGGTGCAATTCGGGTACAGTTGAGCCTATAGTGCCCCACAAATTGCAATCTATAGCCTATAGATTAGTTGACATAGGACATTAACTCTGATAGACTGGCCTCAATTACGGATTATGTATATCAAATGCGCAAAAGATCGCCAGCAAATGTTTAATTGATTTGCGAGTAACGTCTATGTGTTTTATTTGGGCTATTGGAGTTTGTCAGTAGTTAGTTATTTTGCGCGGTTTCCGTGAGGAATGTTCGTAGACCTAAGCGTTTTACGAACACATAAAAAAAGGCCAAGCGTCTAAACGCCTGGCCTTGATTTGTATAAGCAAGCTACCAGTTCAACCTGTTTTGGTGCCGCCAACACCTTTTAAGACAGTGCCCCTTAATTGGGGAGGGGGATTTTTTGTCCCCAGGTAGCTCACTAATGCTAGGTAGAAGGATAGCATAGGGCCTCTTGCCTGTCAATGGATCAGATGTGCTGATTCATCTTTGACAGGTGTAGTTTGTGTTGCCTACTACCTGGAAAGCAGAGCCGTTTGTGGGCCAGTCTGACCAGACCATTTCGCACGCGCTTCAGGCTGCACAGCAGCGTTTGTTGCGGTTGCGGGCACAACTTCATGCTTCTCGTTCTGAGACAGTGGGCCAACCAGTTTCTCTGTTTGAGAAGGCCCTGAGTGATGAACGGCTGTCTCCCCCTCTCACAACGATCGCCCAACTTCCACCCCATCTTGGCTGGGAAAGCACAACAATTACCCAGGCATTGCGCCAGAAAAAACAACGCGTCTCAAATAATCAAACGGTTCAACTGACCCAGCCTGACCATACGGCCGTTCCATCACCCCACCCTGCCCTACCCAAAACCATCAAAGTGTATCCTGACATTGCCATTGGGCTGCTACGTGCAGAACAAGTAGCCGCCGGACGACTGTGGCTGCTGCTGCAAGCCGTGGATGGCCAGGGGCGGGGCTGGATTGACGAAGAGGTGGCACGCCGCCGGTTTACCGACAAGCGGGCGCTGCTGCGATTTTGCGGCATGCGCCAACTGCGCAATCTATTGGCGCGTGGTGAGGAAATTTTTTGGGTAAGGCAGAACGGCCGTATCTGGTTGCGATCCGTAACAAAAGTGGCGTTTGCGCTAGAAGTGCCTCAACTAAAAATGCGGCCTGTGGCTGTGCCGGTTCAGGTGCTGCGACAGAAGATCGGCACGGTGCGGGCTCATCTGTACGCCACATTTCATAGCAGCCGCGCCCAGTCTAGCCAAGCAAAAAAACCGATTGCCCGCGAAACGGTGGCCCGGCTAACACAGGTGCAGCCACGAACACAGCGTCGCTATGAACGGAAAGCGAAGGTAAAGCGCCAAGCACAGTTTGCCATTGGTGGCCCGGCAACAACAGACAATTTGCAGGCGCGTGGTTGGGAGCAAGGGCAAGCCACATTTCAATTTAAAGATTTCATAGGTAAGCAAGGGCCACAGGGCAAAAGCTATGTGGCCTGGCAGTTGCCAAACAGCTACGTTGGGCCACATGCTCAACAGCCAAAAGGACGCCAAAAGCGGATCAATCGGGCGTTGACAGACCTGTTTATGCAAGGGATAACGGGGAACGATCAACGCCTATCGGTGACGCGGCGCTTTTTTGACAACGGCCGTTTGGCTGCCAAATCCTACCTGCGAAATCCAGAAAATGACCATTACTGGCGTGGAGTTGATAACGGCCGTTATCAACTATGGCAAGTGATGGAATCACAATCAAATTAAGTGAATCGATATTTTTTTAAACACAAGCGGAAAAAATGATCCGCCATTCTAGGGATTAAATGATATTATTAGCGAATGAATCAAAAACCAGAGATACACGTTCTTGACCTTCATTTTCAGGGAATTCCAGAAGTAACGGCTGCTCACCTCATCGTTGGCCCCGAAGGGCCAATTTTGATTGAAACTGGTCCTGGCTCCACACTCAACACATTGCTCGACAAAATCCGTGAGCATGGCTTTCAGCCAGAACAAATCAAACATGTGCTGGTTACCCATATTCATCTTGACCATGCCGGGGCAGCAGGCTGGTGGGCACAGCACGGTGCGCAAATTTATGTGCATAGTTTTGGGGCTAAACATCTCATCGCTCCCGAAAAACTGTTAGCCAGCGCTGGTCGCATTTATGGTGATAAGATGGACACGCTTTGGGGTGAAATGTTAGCTGCACCAGTTGACAAGGTTACTGAAGTTTTTGACAATGACACACTCCAGGTAGCTGGCTTAGAGATTAAAGCCCTAGAAACGCCAGGACATGCCCGACATCATCACGTTTTTGTGCTGGGAGACGTAGCATTTGCTGGTGATGCAGCGGCGGCACGATTACCTGGTTGGGGGCTGCCCGACATTCCAGCTCCACCACCTGAATTTGATTTGGAAGCGTGGGAATCCACGCTGGATCGCTTGTTGGCCCAAAATTTTCGGCGCATTTATCCCACCCATTTTGGCCCGGTTGATCAGGTTCAGGAATATTTGCAAGCGGTTAAGATATTGGTGCGGAAAACGGCCGTTTTCATCCAAACACAAATGCAAAACGGTCTCAATCGTGACGAAATTTTAGTAGCCTACACTAATTGGTTTGCCGAACGAGCCAGGGCAGCTGGATTAACGGAAGAAGCCATTGACCAGTATGCGAATGCTAACCCACTTTACATGAGTGTAGATGGCATTATGCGTTATTGGAAAAAGCGGGCACAGGGGTAACGGGAACATTCAGCGTGACGCGGGTGAATTGGTGGGCGGCTGTATCTACTACCACCGAGCCACCTACCACGGCCATCATTGTGCTGTGCAGCGCCAAGCCTTGACCCGAACCGGAGGTTTCACTGTTTCCCAGACCCACGCCATCATCTGTGATAGTGATGGCAAGCTGATCGATGTACTGCATGGTGATGTTGAGACGCAACGGCCGTTCCCCTTTCCCCCCTCGACCATGTTTCGCCGCATTCCGTACCACCTCGCGCACGGCATAAAAAACAACTTCGGCCGTGAGCGTGGGCAAGGTTTTGGCCGCTGCTTCTGCCTCTGGGGAAATTTCCCATTGAACGGTATCAAATACAGTAGCAAAATCATTTTCCACAATGCGCTGGAAGGCGGTGATGAAGCCTAGGCGGGCAACCTCTGGTGCGGTGGTGGTGGGCATATCATGTAACAGGTCAGAGATTTGTTTGTGCGCCTCGGTCATGAGGGTGAGTGCTTTGGCTGTACGGCCGTTTCCCTGCACCTTCTCTCCACTTAACGCAATGAGCGCCGCCTGAATATCTGGCAAAATATCATCGTGGAGAACACGGCGTGTTTTTTGGTCGATGATTTGGGTTTGGGCCAGCCGCTGCCGCTGAATTTCCATCAGGCGACGCGACATTTCCGCACTGGCGTGGGTATCAATCAGCCGCTCACTAATGACGCGGGCAATCTCAATTTCTTCCTGCGTGTACAATCCTTGATCGCTTTTTTCCCCCAGCAGCAGCACCCCAGACAAACCTCGTTCGCTCCATAGCGGAATGGCCCAGATGGCCGCGCCAAACTCATCGGCATCAAGGGAAATCATTTCGTTTTCTGCTCCGGTAAACCGCTCGGTGATGTTGACCAAAGAGGGCAGCGACTGGGCTGATGATGGGTAGCTGATGGGTGGCCCTACCAATGGGGCCATCGGGCCGAGGGCCGCCAAATACGCCACGCGGGCATCTAGCACATCAGCACAGAGCGCGTAAAAGGGGGTGATGAAATCAACTTCTTGCGGGTCGGACTGGGCTATGAGCTGCTCGACGAGGCGGTTGCTGGCGACAAACGGCCGTAAATGGGCAATGTATCGTTCTCGTTCAGCAAAGGTGCGCCAGCTGACCATGGCAAAAAAGAAAGTCATGAGCATTGTGGTGATGAGGAGGCTGTATAACGGCCGTAACTGCACTGAAATCGCTCCGCCAATAGCAATACCATAACCTGCTGCCAACATCACCGCTTGCCGCCACTGTCGGCGCAATCCACCACGTGGCAGCGTCTTGCCCGTAAATACTTCGTAGGACACCACTGCTCGCCCAAGCAGCACAATCACCACCGCAATAATGCCAGAAATAAGCAAATCCAGGATAGCAATAGTAAGCTGTGCCTCTAAATAAATCTCCAAAAAGGTACGCTGGCGCGAATCTTGCACAATCCACAGCATGACGCCAGTGACAAGGAACGTGACCACCATCAGCGCCAGAGAGGCAGACGAAAGCCAGGGCTGCGCCCGGCGGCGAGCGACCAAGCCCATCACCCGCCGCGAGGCAGCGGGTTGGCGCAGTGCATCCAGCGATAGGCCAATGCACAGCAGCACATAAACTGAATAACCAACAGCTAAAAAGGGAATCCCGGCAATTGAATAGCGGATAAACGCACGTAATGGGTCCAATGTTCGGGACGGAATCGCCAGCAAAAGCACGCCTGTCACCAGGGCCACTAGACCAAAAAAGAGCATCCCGGTGATGACGGTTAACCAGATACGTTGCCGCTGGTGCAGCCGATTGCGCGGCGCGTTCCAGTAGCCCGCATACCAGAGCATAATGATATACCAGGCAAAGGGCAGCATAATGGCGGGTACTAATCCAGCAGTCCACCAAAAAATCATGTTGCGCCAGGTCAGGTTGGTTAGTCCTAAACCAATAATGGCAGTGTGGCTGACGAAGAAAAGTGCCCCCAGCAACAAGCCCACCGTGGCAATCCAAACGCCCCAATCCCGCCGGTCGGCATTAAAAACAACCGTTAAGCCCAGCCAGGTGAGCAGAATGGTGTTAAAAAGCGAGAGGGCCATGATAGCCCAGTCAAGTAGGAGGATATCGCTCATGTTTGGTGGTCGGTAAGCGGTTATCGGTAATCGGTCAATTATTTTACCGATCACCGTTTACTGATTACCGATAACGGGTCACTCCCATGGTGTCCATTCGCCATGATCATTCAGGATATGCGGTACACCATCTTCGTTCCATTGGATGAATTGACCAGCATTGAGGATGATGGCAACGCGAGTGCGGGCGACTTTTTCAGCGGTGGTGGTGTCGTTGAGGCCCCAGGCGGTGTAAATTTGGCCGTTGATGCGGCTGATGGTGCGCTTATCGCGGAAGCCCATACGGCTGGCAATCTGTTCGTTGCTCATGCCCTGGGCGACCATGCGGGCCACGGCCTGCTCGTTGGGTTCCAGAATGTCCATTGGGGCATTTTCGTCTTTGCGACGCACTTCCTGCACGCGGGATTCAATGTCTGGGTCGATGAAGGAACGGCCGTTCACCGCATCTTCCAACAAAGGCACAATCATATTGGGCAGGAGGTAGTTAGATTTTCGCACGTAGGCGTAATGGCTGAGGATGCCGCTGCGGCGGAAGGCGCGGTAATATTCGTCGTCGTCCTGAATGGAGTAAAAGACAACTGGGAGCCTGGGAAATTCGCGCCGGATGGCAACGGCCGTTTCGATCCCATTCATCACCCCCGCCAGCTGCACATCCATCAAAATGACATCTGGCGTTTGGCCCAGGCAAAATTCCAGGGCTTCCTCGCCCGTAGGGCAGTCGTGGATGACTTTTACTGTACCTAAATCTTCCAAACCAGCTTTGAGGGCCGGTCGTAATTTTTCATTGTCTTCAACGATGAGTAGGTTCAACATAATAGGCATAACATCCTTTATTTGGATGAAAGTCGTCAAGCACTTGAGTGCAACGTATTTGACAATCAAAGCGTCGTTATCTGTTAAAGCTTTGTTTAAGCT
This sequence comes from Promineifilaceae bacterium (SeqCode), assembly GCA_050292445.1. Taxonomy (GTDB): domain Bacteria; phylum Chloroflexota; class Anaerolineae; order Promineifilales; family Promineifilaceae; genus Leptofilum. The sequence goes on along the minus strand of JBNKLQ010000061.1, from coordinate 17,065 downwards.
GTAGCAACATTCAAAACTGGGAGCCATCAACGATGCTAAATCTAAAACAACGCGAACAAAAAAGCAATATGGCGCAACGGCCGTATCTCATCCTCGTCCTCATTTTGTTAATCGCCACCGCCTTATTTCCCTTTGGCTGGTTGGCAACGGTATGGCCCGGCTTTAGTGTGGTGGCCGACTTTATTTTTGGCACGGAAATTGCGCACATTATTGGCCATTTTGCCGTTTTTGCCTTGATAGGTGCAGATGTTTTACTGCTGTTTCCCAGCTTGCGGCAGCACTTTTGGCTTTACTGTGGGCTAATGTTTCTGCTGGGTGTCATTCAGGAATTTCTGCAAATTGCCTCGTTCAAGCACATTATTCCGGCTTTTGATGAAGTTCTGGATTTGACGATGGACATGCTAGGGGCGGTAGCGGTCTTTTACTATTTGGGGCGCAAATCGTAAGTCAATTTTTAAAAATTGACCTACAGGAGCAAACATGGAAACCACACACGATGAACTAATTGCTAAAACCATAGAACCGCCTAAACCGTTGGCGCTGCGTGCACCGGTGCGGTTGCTGCAAACGGCCGTCTTCCTCGGCTTTGTGTGGGATTGGCTGTTTTACAACAAGCCCCTAGGCCTTTCGCTCTTAATATTTGTGGGATTGGTCGTTGGCGGACTGTGGTGGAACGGCCGTTCCGAAGCCATCACCCCAGCCAAGCGCAACTTGTGGCTGCTGCTGCCGCTCTTCTTTTTTGCCAGCATGGCCATGCTGCGCACCAACAGCACCCTGACCACACTTAATGTGCTGGCTGTACTTGGGCTGCTGGCCTATCTTGCTTTCTTTTACGCAGCGGGACGCGTCGAAAATATGAATTTATTGGGCTACGCGCTGCTGCCCTTGCGCGTTTTTGGCCGCAGTTTGGCGCTGTCTGCCCCAGTGATTCGGCCCAGCGTGCAGGAGATACGTGTGAATGGAAACGGCCGTCGCCGCTTGCTGCCCCTTTTGCGTGGGTTGTTACTGGCGCTGCCCGTCCTGCTCGTCTTCACCATCTTGCTCAGCTCAGCCGATCTCATCTTTGCTGATTATGTGGATCAGCTGTTCTCGCTGGACATTTTTAGCCATGTTGCCGAATGGCTGTGGCGCGGCACCCTCATTTTGCTCCTGTCCTTGCTGCTAGCTGGTGGCTTGGCCCTGGCGCTCACCCGTCGCGCCGATGATGAAGAACAAAGTGCGTTGGAACGTGCTTTGGGGACAATTCCCCACCAACTTTCAATTGGTTTTATTGAAACCAGTACGATTTTGGTGCTGGTAAACATGTTGTTTGCCGCTTTTGTTGCCATCCAGTTCACCTACTTGTTTGGCGGTGTGGCCAACGTCACCGAAGCGGGCTACACCTTTGCCGATTATGCGCGGCGCGGCTTTTTTGAGCTGCTCACCGTGGCTATTTTGACGATGCTTCTGGTGTTGGGGCTGAACTGGTTGACACGCCGCGAAAATAAAGGGCAAATTCGGTTGTTTAATGGGTTGGGCAGCGTGCTGGTGGGTCTGGTATTGGTGATGCTGGTGTCGGCCTGGCGGCGCATGGCGCTGTACGAAGCGGCTTTTGGCTATACAGAACTGCGCCTGATCGTGTATGTGTGCATGGGCTGGCTAGCTCTCACGTTGGTCTGGTTTTTGCTGACGCTGTGGCTGCGGCCGGATCGCTTTGCCGTTGGTGCTTTGCTGGCTGTGATGGGCTTTGTGGTCACGCTCAATCTCATCAACCCGGATGCGTTTATTGCCCGGCAAAATTTGGACCGCTACGTGCAAACCGGTGATTTGGACGCAGTTTATTTAGCCAGCCTGTCTGACGATGCGGTGCCGCAGCTGGTGCGTGGCCTAAGTTTAACGGTTGGCGATACAGAGGAAGAGATGAATGCGGTTTGTTCCCGGGCCTGGCTATCTGACGAGCTGGATTGTTACGATACGCGCCATGAGATTATTTTGGATGCGCTAAACGGCCGTTATCAAACCCTCATTTCTGATTCATCTTGGCAGCACTGGACATCGTTTAATCTAGTGCGTTGGCAGGCGTTTGACCGGTTGGATTTTTTAGCTGACTAATTTTGAGAAAAATGTAAAAACTGGAGAGAGTAAGTGGAGTTAACATCGAAACATACAAAATTGACAAATTTATCATTACGTCGGTCGCGCTGGTGGCTGGTCCTCATTTTTTTGCTGCTGTTACTGGTGGCAGGTGGCTTGGTTTTTAGAAAGTTAACGGCCGTTCGCCTGGGCCAATCGACGGTGGGCTTAACCCCGCTGACGGAGCTGGGCAGCCAGAAATACCACGGCATGGAAGGTGGTTTGTACCCGGGTGGCAGCAATGAACGGCCGTTGGAACATGAAGCAGCCGGAATTGAGATTTCACAAGCGATACGGCCGTTAGCCAGCGATGGTGCCGTAGACGAGGCAAACGGCAAAATTGGCTTTGTGGCTGTAGGCATGTCCAACACCTCATTGGAATTTGAAACGTTTTTAGACCAGGCAGATGATATTCCGCAGCTTAATCCCGCTGTTGTCCTGGTGGACGGCGCGCAGCACAGTAAAGCAACCCAATTTGTGGCCAATCCAAACGACGATTATTGGACAGTATTGGGCGAACGATTGACGGATGCTGGCCTGAGCGATAATCAAGTGCAGGTAGTATGGTTGAAGAACGCCCGCGCCCGGTCTAACTTGCCGTTTCCTCTCGATGCCCTGCTGCTGAAAGCTGATTTGCGGGAGATTGTGGAGCTGCTGTATCAGCGATTTCCCAACTTGAAAATCGTCTATCTTTCCAGCCGCACCTACGGGGGTTACGCTACCATCGACCTGAACCCAGAGCCATACGCTTATCAATCCGCTTTCGCGGTGAAGTGGCTCATCGAGGATCAGCTTGATGGTGATGTTGGCCTAAATTACTCTTCTGAAGAGGGCACAGTTTACGCTCCGTGGCTTAGTTGGGGGCCGTATTTATGGGCCGACGGCTTGGCAGAAGAAGGGGAAGGCTTCGTTTGGGAGCAATCAGACTTTGCCTTTGACGGCACGCACACGTCGCCGTCGGGACAGGCGAAGGTGGCTGGCTTGCTGTACCATTTTTTGAGCACGGATGAAACGGCCGTTTCCTGGTTCCTCTCATCGGAGTCAACACAATGAACCCTTCACCGACAAAACACACCCTGTTATTGTTAGCAGCACTGCTGTTCACCTCTAGTTTAGCCGGGGCCATCTGGTTTGTGCGCTTTGTCTATACCGGCAGCATCGTTTTCATCTTTTTGTTGTGGAACCTGTTTTTGGCCTGGCTGCCGGTGCTGTTTGCCCTGCTCGCGCGGCGCAGCAAGGTAAGTAAATTGGGTCGATGGGTTTGGGGCGGTTTGTGGCTGCTCTTTTTCCCCAATGCCCCGTACCTGCTCACCGATCTGCTCCATTTAGGGCAAATTGGCCACGTGCCCATCTGGTATGACCTGATCATGCTCCTCACCTTTGCCCTGGCCGGACTTTTTCTAGGTTTTGCTTCGCTTTTCTGGCTGCACGATTTGGTGACGAAAGCGTGGAATCGTTTAGCTGGCTGGCTATTTGTGGTGGTTGTGCTGGGATTGAGCAGTTTTGGCGTGTACATCGGCCGTTTTTTGCGCTGGAATAGTTGGGATTTGCTGCTGAATCCCACCATCCTGCTGCGCGATTTGGCTAATCATTTGTTGGTGCGGAGTCAATTTGTGGAAACGGCCGTGGTAACTGTGTTGTTAACGGCCGTATTCATTGGGTCCTACTTCATCATCTTTGCTCTGCCACCGCAGTTGGCCCGTTTGGAACAGTAAAAAGTAAAAAGTGATAAGTCCCCCCCCACTTTTCACTTTTCACTCGATCTACAGGAGAAGATCATGAGCCAATCAATCCTTTCTGATGACCTGTATAAACCTGATTTCCCCTCATTGGGACTGTTTTCGACCTGGTTTGGTGTGGTGTTGATTGGCTTAACGGCCGTTTTGCAGGCGGGCCAATCAAGCCGGAGCGGGTATTGGGCGCAACCGCTGGTGGAGGGGCTGCAATTTGTCTTAGTGGCACTCATTTTGGCTTCCTTGTTTTACTTGCCATTCCGTGCTGAGCGGGGTGTGAAATGGGCGGCGCTGCCTCTGGCGATCAACGTGGGTACGCTGATCATTGTGCAGCTGGTGCCCTTCTCTGACCTCTGGGAAACGCTCCGCTTTCGCTGGCGCATTAGCCAGTATGAGGCGGTGGCGCAGATGGTAGAAAGTGGCGAATTGATGCCTGGCGAGAGCGGTGTGATTAACCTACCGGAGGCGTATCAATATTTGTCGGTGGATAACGGCCGTATTTATGTAGAAGCCGATGGCGAAACGACGGCTATTTTCTTTTTCACCGAGAAAAACGCGCCCCGTAACTTTGCCGGATATCTTTACCGCAGCGACAACAACCCGCCGCAGCAAGGTAACTTCCTGGGACGCTGGCGCTACGTGGCCCAAAAACAGGCTCACTGGTACTTTTGTATTTCTGAATAGGAATGTAGAGTCTCTGGAAGCCCAGTATTCTAGCAAAAATTCTCTGTGTAACGCTGATTATCTCTGTGCAACTCTGTGTTCCGTTTTTAAGCCTGTACGAATGGGCTGTTTTCTTGCGGTAAGTCTGGGCTATAATTACCGCTGCGCATTAGATGGCTATCTAACAAACTAGCGCAGTTTGGAGTAACAATGACGGCACAGGCTTTGCCTTATATCTCTTTTTTGGGCTTTTTGTTTGGCTCAACCCTTGTGGCTTCCCGCTTTAGCGTGGGGCAATTTCAACCGACTACCTATATTGGCCTGCGCCTGACGATGGCTGGATTAGGTCATATTGCGTTTTATACGCTGGTTAGCCGCCGCTACCGGTGGCCCACAGACCGTCGCCTGTGGCTGCGTGCGTCGATTTTGGGCGTGTTGGGAACGGCCGTACCTATGACATCCATCGTCACCGCCCTGCAATATCTCTCCAGCGGCCTGGCTGCCATTTTCATTACTACCAGCCCGGCCATTACTGTGCTGTTGGCCCACTTTTTTTTGCCCGATGAAGCGCTGAACCGGCGCAAAGTGTTTGGTGTGGCTCTGGCGTTAACTGGCACCATTGTGCTGGCTTCCAGTGGTGAAAGCGGTCTGGCCGATGTGGGCAAGGCCAATCCGCTGGGCTATATCCTCATGCTGCTGGCCATGACGATGGGGGGTGCTTCGTCTGTTTATATCCGCAAGTATTTAAGCGACTATAACGCCTTCGATGTGGCCAGCATACGCATGGTTGTGGCGGCTGTGGTGGTAATGCCCCTATCGGCGCTTATTATTGGTTTCGATTTGCATTCGGTGACACCAAGCGGCTACATGGCGCTGCTGTACGCCGCTTTGGTGGGCACCTTTGCCGGGCTGCTGCTGGCTGTTTATAACGTCAAACGTTTTGGGGCCACTGCGGCAGCCATGACCGGTTACATCGTGCCAATTTTTGCCGGGTTGGGCGGCGTATTGCTGCTCGATGAGCAGATTACGGCCGTTATGCTCGTCGGTGTGGTATTAATTGTGAGTGGCATTGTGATTATCAACCGCAACAAAAGTTAACCAGTTTCAACGGACACACCTGGGGGAACAACCAGAATCACGGTGTTGGCTTCGTTGGAAACGGCCGTTACTAGCTTCATTCCAGTTGGCATCTTAATAGAGATGGTCTTGGCGATCGTTACAGCCTCAGCTGCTTCTTTGTCCTTATCTGGAACCACAATCGGGTCTGGTAAGATTTTGGGAATCTCCGCTTCACCCTCTGGGGCAGATTTGGCATCTAGCGTGATGCCATCAATGAAAAAATCCTTTTTGCGCGGCCACTTGCTTTTTACCCGAATTTCGATGATGGCGGTGCCATTGTCTGGTACAGTAAACGTCACTTTGTGACGATGCCATTTGCGATTGCCCATCAGGCCGCCATTGATCCATTCCCCCTGCCCATTGACCCAAACCCCGGACTCCGCCCCAAACGGGTCTGTCTCATCATAAAGCACGGCCAAAATTGGCACCACTAATGTTGCCTCGCTGCCCGGTTTTAGGCCAGTCACCACTTGCTTGAGTTCAACGCCAAATGGACTGCCTGCATGAAAAACTTTGTAGGTACTGTTTCCCGCCAGAATCAGGGCGTCTTTTGCCCCAAGCTGCTCGTTGGCTGGCAATTGCCCGGCTAATTTATGCACACACTCGGGCACACCGCCTGCCTTGTCCCCTGCGCCAAACAGCGCATTGCCCGGTTCTACCCAGCGCAATATCCAGCCATTGGGCTGTTGATTGATTAGATTGCCCACTGGAGGCATGTCCATCCAACCCTCAGAAAATGTTCCATTTTTTAGCATTGAGAAACTCCTTGCGTAAGCTGCTGGTTAATGAGTTTGATTATACGGGGGAGAAAACCTGTTTTGCAAGTGGGTGTTGACAAAGTGTAGTTTGCACACTATACTAATACACATTAGTGTTTTGCATACACTAACTATATGAAATTCATTAATTATCAAGAGGTGGTCTCATGTTTAAATTATTTGTTATTTTGACGATGGGTGTTGTTATGGCTGCTTTTGCCTGGGGCGGACTGATGTTGTGGGGAACGGCCGTTTCCCTCCTGAGCCTGCTTGGTTTATTGGCCTATACAAAATTTGGCTTTATTCGCATTCCTGAGATGGAAGTGGGAGTGATTTTCGACAAGCGGCGGCAGGCGTTTGCCCGCTTTGTGCCCAGCGGACGGCATCCTTTTAATCCACTAACCGAACAATTTTCGCATACCATTCCTACCGGATCAGGCTCAGCAAACGGCCGTTGCCTGGGCGTGCAAACCAACGGTGGCATTTCACTGGATGTTGAATGGAGCGTGAACTTTGACATAGACCCTTTTCAGATTAAAGCAGCAGCACGGCCAAAATTGGCCCGAAATTTGCCAAAGAAAGCCAATAGCATTGTTACCAAACATCTGAATAATTGCCTACGCCACGTCATTGGTGAGATGACAATTGACCAGGTGTGTGAACTTGGGTCTACACGTCGTTTAGAGCGGGCTGTACGGCAGCAGCTAGCTACCCGATTGTCTGAAGCGGGGTTTTCTTTTTCCCGCGTCATGGTTGGGGCTATTGATATGCCGCGCCATGTCAAAGCTGCTTTGGAAGCCGTGCAGGAACGGGCGGTGCAAACTGAAAATGAGGCACGATCCCTGGCAAGATTACACGAGGTGGTGAGTCAATTTTCTGAAGCAGACATGCAGCGGCTAATGGAACTTGAGCGAATCCATACTTTGGGGCAAAATGGGGTGACGTTAGTGTATCCAACGGCCGTTAACCAAACCACAAAAGTGGGACGGCCGTCTTACGCCAAGCTCAAGCGCAATTCAGTTCAGGCACAGCCCAACATCTCCTGAAATTAGTTCCATTTGAATTCTCAGTCGAGTAGCTGATCGAATAAATTATGAGTTACTCATAATAAAACATATTATGAAAATTGCCATTGGTTCCGATGAAAAAACACACTTAACAGATCATGTGGTGACCCTGGTAAAAGCAGGCGGTCATGAGGTTTCTTTATTTGGTCCGCTGCGCGATGAAGCTCAGGATTGGCCAAACGTGGCTCGCGAGGTGGCAGAAGCGGTTGCCAGCGGGGCAGCTGATGAGGGCATTTTGTTTTGCTGGACAGGGACCGGTGTGAGTCTGGCGGCGAACAAAGTGCCTGGCATCCGTGCCGCTTTGTGTGATGAGGCGGAAACCGCACGCGGTGCCCGTCTCTGGAACAAGGCCAATGTGCTTTGCCTTTCGCTGCGACGGACGTCGGAAGTGAAGGCCAAAGAGATTTTGGAAATGTGGTTTAGTACCGTATATATGCCTAACGAAGTTGATGATCGTTGCTTGCGCCAGATTGAAGCGCTCGAAGCGGCATATAGGTCTAAAGAATAATTTGTTTGAGGGCGTTGGTGGAGAAACGGCCGTTTCCCGCCAACTGCTGCCACGAAGCTTTCCCCCATAGAACCAGCGTCAACTGTTTAAATTCACGCTTTTGCTCTTGGGCTTGGCTGATCCAGTCGAAAAAACGCCAAAAATCGCCTGCTAGCGGTGCCTGTAGAAGCTGATCGGCTTCGTCAAAAGAAAGTAGAACAGGCTTGTCTCCTTGCGACAGAATACATTTCTCTAAAAATTGCAAAAATACGGCAATCGGATCGGCTTCGCTCCGCTCAACCCACCAGCTTGCCGTTGGCAGCGGTAGGTTTAGCTGGATGGCCAACAAGCGAATGCTGTTTTGCACCCAGGTGGTTAAATCATACTGGTACGCCAGGTCCGACAAATCAAAATAGGCGGCCTGCTGATTGAATTCTGTTAAGCGTAAGGCCGTATCTGTTAGCAGCCGATAGCGCAGCGGGGCATTTTCCCCTTGCACATAACAGCTCTGTCCAGCCAAAACGGCCGTTACCAAATTTGCTTTTGCTGCAATTAATCTATCAATAAATGGCCCGGTTTTTGCCCGTGGCATTGGTTGTGGACGGCCGTTGGTTTCATTTTGTATACGCATCATTTTTAATCTACCTTTACCGGACGACTCCCTTGCCCCGGTGTAATATCTACAATTTATCCGGTTTGGCAAAGAATCTATGTATCGTTATTTACAGTTAGATTGCTTACTACAGCTAACTGTCACAAAAATAAACGGATCGTTCACGCTTATTCAGTGATCAAGTTCTCTAAAAAGTAACGGGTACGCTAAAGTGGCCTTTACGCAAAAAGCGCTTGTGAGTTGCGAACGAATGTTCTATAATTAGCCCTGTTATGGAATCTATTGTTAAGCTGCAAGATATTGCCCTGAATATGCATCTGGAGCCGGCTGAGGAGACAAATTTCAACTTTGCGCCAGAGGTAGCACCTTGCGGCCAGCTAGTAACACCACGCAATTCGCCAGGTGGTGCACCGGCCAAAATGCGCCGCAACGCGGTTGCTAAGCAAGAGGCATTGGGCATTAGCCATGCTGTCATGCCCGGTGGCAAGACGATGCCTATGCTCAAAACGCTGCTTACCTCAGCTTGCGAGCGCAACTGTTACTATTGCCCCTTCCGGGCGGGGCGCAACTACCGGCGGCATACGTTTCAGCCAGAAGAGTTGGCCAAAGCATTTATGCAGCTGTATCGGGCGGGCATGGTCGAAGGGCTGTTCCTCAGCTCTGGCATCATTAAAGGCAGCGTGGCTACGCAGGACCGCCTGTTGGAAACGGCCGAAATTCTGCGCCAAAAGTATCAGTTCAAGGGGTATGTACACTTGAAGGTGATGCCCGGTGCCGAAAAAGCACAGCTGCGCCAGGCCATGACGCTGGCTAATCGTCTGTCGGTGAACCTGGAAGCACCCAACGACAAGCGGCTGGCATTACTGGCACCTAAAAAGGTGTTTTTGGAGGAACTGGTACGGCCGTTGCAGCTCATCGAGCAAATTCGGCAGGAAGAACCGGGGCATTTAGGTTGGAACGGCCGTTGGCCCTCTACCGTCACCCAGTTTGTGGTAGGGGCTGTGGGCGAAACAGACGTCGAAATTCTGTCCACGACAGAATATTTGACCAAGCAGCTGCATCTCAAACGGGTCTATTTTTCGCCCTTTAGCCCCATCCACGACACCCCATTGGAAAATCAGCCAGCCGAAAACCCCAGGCGTAAAGTGCGCCTGTACCAAACCTCGTTTCTCTTCCGTGACTATGATTTTGGTCTGGAGGAGATGCCCTTTGATCAGCAAGGAAATTTGCCGCTGGAAATTGATCCCAAGCTGGCCTGGGCGGAGGCCAATTTGCAGCAAGATCCGGTGGAGTTGAACCGGGCGGAGCGCCAGGAGCTGCTGCGCGTGCCTGGTATTGGGCCTAAACACAGCTACACCATCCTCAATGCCCGGCGCAAAGGGCGACTGAGTGAACTCAATCATTTGCGCCAACTAGGTATTGCCACTAAGCGGCTGGCTCCCTATGTGCTGCTGGATGGAAAACGGCCGTCTTACCAGCTTCCCCTCAAACTCTAGTAAGCAGTAATCAGTGAAACAGTAATCGGTGAGCCAATTTCCTACTGAATACTGACCTACTGGCCACTGATTACTGATCACTGACGCTGCTCTCCAATCTCACCCAAAAACAGATACAATTGCCCCATGAAACCTGCCCAAACGTTGATTTTTGCACTTTTTTTGCTGCTGATGGCCTGTGGTGGGCGTGCGGTGGATACGGCCGTTTCCTCCGAAACAACCGACACCACAGGTTCCCTCTTCTACATTCTGCAAGAACCGCGCCGTCAGGCCCTGATGCGCTATGATTTTGCCAGCGACAGCAGCCAGACGATGTTTGAGGTGCCGGAGAATGCCTGGTTGAGCCACATGGCCGCTTCGCCAGATGGCAGCCAGATTGCCCTGACTTATGCCCCTTCCCCTGGTGAAAATGAGATTCAGTTTGGCTACAGCAACTTTTATTTGCTCCTGGCCGACGGCCGCAGCGAGCCGCGCTTGCTCATCGAGCGCACGGCAGAACAGGAGGTTTTCTTCAATCCCACCTGGTCACCAGACGGGCAGCAGCTGTATTATTCGCACGTTTTGCCGCTGGACGAGGAAGTGTTTAGCTTTAGCACCACCTTGGAGCGGCTCGATTTAGCCACAGGTGAGGTGGCGATGGTGGCCGAAAATGGCATCTGGCCTCGGGTTTCACCAGACGGCCGTTCCCTGGCCTACGTTCACATTGACCAGGATTCGCTACTGGCTGAGCTCATTGTGGCGGAACCCGATGGCAGTAATCCTACCTTGCTGGTGCCCCGTGACCGGTTTACAACGCTAGATGCCCCGTTTTTCTCGACTGATGGGCAATGGCTGTATTTTTCAGCTGTGGCGGAGCAGACCAGTTCAGCTACCTGGTGGGAGCGATTGCTGGGCATTGGAGTTGCCTCCGCCCATAGTCTGCCTTCGCGCTGGTGGCGTTTGCCGGTGACTGGTGGTGAGCCAGAAGCGGTGACCACAGATGCGCTGGTGGGGCAATATGGTGTTGTGTCGCCAGACGGCCGTTCCATTGCTTTTAGTTCACAATCCGGCATTTATCTGATGCAGCCAGATGGCAGTGAACTGCGTCAACTGCTCGACCTGTCTGCGGCTGATTCGCTGAGTTGGACACCCTGATGCCCCCTACACGCTTCATCGGCGATCCGATCACGGTGGAATTTGACCAACCACCACTGTTTGCCAAGCTGCCGCCCTGCCCAGCTCGTTTTACCTGGCGTGAGGAAACCTTCGAGATTGTGGCTAATTTACAGGAGTGGCGTGATTACGGCCGTCGCGGGCGAATGGCCAACAATATGCGGCCAGAGAATTTGAAAAAGGCGGCAAAACGTGGGTCTTGGGGTGTGGGGCGGTATTATTTTCGGGTACAGGTGGAAAACGGCCGTCTCTTTGATATTTACTACGACCGGGCACCCAAAGGGCAAGAACAACGGCTGGGGAGCTGGTTTTTGTACCGGGAAATCCTGCCGGATGAAACAAGTGAAAAGTAAAAAGTGGTAAGTGAGAAGTTGCCACTTACCACTTTTTACTGATTTCTCCCGCTTACTTATTCCCAAATAGATTATCCAGCAGACCCGATGCCTGATCGGCCAGGCCGGGATTCTCTAGCAAGTTGTCCAGCTGCCCCGCCAGCGGGGCTGGCAATTTTTCCTTCAGGAATTCCAAAACAGCTTCGGCTGCTTTCCTGGCCTGATCTTCCGGTAAACCTGTTTTTTCCGAAACCATCTTTACTAATTCGTCCATTTTTTGCTCCTTTTAATTGTGTTGCAATGCTTTTGACACTGGTTTATCTGACAGGTCACAATTTATGTTCTCTTTCTACTTTTTACTCTATCACCTATCACTGTTTTCGTGCATTTTTTGCCAAGATTCTGAGCGATCTTTCACAGCGACTGGGCGGGTCAAGTCGCCTAAAATATCCAGGACGTATGGCTGCTGCCTCATGCCCACCAACACGCTGCTGACACCAGTGCTGCTGCGGAGCGCACGCACGGCCGTTTGGCTCAAACTCTGTGCTTGCCAATCAGGATCAGCCGTAACGGCCGTTTCCTGGATGCGTGTCGTTCGTTTAGCCGCCTGTTCCTGATAAAATGCGCTTAACGCTGCCAGTGTAATGTTAGCTGCCTCCACATACTCGTCGAGCCATAAAGCTGCCTCAGCGGGCAAATTTGGGCGGTTGGAGAGAAATTCTACGGCCGTTTGTGAGCGGGGTAAGATAAATCGAGCCTTTACATCCTGCCAGTTCTGAAACGTGCCAAAACCGCCCCAATTTCCTTCCAACATTCTTCCCACAGAAAGATAATCTAACAGCTGTTGATTGGTTTCATCGTCCAGAGATAGATTGGACAAATGTTGGCTGACAAACTGGGTTTCCAATTGTACGCAACTGTCAACCGCGGTTGACACCTCCTCCGGTGTGGCTGGATAGCTGGGGGGCAGCACGTCTGCCAGCCGGGTCAGGCTCTCTTGCACAATGGCGTTGAGCGGCCGGTTTACCAGCACCGCCAGATCATGCGCCTGAGCAAACTGTAACACGGTTTGGCCATCTGGCTGATTTGGCTCAGTAGCAGCCTCTGTTTCCAACAGATTCATGGGCAACTGCACCCAGCGGAAATGATGATCTGGGCTGATTTCCTGGGCAATTTGCCAGATGCGGCTGAGGTCGGTGAAGGTGTAGCTGCGGGCCGGTTCAGGAAACGTGTTCGAGCTGATGCCGTAGCTTTGGATACGGCCGTTCGCCACCGCCTGCTCTAAAAATTCAAAAGCCAGTCGGATGCGCTGGTAGTAGTTTTGTCGCGCTTCATCCAGGGGAATGGGGCGGCGCTGTGCCCAGCTCAGGTAATATTCCGGGTTATGCAGCAGATAAACATCCAGCGTTTCTAAATTGAGCTGTTCCAGGCTGCGCGTGAGCTGGTCATCCAGAAATTCGGGATGAATGCAGTGATCGAGGCCATCGGTATATTTCACCAGGTTGGGAAACGGCCGTCCCTCCTTTTTGCGCTGCTGAGCCAGGGCATAGTTGAACCCCTGCAAATAGCCCGCTTTAGAGACGATGACCACCTGCTCCCGCTGTAATTCGCCTGCATCGATCTGCTCTACCAGTATGCGGCCAATCAGTCGCTCAGCACCACCGTCACCGTAATTGCTGCTGGTGTCGATGAGGTTGATGCCGTTTTGCAGTGCCTGTCTCAACGCTTGTTCATGGATTTTTTCCCCGGTGTTAACGCGATAGCTGCCAAACCCTGCTTGGCTGATGTGCCAACCCAATTTGGGCAGCGCCGTCGTGCTGACGGCAGGATGCTGTTGAAAGTAAGATTGTGTGGAAACGGCCGTTGCTTTGCCCAGAATACCCATAAAAATCTCTCGCTGGTCTTATGATAGCTTGCTGTCCTCTGTGCGCCCAATCGTAAAGCGTAACAGCAGAATCGACAATGCATTTACATAAATGTTTCCCGTGAAACGTCAACCACGGTTGACAGATCGACAGCTACTCCAGAGAGATTAACCATTATTATTAGCTGTCTGTTGCTAAACTTTAGTCATGGTTGCTTGCTTCGCTATAAACTACCCCTTATAGTAAGATAAACATTAAGAGATTAACCGGGCTTGGGAGATTAGATCATGGCAAACAAAGAAAAAGTTCTGGTAATTGATGACAGCCGAGAAATGTTGCTGGTGATGAAACATTTGCTGCTCAACAATGGTTACCAGCCCTTACTGGCAGAAAATGGTCTGACTGGACTGGAGATGTTGAAAGAACACGATCCAGATCTGGTTGTGCTGGATTTGAGCATGCCAATTGTGGATGGCTGGCAAGTATGTGAGCAGATTCGAGAGAAATCGGCCGTGCCCATCATCATTCTAACGGCCTCACACGTCACGGATGAGGACACGGTGCGTGGGTTGAATCTGGGTGCCAACGACTACGTTACCAAGCCATTCAACCAAAATGTGATGATTGCTCGTATTCGCTCTGCCCTGCGCTGGTCTCTCAAAGCGCCACATGGCAAGATATACAAGGATGATACCCTCTCAATTGATGTTCGAAAGCGGGAAGTGATTAAAGATGGGGAAGTGCTCAAGCTAACCAAAAAAGAGTTTGCGTTGCTGGTTGCCTTAGTTATGGATTCACCGGCTGTCGTTGATCACGAAAGGTTGTTTACCAAGGTGTGGGACAGTTCTTACACGTTTGATGTCAATTACGTGCGGATTTTTGTGGGACACTTGCGTAAGAAGCTAGAAACGGACCCCTCACATCCTGTCTATATTCACAACGAGCGGGGTGTCGGCTATCGCTTTGAACGGCTTGATGCGGATTCCGTTTCCTCAAATGGCACGTTGGAGATGGCCCAGGCGGATTTATAGGCAAACGGCCGTTTACTTTCCCCAGATATCCAAATAGATTGATGGCGATCAATCATCCTCCCCAATAGCCACAAGCAAACTGTTCACATATTGCTGAATGATTCTTAGTCTGCTTAAGACTTCTGCCTTTTCCCCAGGGGGCAAGCCCTGTGCTCGAATGCGTGACAAATGTTGCATGATGTACCCCAGCCGGGTGATGTTGTCCACACGCATCGTGCCGGGGGCTAAATCCGGCAGCGTGTCTTCTTCACGCGGCAATTGAGCGCCACGAGTGGGGGTGAAAAGTTCTTCTTCTGGCAGTTCATCTGGCAAGTCAAGGATGGGATCATACGGCCGTTCCTCCGCCTCCGCCATCTCCTGTAATTCCCGAATGGTCTGGTACACCGTTTTGTCTGGATTATCTTTGAGATACCTGGCCACATCTTTTACTTCGGCTGGGGTTAAATCCCCGGCCAGACGTGCTTTGTGCAGCGCTCGCTGCTGCGATGGTTTCAATCCCTGATAAATGCGCGTGTCTCGTTCACTTAGAACCCCATCCCGCACATCGTCCTTAATTTCATCTGGTAAATCCAGCAGCTTGATAAGCTGGTGAATGCGCTGGCGCGAATAGCCTAATCGTTTGCCGACTTTTGCCCAGGAAATCTTTTTACTCCATGGTTCATCACTGGTTACGCCCTCTTCACGAGCAGCATCCAACTCATTTTGCATCAAATCCCGCAGCCGCAGCAGACCCGCTGCCCGATCCACATCGTTTAAATCTTCGCGCTGGATGTTTTCTACCAGTTGGCGCACAAAGCGAGTGACATTGTCATAGTTGCGCCGCTGCACCACAGCAGGAATTGTTTCTAAACCAGCCAGCTGAGCCGCACGCCAGCGCCGCTCCCCATGCACAATCAAATAATTATTCGGGGCAAATTCGGTCACTTCGATGGGTTGAATGACACCATCCTGGCGAATGCTTTCACTTAGCTCTTCAAGGCTTTCCTGCGGAAAGGTTTGGCGCGGTTGAGAAGGGTCTGGCTGGATGGCGTCCAGGCGTAGGGCCAACAGCACCAGGCCAGAGGCTTGTTCAGTATCCTCGCTGGTAGTGAACAGTTTTTCCAGATCCCCAGCATGGGGTTTGCTTGGTTGGGAAAGGTTTATTTTGCCGCGTTTTTTTCGACCCATCGTTAGGCTCCCTTGGCAATTTGTTTCGCAACCTGACGATAGGCATCAGCCCCTTGGCCTTTGCTGTCATAGGCGATGATGCTTTGTCCGGCAACGGCACTTTCGGCAAAGCGCACAGACCGCTTGACGATGGGTTCAAAAATGCGGATGCCGTCGCCGTACTGGGTGTCGATGGCGGCCAGAATGTCACGGGTGAGGGTGGTGCGTGTGTCGGCCATGGTGAGCAATATGCCTTCAATGATGAGGGCAGGATTGAGTTTTTTGCGCCGCACGGTCTCGATGCTGGAGAGGATCATCAGCGCGCCACGGGCGGCCAGGTATTCAGTTTGGATGGGAATGATGACGCTGGAAGCGGCTGTAAGGGCATTTACCACCAGCAGCCCTAGCGATGGATTGCAATCAACCAGAATGTAGTCGTATTGGTTGGCGACGCTGCTCAGAATGGTGGTGAGCACCCGCTCCCGGCTGAGCGTGTTGATGAGCGACAACTCGATAAGGCTGAGTTCTGCCTGTGAGGGCAGCAGGTGAAATTTTTCATCAGTCTCGTAAATGGAGCCAATTACATCGCTTTCGTAGCCGTCAATTTCGGCTTTAAAGGCATCGTAAATGGTGGGGCTAAGATTGTCGGGGTCAAAACCGGCATGTTGTGTCAGATTGCATTGTGGGTCCAGGTCTACCGCAAGAACGCGGTAGCCCATCTCACTCAGAGCAGCAGCCAGATTAATGGTGGTGGTGGTTTTGCCTACGCCGCCTTTTTGCATGGCAACGGCAATAATTTTGGTCATCGCTTCTCCTTGGAAAAACGTAACGCAGAGACGCTGAGGCACAGAGGAAAAGATAAATAATATGTTGGTGCGATTCGTGCGTTCGTTTGTTTGATTTTTGCTAGTCAACAATAACACGAAGGATTAGGTGCGTCAAAGAAGTGTCAACCGGGGTTGACATTAAGTTCTTGAGAAATTTGAGATAGCTTTGAGGCATATCCTGTTTGGTAAATTTGGCTAATTTAAAGGCCATTATTTTGATCAGGGTGTACAAAATGGCATAAATTGCGTAAAATATAACGCACTGTGTTATATTTGGTAACGCACCGTGTTAAATGTAACTTTTTATTGATTGGATGGCAGACTATTTGCAGAAACGGCCGTCTAACAAGTCGAGTTTAAAAAATGAGCCAATCACCCACACCTTCTCACCTAGTTAATGACGATGTGTTTGACTACATTATTGATGAGATATGGAACATTGCCATCAACCCTTAGAGATCTTGTGGATTTGCTCCTTATATCATGTGCATGATCGAGACGGTGGCTCATGAGAGGTTCTATAAGGATGTGGCACATGAGCCTCTTCACCCTGCTGTTCCCAAGCCTCTAGTCCGTCGCCACACCTCTCCTCCTCCGGATGTAGCTCTTTCTCACACTACCCGCAGCGGTGGTGCCTCGTCCTCCAGTACTAACTTCGACTTCT
>JBNKLQ010000060.1:0-25883 GCA_050292445.1 Promineifilaceae bacterium (SeqCode) | reverse complement strand
GGTTTCTACGGCCCGCCGGGTGGCCGCACCGATGGAGTCGATCAGGCGCTGTCGATCATAGGCCAGCGTGCCTTCTTTGGGCCCGGCTTGCCCCACGACGCGATTGTCGTGAGCTTCTTTGCGCTGTGCCATGTGGTCGGCTATAGCAGTCCATTGGCGCAAATCTTGTTCCACCATCCAGTCGATGAGTTCGCTAACCCGACTTTCTATGTCGCGGGGCGTTTCGCCAACAACCTCTTGCTCAAATGCTTTTTCCATTTGGCGCGCCCGCATCAGGTCCGGAATGCGGCCCAGGCGCATCGTTTCGTCAAAAAAATCATTGCCCCGCTTTTCCATCTCGTACAAAACATTGTCGATTTCACTAAGGCGGGCTTTGAAGTTGCGCTGCATATCTTCATCGTAGTACAGCATCTGCCGCTCGATGTCGTCCAGTAATTGCCGATCATCTTCCAGGGAAGCAAGGTCGGTTTCGCTGTGGCTTAGCTGTTTGCGCACCAGTTTGAGGCCCACTCCCAATGGATTGAGCAGCTTGAGGCGGAAACGGCCGTCGTCGTCCAACGTATCGTGGATAAATTGCTCCAGTGGTTCAAAGCCACTTTGCTGCCACAGCTGAGGCTGACCGGCTTTGGCCTGTTGGGCCTGTTTGGCGGAAATGGGGAACACGGCCGAAATCTCTCCGACTAGATTTTTAGCAGACTCTTTGACAAACTCGATAACCTGATTGCGCTCTCCCTCTTTGGTGAGGATGTCGGTTTTGTTAACCAGCAGCACTATCTTTTTGCCCCAGTCCCGAATTTGGGCCAGGAAGGTGCGCTCGCTTTCGCTAAACGGCCGATCGGTGGAGGTAATAAACAGGACCAGATCAGAGCGAGGGATGAATTCGGCCGTCAGCGCTTCGTGTTCGCGCAGAATGGCGTTGGTGCCGGGCGTGTCTACAATGCTGATTTTCTTGAGCATTTCGATGGGGGCCGTTTGCACCCAAACGCCTTTGTCACCGGGTACCTGGTTGGTTACTTCACCGTACTTCAGTAGAAAAATCTGGCTGGTGGTCGGGGTGACGCCTTCCGTTTGCAGCTCTTGACCCAAAAAGGCGTTGATAAAAGCTGATTTGCCTGAATTAAATTCTCCGGCAACGACGAGCAAAAATAGGTCATCCAGCTGGCGAATGGAGTCGGCCAGGGCTGTACGGTCTTCTTTAGAAGCGGCCGTATCGCCCAAAAGGTCACGCAGTTGGCCCAACGTATCGCGGGTGCGTTTGAGCAGTTCTTCTTGCTCGGTGTTTAAAATAGCGTCCATAAATTTCCTAAAATGTTTTATCCGCAGTTTAGCGACTAAAGGTCGTGCGGATTTAAGCAGATTAATTGTTAGGCACCGGTGGGCTGTGTGGGTCACAAAACGGCCGTAAACCAAACAATCTGCAACCAGACTCTTTCGAGTCGTGAATTTAAACAATTGTCAGAAAAGTATAGCATGCGGGAATTTCTATTCAAGCAAAGATAATCTAGCGTTGATCTCTGCCCAATATGGCCAAAGCCAAAAATTTAAAAAGGAAGCGCCAAAACAGTGCTGAGGGTGGGTTTGAGCCGCAGGCGGTAACGGCCGTTTTGACAGTAGATGAAGCAATATTGAATCAGCTCATCGAAAAGTCATTGTTGCCCCGAGCGGGAAACGGCCGTTACGAAATGCACGAATTTCTGCGCCAGTTTGCCCAATCCGTACATACTCTATCGCTTTGCCCAAAATCCGAGATCGGCAGCCATTCAGAACCAAATTTTCCAGCTCTTTAAATGCGCCCTCTGAGGCAATGAGATAAGATATTGTTTATCTTTCCGCTATTTCGCTCACCGAGATGATAAAGATGGTACGTACATTCACAGAAGAGCAGGCAAACAAGAATATTTTAGGTACTGTTATTAGTTATTTGATGGGAACGGCCGTTTCCCTTTGTGGTCTCCTTGGTGGAACTGGCCGGTGCGGTCCCCCAATCTATTTTTGGTGTGACGCTGATTATCCAGTCTACAGATGAATTTGTTTAAATGAGTATGCCCCTTCTGCAAACCAAGCTGTTTATCCCCTCAGCACATGCCGACTGTATTCCTCGGCCGCACCTGCTAGCCAAACTCAACAGCGGTCTGTCTGGGAAGCTCACGCTTGTTTCGGCACCTGCCGGGTTTGGCAAAACCACGCTTATTGTGGATTGGATTGCCCATCTGCGGGATAGAACAAAGTTGCCTGTACCGTCCGCGCCGCGCATTTGCTGGCTGTCGCTTGACGACGATGACAATCAGCAAAATCGTTTCTTTGCGTACCTGATTGCCGCTTTACAAACCGTTGATGCGCAGTGGGGAGAAACGGTCGTTTCCCTGCTACAATCACCCCAACCCGTCCCACCCACGCAAATAATCACCCTCCTCATCAACGATTTGGCCCAGGCAGGGGGCCCGTCCCCGATTGTGCTTGTCCTGGATGATTATCACGTGATACACAATCAGGAGATTCATCAGGCGCTGACTTTTTTGCTAAACAATGCCCCTGCCGGCTTCCATCTAGCGCTAACCACCCGCAGCGATCCACCCTTGCCGCTGCCCCAAATGCGTGTGCGGCGGCAGATGACCGAGATTCGCGAGGCAGAGTTGCGATTTACCACCGCAGAAACCGCCTCATTTCTCAACCAAATGCAGGCCATTGCCCTGCCATCAGAGCAAATCAACGCTCTGACGAATCGTACCGAGGGTTGGATTGCCGCTTTGCAGCTGGCAGCGCTGGCCCTGCAAGGGCAAGACCGTGGCCAGCAGGCCGATTTTGTCGCCTCTTTTGGCGGCGGCTACGCGCATGTGGTTGATTATTTGCTGGATGAAGTGTGGCAGCGCCAGCCGGAAGCGGTGCAATCGTTCTGGTTAGCCACGGCTGTTCTGGAACAACTTAGCGGCCCGCTTTGCGATGCCCTCACTGGCCGCGAGGATGGTCAGCAAATGCTGGCCGATTTGCATCGCTCTAACCTGTTCCTGACGCCGCTAGACAACGAGCATCGTTGGTATCGCTATCACCGCCTGTTTGCCGACATGCTGCGGGCGCGAGCAGCGGCGCTTGGGGCAGCGGAGCTGCGTGGCCTGCACAAACAGGCTGCCCACTGGTACGCCACTCACCAAAATTTGCCGCAAGCTATCCACCATGCCCTGGCCGCCGATGATCTGGCCGAGGCCAGCCGCTTAATCGGTCTGGCGGCTGAAGCGGCGCTGCGTCAGGGAGATGTGGCCACTATCCAACAGTGGCTGACCGCGCTGCCAGACGAGCATGTGCGCAGTCATCATCAGCTGGCGCTGGCAAAAGGCTGGGTTGCTTATTTAAACGGTCAGATTGATACGGCCGTAACCTATATGACAGCCGCGCAGCAAGCCTGGCCTGAAAACAGCGATCCAGGACCAAAGATCAGCTTGCTCAGCTTGCAAACATTCCTTGCCGTTTTACGAGGAGATCACCAAACCGGCATTGCGCTGGCCCAGGAAGCGCTGGCTCTGGCAGAAAACGAGCAGCACAATCTGCGCGGCCTGCTCCTCCTGAATTTAATGCAGACCCAGACCGCTCTGGGTGCTATCGATGATGCGGTGGCGACCGGGTACCAGGCCATGCGCGCAGGCTTCGAGCAGAATAATGCCTTTCTGGCTGCCAGCTTGCAAGATAGCCTTCTACAATTGCTGCTGCTCCAGGGTAAATTTCAGGAAGCGATCCGATTGGGAGAGGCGGCCGTTAGCCACTATGTGGACAGGCGGAACGAGCCGCTGCCGATTGCTGGTCAGCTCTATGTTTCTTGGGGAAAGGCCCATTTTGAACGTGGGGAAATTGAGCGTGCCTACAGCCTGACGCAGCAGGGGCTGCGCTTAAGTGAAGCGTTGGCGGCAGCAATGGCTGTCAGCAGCGGCAGGTTGCATCTGGCGCAAATAGAAGCGTTGCGTGGCGAAACCGAAGCGGCGCTGGCGTTGTTGGCCAATTTGCAGGCGCTGCGTGAGCCGCCCCACTTCCAACTGGTGGCGGCTGCGTTGCTGGCTGACGTGCAGCTGCGGCAGGGCAATACGGCGGCCGCGCTGGCCTGGGCTGAGAATGCTGCTTTACCTCGTTCAGAAGTGCCTGTGCCTGGGTTTGAGATGGTCTATCTGGCCTACGTGCGCTGCTTGCTGGTCGATGGGCGCTGGTCGGAGGCGGACACACTTCTGGCAAAAATGGTTGCCGCCACTCAGGCGCAAGCGCGCCGAGGCTCACTGGTTCCAATTTTGGTGGTTCAAGCACTTAGCCAACAAGCCCAGGAGAAAACTTCAGTTGCTAAGGAAACGTTGCGGGAGGCTGTGCAATTGGCGATGCTTGAAGGTCATAAACGGCCGTTTCTTGAGGACCTCCACCAACTGGTTCCACTCCTCAAGGCCATTCGTTCTGCTGCTGAACCTTTTGTAACCGGGCTGTTGAGCCAGGTTGATTCGCTTGCTCCTGTTGTGGCTCAGACATCGCTTCTGGAGCCGCTCAATGAGCGCGAAATCCAGATTCTTCGCCTGATCAACGCCGGACAAACCAACCCGGAAATTGCCCGCGAACTTTATTTGTCGGTCAACACTGTGAAATGGTACGTCAAGGAAATTTTCCAGAAGCTAAACGTCTCCAATCGTAAAGAAGCAGCCGCCTACGCCCGCGAACGCGGCCTCCTCTAACCTAAAAACCACCCGCTTTACCACTCCGTTGGAGTGGTGACCACCCACCCTTTTGCCTCCTAGAATACCTGTATTAGTGAGCCACCGTTTGAAAGTTGTGGCCGAACAAAATTATTCTAGGAGAAAGATCATGAACCTGAGTACAACTTCTCATACAGACCTATCCACGAATGTTAAAGGCAGCCTTCGCCCGCTGCCGCTGTGGAAAGCGATTTTCTTTTTTGCCTTGCCCGCGTTGGGATTTCGACTGGCCATTTACTGGGGCATACCTACCCTGATGGCAGCTGGCCTGACGCAATATGAAGCTTTCATTGTCAGCTTCACCGTGCCGTCTGCGATTCTTTTTGCCCTGGCTTTTGGCTTTGTGCAACAGGAGGGCATCTCGATGACCTGGGCCGGGCTGCGGGCGCGCTTCCGACTACACCGGTTGAGCCGGCGGGACTGGCTGTGGACGGTTGGCGGTTTCCTCATCACCTTTTTGGCTGGTGGTCTGTTGCCAGGGGTGACACGGCAATTGCTTGCTGCCATTCCGGCCATTGCCCCACCCAGTTTCTTCCCACCTATGCTGGACCCCAGAGTGACGTTGTCTACGGCCGTTTTCACGGATTTTGTGGGCACATCGCTGGTAGGCAATTGGGGCGCGTTCATTCTGTACGCCACCGCCCTCTTTTTTAACATCTTTGGCGAAGAGTTATGGTGGCGTGGTTTGATTTTACCGCGACAAGAATTGGAACACGGCCGTTACACCTGGGTCATTCACGGCCTGATGTGGACGCTGTTTCACGTCCCTTTCTATCCCTGGGCCATCGTGTCGCTGCTGGCGGTCTGCCTGGTCATCGCCTATGTGAGCCAACGTCGCCAGAATAGTACGCCTGCCATCATCATGCACTGGCTTTACAACGGATTGCCGCTGCTCTTGGTTTTGGGAATGGTCTTGGGGCTGATGTAGTGGCTACGAGGATAAATGAGATGCCTGAAAAATACGAGATTCGCGTAAAAGGCCATGCCAACAGCGGCTATTTCACCTGGTGCCAGAACAGTACGGTGATGCATACGGACAACGGCGAAACGGTACTCATGGTAACCGTCCGCGACCAGGCTGAACTTCACGGCCTGCTGGCCCAGATTCGGGACCTCTCGCTGCCCTTGCACTCGCTCAATAAGCAGTCGAGGGATTCAACGACAAACGCTAACTTGTGAAAAACTTTGTAGGCCATCTACATCTTGAGATGTAGATGGCCTACTCTCCCCGGAGGAGCAGCAGCCTCATCCCATTTGTGCAACACATTTCCTCCTCCTACCTGATCCCTTGTTGCCGAAAATTTTTTATTCTGAAGACATGATTGAAACGGCCGTTTTAGACCTGTTCTTGCAGCGAGATATGGCGGTGCTGCTGCTCATCTTTTTCCATACCGCCATGATTTTTGCGGCCTGGGAAAGATGGCATGTACGCAGTGAACAGTTAAGTGTTGGTCTGGAATGGTTCGTTGTTTTTGTGCACCAGTGGCACATGCCGCTCCTGTTTTTGCTGGCCGGAGCCAGCACTTACTACGCCCTGTTTTTCCGCACACCCCGGCAATACGTGTCGGAGCGGTTCAAGCGGCTTTTTCTGCCATTATTGTTTGGTATCCTGGTAATTGTGCCGCCACAAGTGTACATCGAGCGCATTAGCAGTTGGATAACGACGCGGGGCGTTAGCGAATGGGGCTGGATTGTGGCGATGTTGGGCTATAGTGCGCAATACTTGAACCAGAAACGGCCGTGGCTGCGCTACGCTAGCGAAATTGCCTATCCATTTTACATTCTGCACCAAACTGTGATTGTTATCGTTGGTTACTATGTTTTGCAATGGTCTGGCAACGTGCTCATCAACTATACTTTGATTAGCACCGCTGCTCTGGTATTAACCCTGGCCCTGTGTGAGCTCATTAAGCAACACTCGTTCAGCCGGGTTCTGTTTGGCATGAAACCACTGCGCCGTAAACACGTACCCGTTGACGTGACGGCAGTTACAAAAAGCCCGGTTAATTAGCAACCATCAAATCATCAATCTGTTCCATAATCAAAATTGAGGAGTTGTTTTTATGAAAAATCGACGTGTGGGACCCTTCTTTGCACTTGTTGTTTCCTTGTCCTGGCTGCTGTGGCTGCCCACAGTTCTGGTCAATTATGACCTTATTACCCTGCCATTTGACACGCAGCTTTATTCCTACGCCACCGTTGCTCTTGGCGCTTTTATGCCGCTGATTGTTGCTTCTGTTTTGCTGGCACGGGAAGGGGGCGGGTCTAGCGTTTGGGCATTCATCCGCAAAGGGTTTGACTTTCGCGTCAAATCGATCTGGATTGGGGCCGGGTTGCTGCTGCCGCTGCTGGCGATTATGATTCCGTACTATCTGACCACTGGCCTTGGCATCCAGGTGCTGCCCGCAACTTTGTTGCCGGATGATTTGCCGGTGCCTGCAATTGTTGCGGCCGTTCCCTACTTCCTGTTTATCTTTCTACTGGGCGGCGGTCAAGAAGAGTTCGGCTGGCGAGGCTATGCTCAGGAGCCGCTGCAAGAAAAGTATGGCGTCACTGGTGCCAGCCTTATCATCGGCGTGGTGTGGGGTGTTTGGCATTTGCCGCTCTGGTTCATGCCCGGCAGCGACCTGCATAATTTCTATCCGTTTCTTGGTTTCTGGCTATTTGCTATTGCTTTTTCGGTACAGTTGGGTTGGTTGTACAATGCAAGCGGCAAGAAGTTGCTGGTGCCCTGGCTGGCTCATGCCATGTCTAACACGGCCATGCCTCTGTTCCCGCCTTTCACATTGGAACCAAATACGCCAGACCCTGGCTACTGGATGCTCGTGGGTTTTAATGTGATTGTGGCCCTTGTTTTGGGGGTGTGGATGATGCGCCAGCGGCAGCCGATGCTGGCGACAAGCGACTAAATAACAACAGCATCCTATATTTTGGAGGTATTTGATGAACCAGCAAGATGTGAAACGGCCGTTCCCCCTCAATGTGCTGTGGCTCATCCTCATCCCCATTTTGGGCATGGCTGCCGGGGTTGTCGCTGCGTCACTGCTCAATCTAAACCCAGAAACTACCGGCAATTTACTTATTAATCTGGCCTTTTTTATTGCGGTACTTAGTTTGCTGCCTATCAGCAAGCTGGATCGGGCCGGGTTAGGATTACAGGTTCGCCGCGAGACATTGAAGCTGCACCTGCTTCTAGGTCTCATTATCTTTGTCCTATACATACTTTTCTACCTGTTTGTCATTCGCATTTCTGCCTTAAGACCATGGACGTCAGGGATTGCCTGGGGGTTGCTAATCAATCTACTCGTCGTTCTTGCCGAGGAGCTGTACTTTCGCGGGCTGTTGTTCGGTTTTCTCGAAAAACGATATTCTTCGCGAATGGCGCTGCTGGCCTCCTCCTTGCTTTTTGGCCTATTTCATGCCCGGCAGGGCGTGAGCGGCATGGTGTCTCGCTTTTTTGTCGGGTGGCTATGGGGCAGCGTTCGTTATGCTTCTGGCATGATTTTCCTGCTCATATTTCCCATTCATTACGCCTATAATGTAGTCTGGCTGCTGTTTGTCGGTAACTGGGATAACCCGCCGCAATGGAGCTTGTATGCACTGCCTGCCGCTGAATTTCTATTGGGGCTGGTATTTGTCCTTCTCAAAAATAGACGGACGGAATAAACATGAAAACCGATGAAAGAGATAGTTTGCATCAGATAAGATTTTTGACGTTACTGGCATTGGCCATGTTGGTCAATATCCTCAGCCAGGCAACCCATGAGGGTGGCCACCATTTGGCTTTCCAACTATTGGGCCTTGAACCGGTTTGGGGCTTTACCAAGCTGGTGCAAGTGTGGGAGATACCACCGGCAAACCCGGCAGAATGGGTGGAAACGCGTGGTGCTGAAGGAGAACCAGGCTGGTTGAAATTGAGTTCTCCGCTTGTGGGCAAAACGGAAAGGGCTGTATCAGCCGCCGCCGGGCCGCTTGCGGGCTTATTAGGTGCGGCACTGGGGCTATTTGTTGCCACGCGCAGCAGCTGGCGCAGTTGGCGGCAAATTGGGTTGGCTTTTTCCTTGGCTGCTTCTTTGACGGCCGTTTTATATTACTTGCGTGCGCCGATGCGTACCGGTGGGGATGAATATGATGTGGCAGTGCAGCTCGGGATGGTGAAAACGGCCGTTGAAATCCCGCTGGCCTTAGCCTTTGCCGCCTGCCTGGCTTTGGGCTTGCGCCTGCTGCCATCCTGGCGCACGCGATTGTTTTGGTTGGGCACCACGCTGCTGGGCAGTATATTTACCGGCATCCTCATGGTTGTGGCTGATCCATTCATCATCGCTGGTGTGGACAGGGGCACTTTCTGGTTCCAGCCTATTTTAGGCTATTCGCTACCCGTCTTGCTGATCAATTTGCTGGTGGTCATCGGACTTTGGCTTTGGGTGCGTTGGATGCCAACAGGGGAGGTGGCTGGTCAGCGTTCATAAAAGCAGATCCGGAGCTTGCGATTAAGTTGTCATAAAATTGCCAGTTCTCATTAAAAAGGCGTAGGGATCATTTTGTCCTCCCCTTGCCTTCACCTATAATCACTTTGTGTCCGAAATATTGTTGAACAACAAGCTATATATTCCGCCGCTGCGACCTAATCTGGTGGTACGCCCGCGCCTGACCGACCGGTTTGTACAAGGTTTGCAGCAGGGGCGAAAAGTAACGCTGATATCTGCCCCGGCTGGCTTTGGCAAAACCACGTTAATCACCGCCTGTTTGCAGCAGGCAGCGGCGACGCATCACGCTTGTTGGGTCTCTTTAGACAGCAACGATAACGATCTGAGCCGGTTCCTTACTTACCTGGTTGCCGCAATTCAAACCATCCAACCTGATTTTGGGGAAGGGCTCATGTCTACGCTGACCAGTCTGCAATCCCCTGACCCCGATGGATTAACGCGTGCCCTGTTAAACGAATTAACAACCATGCGTCAGCCCATTATTCTGGTTCTGGATGATTACCATGTCATTACCGAACCAGCAATTCACGCGACCCTGGAGGTGTTGGTGGATTATTTGCCACCGACAATCCATCTGGCACTGACCAGCCGCGCGGCTCCTCCGCTAGCGCTGCCCCGCTGGCGGGTGCGTAACCAGCTTACCGACATTCGCGCCGATGATTTGCGCTTTCTGGGGCAGGAGGCGCGCGATTTTTTGCAGCAGACGATGGGATTAGATTTGGGGAAAACGGCCGTGTCCACACTTGAGTCGCGCACCGAAGGCTGGGTGGCCGGGTTGCAGCTTGCCGTCATGTCTCTGCGCGGTTATGAAAACCCCGAGGCCCACATTAGCAGCTTCACGGGCAGCGACAGGCTGGTCACCGACTATCTGCTGTCCGAAGTGCTGTCTCACCAATCGGTGGCGATGCAGCGCTTTTTACTGCACACGTCGATTCTAGAGCGATTTGATGCAGCATTATGCGATCATCTGCTCGATCAGTCGGGAAGCCAGCAAATGCTCGATACCCTGGAACAAATTAATTTGTTCCTGATTCCCTTGGACAATCAGCGGCGCTGGTATCGGTATCATCATTTGTTTGCCGACTTGCTGCGGGATCGCCTGAAGCGGGATGCGGCCGAAACGGAGATTGCGGCACTTCATCATCGTGCGGCCGATTGGTTTCTGGCGCGGGCGCAGCGCGCCGATGCCATTCGCCATACGCTTCAGGCCAACGATTTTGATCGCACCGCCCAGATCATTGCCGCGACACCGGCCAGCATGTTGTGGGCTCAAAGCGGCGCTGGTCTGATACGCCAATGGGGGCGCGCCTTGCCCCAATCCGCCATTCGGCGACATCCGCGTGCAGCATTTTTAATTGGCGCCGCACATATGATTGTAGGTGAGGTTCAGGCGTTGCAAGCTTATTTGGCGCTGGTGGCGGACGGTGCCAACCTGCCCAAGGTGCTGCAAACCGAAATATCTATTTTGCATGCAATTCTGGCCCGCAACGATGGGAACTATCAGCAGGCACTGGCTTTGTTAGAAGCAGCACGGCCGTTTCTGTCTGCTATCGATCCGGCGGTGCAAAACATTGCCCATTTGCAACTGGCCATTAACCATTATGAAACAGGTCACCTGGCCAAAGCCCAAGAGGCGATCGAGACGCTGCAGGAAAAGCTGGTTATAGACAGCGAAACCGATTTGAGTATGTGGCTGCAAACATTGCAAATTCAAGCAAATCTGGCATGGAACCGTGCCAATTTAACCGAGGCAGAGCAAATTTACCGATCCGGTATGCGTTTGGTCGAGGAAGCGGAGTCTGCCAGCCCAATGGCTGGCTTGATGATCAACGGGCTGGGCGGTCTCCATTTTGAATGGAACGAGATTGAAGAGGCGGCTGCCTATTTTCATCGGAGTGTGGTGCTGGGTAATCGCACCGGCATCACCGATGTTTCTATTGAGGCCAATCTGGGTGAGGCTTCGATTGCCATTTTGCAAGGAGACTCTGATAAAGCGGAAACCATTTTAGACGATTTGGTTGCCCTCATTCGTCCAGCAAATCTTGCGGGGATCTCAGAAACCAGTGAAGCGATTCGGGCGAATTATTATATGCAGATGGGCAAGTTGGCAACGGCCGTTCGTTGGGCCAATGCCTCGGGGTATCAGCTACAGGATCGTCCGGCATACAGCCAGTGTTCCTACTATCGTCTGCTGGCGGAAGTTCGTCTTGCCGAGGCTCGCGAGACTGGCGATACCACTGCTTTGCCCCAGATAGCCAGCTTGCTGGCGTATTTACAGGATATGCTGCAAACCGCAGGGTATACACAAGGCGTCCTGGAAATACACATTTTGCAGGCGCTCACCTTTGACATGATGGGCAAGCAAACGGCCGCGCTCAGTTCGCTGCAATCGGCCCTCAACCTGGCGCAGCCGGGCGGTTACATTCGTACGTTCGTCCGTTTTGGACGGCCGTTGCAGATGCTTCTCCTTCAGGTTAATTACGCTGACCCGAATTATGTGCGGCGCATTCTTGCTGCCTTTCCGCAGCCTTCAG
This sequence comes from Promineifilaceae bacterium (SeqCode), assembly GCA_050292445.1. Taxonomy (GTDB): domain Bacteria; phylum Chloroflexota; class Anaerolineae; order Promineifilales; family Promineifilaceae; genus Leptofilum. The sequence continues at coordinate 14,144 of JBNKLQ010000060.1, read as the reverse complement.
AATCGGCGACGGCCACCGGTATGCATGCCGACCTGCTCACCGAACGAGAATGGGATGTCCTCAATGAACTGGCAGCCGGTCTTACCAACAAAGAGATCGAAAGTAAGCTATTTATCTCCAAAAACACCGTCCGCACGCACCTCAAAAATCTGTACAGTAAACTCGGCGTGGATAATCGCACCCAGGCTGTCATTCGCGCTCGCGAAATGGGCATTTTGCAGTGACAGGGTGGGGCGAATTTAGCCCCTATTCCGCTGCCATGCTCTCATCATTTCACCTCCCCCGCCTCACCTTTTCACCCCCCTCATTTCACCCCCAACGGTGAAGACAACCAGCTTCGTACAGCCTAAGATATGAAACATCAGGTGCAAAAAACCGGAGTGAGTTCATCTTTGGCGTATTGCTCGCTGTTTATTCGATGAATCAATTAAAGAGGAGGCTTTACGATGCTGAAAACGTTAAAAAACAAAAACTTTGCCCTACTGTGGACGGGCGGTTTGATTTCCATGATTGGCAACTGGGTCTTGCTGGCCGCGCTGCCGTTTCACGTTTATGCCCTGACCGGGTCGGCTCTGGCCACCAGTGGGCTGCTGATGGCCTATATCGCGCCAGGGATTGTGTTTGGCTCGGTAGCCGGTGTGTTTGTTGATCGGTGGGATCGCAAGCGGACCATGGTGCTGACGAGTTTGATGCAGGCGGTGATTATGCTGGGCTTAACGGCCGTACGCTCTGCCGATATGGTCTGGCTTATTTACCTTATCACGTTTGCCGAAGCCACCCTGTCCCAATTTTTCCGGCCGGCGGAAAACGCACTGCTTCCCTTGCTTGTCGGCGAAGATCAGCTCATGGCCGCCAACTCACTTAACGCACTGAACGACAATTTAGCGCGGCTGGTTGGCCCAGCTGTGGGCGGGGCATTGCTGGGATTAGTTGGCTTTTACAGCGTGATTATCGTTGATGCCGTCACGTATTTGCTGGCAGGGTTGCTCATTATGCTGGTGGCTGCTCCGAAGCGGGAGGTGGTGGCTGTGACGGAAACGGCCGTTACTTCCCGCTGGTTACAAGTATGGCGTGACTGGGTTGCCGGACTAAAACTGGTGCGCGGGAATCGCATTCTGGCCAGTACATTTCTCATTATTGGCATTGCGATGTTTGGCGATGCCATCATCAGCGCCATTTTGGTTGTGTTTGTACAGGTCGATATGGGTCTCAGCGCCGTTGAATTTGGCTGGATGATGACCGCGCGTGGCATTGGTGGTCTGATAGGTGGCCTGCTTATTGCCCAAATGAATCAAAAGTTTACCGCCACACAGCTCATGACCTGGGGATTGTTTATCAGCGGCGCTTTATTGCTCGTTGTCGTCAATATTCCCATCCTCGCCGTGGCCTTGCCCATCCTAACAATTTTAGGTGTGGCCGCCATTGCCTGGATTGTTAGCATTCAAACCACGCTGCAAACCAACACAGAAGATGCCTTCCGGGGACGCGTTTTTGGCGCTTTTGGCACCACAACCACACTGTTGATGTTTGTGGGCAGCGCACTCGCTGGACTGCTTGCTGACCAGGTTGGTGCTATCCCCTTGATGAATAGTGCAGCCCTCATCTACATTGTCTCCGGCTTACTGGCAGCCGCCTTGTTTGCCAAGACTGTTACGCAGACGGCCCCTGCAACCGATTGAGATTGATGAAGCCATTGGTAGCCTGACGGTGCATATCATTTTTAAAGGTTGACAACTGTCTCTGATTTTTTGTATGGTTACGCCACGATGAACGACTGGCTGATTGTGATGAACACTCCTGTACCTACCAGCCCCGTTGCCCAGGCGGCGGGAGGCTGGCGTTTATCACGCATGCAGCGCATGAGGAAATTCATCTAATCCAACGACTTATCTGCAATTGTGAAAACGCTTCGCCCCGTGTCTGCCCGGCACGGGGCTTTTTATGTTGGGCCACAGACAGAGAACACAGGGGTTTTTGCGATTGGGGAGGGGGTCTGTGAAGTCGGTGGTCTTGGGGAAGATTTATTGTTTTATAATTGACATAATGAATGAAAAAGGTATTTGATTATGAAGATGAGTCGATTGATGAACGAGACGCTGCGGGAGGCTCCGGCGGCGTCTGAAGTGGCCGGACACCAGCTGCTGCTGCGGGCAGGGTTTGTACGGCAGCTGGCAGCGGGGGTGTTTAGCTATTTGCATTTAGGGCAGCGTTCGTTGCAAAAGTTGGAAGCAATTATGCGGCAGGAGATGAATGCGCTAGGCGGGCAGGAGATCAAAATGCCGCTGGTGCATCCAGCGGCATTGTGGCAGGCGTCGGGGCGATGGTATGAGATTGATGCGGAGTTGGGACGGTTGGTAGATAGAAACGGCCGTTCTCTCACCCTCGCTCTGTCCCATGAAGAACCCCTGGCGGAACTGGCCCGGCAAGAAATCCACTCTTACCGGCAGCTGCCGCAGATGGCCTACCACATCCAGACCAAATGGCGGGACGATCCGCGCCCGCGCGCCGGGCTGATCCGCAGCCGCGAATTTACCATGCTAGACAGCTACAGTTTGGATGCCGACGATGCCGGGCTGGATGCCCAATACCAGGCCCACTTTGCGGCCTATTTCCGTATCTTTGCCCGCTGTGGCTTGCCGGTGCTGGCTGTGGAGGCAGACGTGGGCATGATGGGCGGCACGCTGGCCCATGAGTTCATGTACCTCACGCCCATCGGTGAGGATACGCTGCTGCTGTGCGATGACTGTGGCTACCAGGCCAATCGGCAAGTGGCGACGTTCCGTAAGTCGGGAGATATGGCTGGCACAGAAACAGTACAGTTTGTGGCGGAGTTGGTAGATGGAGAAGAGGCGATTGAGCGGGTGGTAACGGCCGTTCTGCCCCAAAACGCCCAAATCAACGAAACCAAGCTGGTGCATCTGCTAGACGCCCAACGGGTACGCCCGACGGCGGAGCAAGTCACTGACATCTGGGTGTTGGACGATGGGGTAGACCGGACTGGCTGGGTTGGCGCTGTGGACAAGGTAGCAGACATTACCGCAGCACAGGCGGGCGATGCTTGTGCCAACTGTGGCCAGCCGCTGCGCACGGTGCGGGCGGTGGAGGTAGCCAACATCTTCAAGCTGGACACGCGCTACAGCCAGACGATGGGGGCAACCTTTGTCGATGATCAGGACGAGGCACGGCCAATTGTGATGGGGTCTTATGGCATTGGCGTGACGCGGCTGCTGGCTTGCCTGGCAGAACATCACCATGATGAAAACGGATTGACCTGGCCAGTGGCGGTGGCTCCGTACCAGGTGCATTTGCTGGCGCTGCGAGGTGGGGAAGAAACGGCCGTTTCCCTTTACGAAGGCGACTATCTGCAAGCTTATCCCTACGAAACCTGGTCCCATGAAGAACGCGAACGGCTGCGCGCCCGCTACCTGCAAACGGCCGATCGGCTGGCCCAATGGTTTGCGAAACAAGAGGCCTGGGAAACGGTTGTCAACCTCTGCCAAAACATTTTGCAACAGGATGATTGCTGGGAAAATGCCTACCGTCTGCTCATCCAGGCCCACGTGCAACTTGGCAACCGTGTGCAAGCCCTACGCACCTATCAACGCTGTGAAGCGGCTCTGCAAACAGGTCTGGGCGTCCTGCCAGCCCAGGCCACTATTGAACTTTACGAAACGATTCGATAACTTTCGCCCCAAAAGATATAATCAGCCCCATGAATGTAAACTATCCTGATCGCAAACTGCTTGCCCACCTACCCACTCCTTTGGAAAAACTGGAACGCCTCAGTAAACATCTGGGCGGGCCAGACATTTACATGAAGCGTGACGACCAAACCGGGTTGGCCACCGGTGGCAACAAAACGCGTAAGCTGGAGTTTTTGGTGGCCGATGCGTTGGCGCAGGGCTGCGATCATCTCATTACCACGGGTGCCCCGCAAAGCAATCATTGTCGGCAAACGGCCGCAGCCGCCGCCCATTTTGGGTTGGGATGCAGCCTGGTTTTGCGGGGCGAGGAACAGTCACATTTTCAGGGTAATTTACTGTTAGACAAACTGCTGGGTGCCCATCTCTACTGGACCGGCGACCAGCCGCGCCACGAGGTCATGGCCGAAGTGGCCAACGAGCAGCGGGTGATGGGCCACAAACCGTACCTCATTCCGCTGGGCGGCTCCAACGTGATGGGAGCCACCAGTTATGTATTGGCGATGAAAGAGCTGACGGAACAGCTTGCCGCCGCCAGCATCAACATCGACTTTATTGTGTTTGCCAGCAGCAGCGGCGGCACCCAGGCAGGCATTGTTCTGGGAGCCGAGGTGTATGGTTTTCGCGGACAGGTGCTGGGCATCAGCGTCGATCATCCCGCGGACGATTTGAAGATGCAGGTGTCGGCCCTGGCCACGGCCACAGCAACCCATTTGGGCGTGGGCACCATCTCCATTGCCCACAAAGTGGAAGTCAACGACGATTATTTAGGTGATGGCTACGCGATGGTGGGCGAAACGGAGCGGGAAGCGATCCAGATGGTGGCCCAACTGGAGGGCATTTTGCTCGATCCGGTGTACACGGGACGAGCCATGGGCGGCCTGATTGATCTCATTCGCTGGGGCGCGTTTACGCGGGGCCAAAGCGTGCTCTTCTGGCACACAGGCGGCGCAGCCGCCCTGCCCGCCTTTGCCGACAAGCTGCTTTGATTTCTTTCAGCAGTCGCAAAACAAGTTAGTTTCCAAGTGCTACCATGTTACATAACACACCAAAAATCATCTTATGCTGAACATTTTGTGGCAAATGGCCCCACTAACGAAGTAAGGATTCAAATGAGTTATTTTCTGATAGCGTTTCTTGCGATTCTTCTTTTCTATGGGCTGACACTAGCTTTTGGACATTGGCTCCGACATGAGACACCGTTTGACAAACCAGCAGATGTGGCAATTGTGATGGGGTCTATTCCGCGAAAAGCGTTGCCAAGAGTTCAAAAAGCTGTTCAACTATACCATCAAGGATTGGTAAGGAAGTTGATTTTGTCTGGTAAACCCTGTCATGGCGACTTAAATGAAGCACAGTGGATGTATAAAGAGGCATTGAAGCGAGGTGTTTTAGAAGAAGATATGATACTGGAGGAGGAAGCCACAAACTGCAAGGAAAATATGCTTTTTTCTAGACCAATCATTGAGGAACATCAATTCAAGTCTGTTATCATCATACAGCAAGAGTTTTCACAGGTGAGAGGATTTCTAACAGCCAAGAAGCAATTTTTCGGTTTGCCACTTCGATTAATCAGCCAACCAGCTTCCTCGTCTCCCTATTGGACTCGCTGGACGTGGATGTTTCACAGAATAGGCTGGAAATACACTTGGAAAACTGTTTCTCGTCTTGTCAAATATCGTCTCAAAGGCGATTTGTAATCTATGCACAAAGCTTCATGGTAAAATAGAGAAAATTATGCAAACGGAGGCACACAAATGTTAGCTGATGCTCAAGTTTTTGAAAGCATTCTGACACAGATTAATCAACTATCACCAGAATATCGTCTGAGGCTTATTCAGCGTGTAACAGCATCATTACTGCCTTTCCCTCCCCAACAATCAAAACCTTTGCAGTATGGAAAATACAAGGGCAATCGTATGTCCACCCTAGAAGACTTTGCCATTGCTGAATGGCAACCAACGGACGACGAACTCAATGGCGAATAAATATATCCTTGATACGCACGCGCTGGTATGGTACTTGGAAGGAAATCCAAAACTTGGCGAGCAAGCCAAAATCACAATGGGAGCGGCTGATAGCTTAATGGTCTTGCCGCTGATAGCTGTGGCGGAAGTTGCTTTTTTGATTGAACGTGGGCGTATCGGTATTCCATCTGTGTCAGATTTGTTCAAAGACATTTTTGAGGACAAGCGAATTGAGATTTTTCCATTAACTTGGGATGTTTTTGAGCGTAGCTTGACAGATGAAGGATTACAAATTCCCGAATTACATGACCGATTTATCGTCAGTACTGGCCTTCATTTGCAGGATTTGGGGGACACCGTTGAAATCATAACAAGAGATCAAGCGATTACTGATGCTGGAGTTTTGTCGGTCATTTGGTGAAACGGCCGTCTAACAAGCATGAACCAGACGCGGCGAATATTTGGCAATTCAAGCGGCGCGGGTAGACTAAAATATGTTCTACTCGCGCTGCGCTGGTTATACAGGCGACGGCGGACAGGAAAACAACTTACGCCTTCACTTTAGGAGTTTGCAACAATGAATATTCAAGAAAAACGTCATCTATTGTGGGATTCTTGTTACAACATTCGGGATATGGGAGGATTTAACACCAGTCTTGGTGGCAACACGCGGTTCCACGCATTTGTTCGTGCTGATAACGTCGGTGATAGACTCTCAGTGGGGGGAAAAGATGCGCTTATTTCTTATGGTATCAAAACGATCATAGACTTGAGGTCGCCGTATGAGCTTGAAATTGCTCCACCCCCATTTGCACAACCAGGTGACCGAACTCGCTATCCAAAATATTTCAACACGCCATTCGTAAATGAAGACGATGAGGATGGAATTGAGAAACTCAATAGCATGAAGTCACACGTAGAAATATATCGTTGGATGCTCGACCGATTTCAAAAAAATATAGGTATAGCTGTGAAACAGATTGCAAACGCAACTAAAGAAGGGCCAGTGCTGTTTTATTGCCATCAAGGTCGTGATCGCACCGGAATTATTGCCGCATTTCTACTTTTACTAGCAGGTGTTGACAGGCAGGTTGTTGCTGAGGACTATGCAATTAGCAACATGTACATCCAGCCAACTTATACGAAGACCCTTTATAAGAATCCTGAAGTAATGCTGGAAACAATAGAGTATCTCGAACAGAAATACGGTGGAGTCTCTTCTTATCTTGTACAGGCTGGAGTAACTCAAAACGAGTTGCAAAGTCTAGTCTCGCACCTAATAGGTAAATCCTGCCGCCGAACAGAGCTTGCAGCCGACGCGGGACGTTGGCTGGTTGAATTGCAAACTCGTCTAAATGGTGTTTGAGTAGGGTTCGGTTTTGGCTATGAGAAATAAGCAGTTTCAGCTACGTTCTGTCACTTTGTTTGACCTGGATATTGTCTACAATTTAATCGTCCAGCAAAACATCGCCGATTTTGGTCATGCGCTGCTTTCCGTTGAGGATTTGCGCCAACGCTGGCAAGCGCCTGATTTTTCACTGAGTGAACACAGTCAAATTGCCTTTTCTACCGCTGATCAGCTTGTAGGGTATGCGGAGATACGGCCGTATCACCCCACGAAATACGCCACCCAACTTTACCTCACCCCAACCCCCTCATCTTCTGAAATTGGCAGACAGCTTCTGACCTCATTGGAAGCCAATCTGGCAACCGACACACAACTCATTGCCCAGGTGAGCGGCAAAAATTCGCAAAACCAGCAGATTTTTACCGAGGCCGGTTATGAGCGCGGTTTAACGTTTCTCATGATGGAAATTGAGATGAAAGTGCCGCCACATGCTGCGGTTTGGCCAGAGGAAATTGGGGTACGGCCGTTCCTCCCCAACCAAGACGAACAAACCACCTACGAAACAGATGAAGCTGCCTCCCTGGACAAAGGCTATTCCAAACCTTTGACGTTTGCTGCCTGGTCTAAACGAATGAGCCTAAACACCGAACGCTTTGATCCAACCTTGTGGTTTTTAGCTTGCCACGAAGAAGATGTCGTGGGCGTTTCCCTCAACTTTTATTTGCCAGAGAGTGATTGTGGCCTGATTGATCATTTAGGGGTGCGGCGCAATTGGCGTGGACATGGCATCGGTTTGGCGCTGTTACAGCACTCTTTTGGCGCATTTTACGACCGGGGCATCAAAAAGGTGCAGCTTAGTGTTGATTCGGGAAGTCCGACTAATGCGCCGCGCCTATACGAAAAAGCAGGGATGAAAACAGTGCAAAGGTATCACATTTACAGCAAAACGATTACGCCGACGTAATTTCCCCGGAAACTTTCAGATGTGCGAACGCCCTGGAAAGTAGTTTCCGGGGAAATTAATCTGTGCGGTATTCGGCTCTGGCTTCGGCAACGGCCGCTCACCACTAAAGCCCACTATCTCCCTAAATTGAGAGAACCAAACGTCCCTGTTGGAAATGCTCTTCACAAAAACCCACACTCTGATAAGCGCACGAAGAATCCTCATTGCTTCCAACCATTAACAATCACATCTTTACGCTGCCAGCCCACCTTCCAATTCATCTTGCCCTCCTGCAAAATCAATTAGAAATTTTTTAACAACTCAACGTGGCCGCGCAAGCTCTCTAGCATTTTGGGGATGGCGATGTACTCGTCCACCACATGCGCCTGGCCTTCCAGGCTGGGGCCATAGCCAATCATCGTTAACCCGTGAGGCACAAAGTGACGGCCGTCTGTCGCAAACTGGTAGCTGCCTAACTCGGCCTCACGCCCCATGCCCTGGCTGATGAGCGATTGGGAACGCTGCACTTTTTCGTCGGTGGGCGGGGTGTAGTAACCGTAGATCGTCTCCTCGGCGTCGGGGAAGGGCTCAGGTGTACTGCACATGGCATCTTCTAGCACAATAGGCTGATCACCGGCCACGCGCTGCACAAAGGCACGCAAACTTTGGTAACTCTCGCTGGCGGTACGGAAATCGAGGCAAACGCGAGTCCAGGCAGGCGTCACGTTGGGGCTTTTGGTATCGACTTCGATAATGGTGGGCGAAACGGTGGTTGGCCCCAGCAGCTCATGCGCCTTCAGCTCGCTTTTTGCCGTGTGTACATCCTGGATAAACTGGGCCAGAGCGTAGTTGGGATTGACCCCTTTTTCCGGTACGCTGGCATGAACGGAACGGCCGTTAAACTGCACCCACATCTGGGCAATGCCACGATGACCCAGGGCAATCTTGTTGTCCGATGGCTCACCCAACACCACCAAATCCACGGCATAATCCAGATTTTCCACCCAGTGAATGGCCCCCGCACCGCCAATTTCCTCCTGCACGACGCCGCTAAAGACCACATCCCGCCGAGGACGCACGCCCATGCGCAACAGTGCCGCCATGCTGTATGCTTGCACCGCCAACGGCCCTTTGATGTCACAGGCCCCACGGCCCACGATGCGATCATCGACGATGGTACCGCTGTATGGCGGCACAGACCACAGGCTGGGATCGCCTGGATCGACGTGATCGAGATGCGTATTTAAAACCAGAGCCCCCAAAGCAGGATCGGTGCCTCGGATACGGCCGTTGACATTCCCTATCTCATCAATCCACACCTGATCAAAATTCAGCTTTTGCAATTCAGCAGCAACCAGCTCCGCCAGCTGCGCTTCCTCAAACGGCATACTTGGCGTCTGAATCAACCGCTGTGTAAAATCAATACAGTCCTGCAAGAGTGCGTCCCAATCGAGGTTCATAATTTTTCCTTAGGTGGCTAGATGCTGGCGGTTAGTGTCGCCAGGGCAACCAACCCGGTAACCAATCGTGCTAAAAAGCGAACGGCCGTTTGCAATTGTCTAACCAAATCGCGCTACCCCTAAATCAGCAAAATCTTTGATCCTCTCCATTACCCAATTACCCAATTTCTTTCTCTAAATCTACCAGCTCCCGCTGCCAAAACCAGCGTGCCAGCCACAAACCCCAAATCGGAATCAGCAGCACAGCCAATCCACCAATGCCCGTCTCACCAACGGTGTAAGCTAACGGCGGCGGCACCAGCATCTCCACAATTGCCAACAGCGTGAGGGCAATGCCCGTGGCCAGGGTAAATTGGCCCAACCACCGAGAATCTATGATGAGCTTGCCTGCCAGCCAGATGAGCCACAGCCCCATAAAAGCAAAGCTAATCGTTTTAAGGCCAGAATCCCGAATCGGTTCCATGTAGTCCCATATTTGAGCCACAAACAGCGGATTGCCCAGAGAAAAGCGAGCTACAACTGGTGTGCCCAGCTGATCGATCAGGCTGGCAACCAACCCGAAAACGGCCCCCACGGTGCCCAACGTAGTGAAGGCGCGAGTACGGCCGTCTCCTTCCCCCAACTCTGCCAATAGCCCCACAAGGAAAACGGCCGCACACAGCCCAACCGTCGCCCCAATGTGGAATATTTGCCAGGAAATGGCATTGTCCCGCACAAAGGTCAGGAAAAGATCGCTATCATCCCAGAAGCCCGGCGGCAGTTCCCGAATCATCGGGAACCAGACGCCCAAATTCACGCCAACCGCTACCAGCCAACCCAATCCCAACACCCCTGCTGCCAATGTACCCAGTCGATTATAAGACATCGTTCCTTCCTACTCCTTCCTGTAAGAATAGGACGCAGATTACCCTGATATGCCTGATCAGGGAGATCAGGCGTATCAGCGTCCTTTTTTCTTCATGGTTCGGTTCACAAGATAGACTCATGGCAGATATTCCGCCAGAAAAGCACGCATTTGCATTGTAAATGTGGCTGGATCAACCGTAAAAATATCCAGATGGCCCGCGCCAGGTACCGTATACAGTTGCTTCGGTTCGTTGGCCGCTGCAAAGATAGCCCGGCCCTGCTCCGTGGGCACCAGTTGGTCCCGCTCGCCGTGAACAACAAGCAGCGGCACGTTTAACTCTGTTACCGTTTCGACCGGAAGAATTTCGGTCAGCGGCTCCGTGGTGGCTGCGTCCATGCGATTAAAAACATAGGGTGCCAAAAAACCAGGGGCACGAGCAATGCCGGGCAGAATATTTGGCAGATTTTCCTCAAAGCTACTGTAGGTACTTTCCAACACCAGCACGGCCAAATCAGGCAGTTGCGCCGCTGCCAGGGTCACTGCTGCCCCACCCATCGACTTGCCCACCAGGCCAATCCGGCCTGGATCAACTTCTGAACGGGTAAGCAGATAGTTATAGGCAGCTATAACATCGTTGGCTTCGGCAGGCCCCCAGGTGGTGATGGCCTCGCCACTTTCACCGTGATTGCGCATCTCCAGCACCAAGGCCCCATAACCCACCTCGTGCATTGCGGCCACCTGCTCCAGCAGCGCTCCGCGATTGCCGCCAAAGCCATGCACATAAATCAGCGTAGCCCCGTTGACCGCTTCTGTAGGCGGAATAAACCAGGTGACCAGCTCAATGCCATCCACAGGTATACGGACGGTTTCGGCCGTCATACCCAAGTCGGCTGGGGTTTGACTAGGCTGGGTGCGCCGGGGGTAGAGTAGCGCGTCGGCGCTTCTGCCTACCCAACGATTGCCAAAGTAAACGGCCGTTCCCCCTACCACCAACAAACCAACTAACAGCCAGCCAATTATGCCCATACCACCTCGCCTTTCTTTACGCCGACTCATCAAATGCTCCAATTAAACGTAATACCGCCATCGTATTCAACGTTGCTTTCGGCACAAATGAACTTACCAGTACAAACTCCTGGTCCTTGCTGCCATCCTCGCTGCGCTCTGAGCAGTGGGCGTTACCGCCGGATGGCCCCAAGCCGTCGATAGCAGGAATACGCTGCCAAAAATGATTGCCGTCGCTTAAACCACCACGCTCTTCTGGCAACACAGTAAAGCCTAATTCAGCCCCAGTTTCCCGCCACACCTCAAACAGACGGTCAGTCGCTTCGTTGCGTGCCCAGGGCGGTGTTTTACGGTACAGATTCACATCAACGGAACAACTGTAACCATCGACCGAGCTAACCACGTCCGCATCACCATTTTGCCCCAGAATCTGCTCCACTGTTTCGGCAAAAATCTCTGGCTTAAACGTACGCATCTCCAGCCAGGATTCCGCTTCGTGCGGCACGCGATTGGTGACAACACCACCTCGCATCGTGCCTACGTTAACCGTCACGTCGCGCTGGTAATCGGTTATGGCTGCCAGCTTCAAAATGGTATGGGCCATCTGCACCACGGCATTGGCTCCGTTGGGGTGGAAGCTGCCAGCATGGGAAGCACGCCCTTCCGTTTTCACCTGGAAGATGGCCATGCCTTTGCGGGCCACCACCACCTGATACGTATCTTCCACCTTGCTGCCGCCTTCAAAGATGAGGCAACCTAGCGTATCGGGCCCCTCCAGCCGCTCAATACACAGCCGACCAAAATCCTCTGCCTCGGCTTCTTCAGAAGCATCGACCAGGATAACCCAGTTGACAACATCAAATTGTTCTGGCGCGTGCGTGCGCAAAGCATCCAGCATCATGTAGATGAGGACTGTACCGCCTTTGATATCGACGGTGCCGGGTCCATAGATGCGATCTTCCTCTTCTCGCCAGCGAAAATTGTTGCGCTCTTCTTCGTGGGCAGGGAAGACAGTGTCCAAATGGGAGACGAGGCCGATGGTTTTTTTGGTACGGCCGTTTCGCGTCAGCACTAAATGTTTACCATAGTGGGCGATGGCCGACTGGACAAACTCAGCCCGAAAACCAAGTTGAGCAAATAGCTCGGCCGTCACCTGGCCCAATTCGTTCACGCCGGCCGCATACGCGGTAAAACTGTTAATGTCTACCATCTGCCGCAGCGTGGCCAAATAATCTGATAGATTAAGTGTAAAATGTTCCTGTAAAATTGAAGCAAATGTTGTACGGTTCATGCGACCTTCCTTAACCGGATTTTCAATAGAATTTCTATGCGTTTTTCTATCACGTTCGGAGATTTTAGGCGAATCAACTACACCGTTTACAGGAAGATGGAACTTACTAAACGTCTAACCCTTCCCGACCCAACAGGCCAAGAACAAAAGAAAGTTCACCACGGTGGTGAATTTCATGTTCAACCACGTGCCAAATGATCCAGAGCAATGGCGCGCTTTCACCCCACGGTAGCTCAACAAGCTGTGTCAGATCTGCCTCAGTCAATGTTCTTAGATACGCTTCAGTTTGCTCATGCACAGTAAGCAGCACAGATTTTATGGCTTCAATTGTAGGATAATCTTTAAGTTGATACGGTTCCGGCCAGCGGTCTAGCTCCCGCCTGACAGCGTAACGAAACCAACCCTCTTCGGCATCAGCAATATGCAGCATGATGCGCCCGACCGGCCAGGACCCAGCAAAAGGCACGAACGCTAAATCTTCATCGTTGAATTTATCGAGGACAGCCAGCAGATCGGCACGAATCTGCTGCCAATGGGAGAAAAATTGCAGGGGAGCCATGAGATTATTTCGTGGAGTCAAACGGCCGTTGCCCAAACAGTATCCACCTACGACCAACAATGCAGATGAGACGCGGGTGCGTCCATCTGCACTGTTGCTTAATGATGAAGGATACGGCCGTTCAGGCGTGGCGAGATTGAGATTGTGATTGCAATCGGGGCCGGTCTAAAAAGTAGCCAAATGACAGCGTGGCAACTAATGTATAACCAACCGCTAGCCAGGCAGTAACATCCCCAGCACCGTTCAGCTTATTAGCCAAAATGATAAGAAATGCCGCACCATGCCCTACAAAATTGGCCAACAAAATAATGCGCAGCCTCTCCAAATCATCAATCTTGCGCACCAGCCAATTTTGCAGCGCCAGACCAAAAATGGCCGCACCCAACAGCTGGCAGAAAAAGACAGAATCCGGGGCATGGTAAATGCCCAGCATATTGTGCACCCATCTCATATCAAAAAAGCAGCCAATGGCTACAGCTAGCAAAACCAGGACATCGACGATTAAAGCGTATCTGACCTTCATCACTCGCCTCCTGCAAGCCAAGCGGCCTGCGATCATAAACCCGGTCCAATTACGCTTATAGCTTACCCAAAACATTAACCCGCCCAAAAGTAAACTCCAGCATCAAACCCACATGATTTTCATCATGACTTTCACATTTCCTCTGGCACGGGCGAGAGACAAGTGAAGATTCAGTTGATTAAGCAAACCACAGAAAGTATTTTGAAACACGAAGCGCGATTTCTCGGTGGTTTGCTCAAGTTAAAGCCAATGCGCGCTCATTCTAATTCAAAAATTCTTTTTGGCTTTTACATAAGGAGGATTTTTGGCGCAAAGAAGGCAAATAAATCAGAAGGTGCAAAGGTGGAGACACTTTCTATAGCGAGTTTTGTTACACTTCATGCTAGGACAAGTGCATCGCACCTGAATTGTTACGCAAAAAATAACAAAAAGCTTTGGGATAGATAAAAGATACTAATACCAAGGTAAGAAACGGCCGTAAGTATCCCCCTATCCTTTTT